>CALHHY010000017.1 GCA_938030665.1 uncultured Litoreibacter sp. | reverse complement strand
GGAGCGGGGCGTGGTGGCGGCGCGGGTCTGCGGCCGGGGCGCTGCGACAGGGTGGGTGCGCTGGTTGATTGCTCGTCGGCCTCGGTCACGATCTGGGTCGTGGTCTCTTGGGGCGCGGTTTCTTCCTGCACCGGCTGCGGTGTAGCCTCCGCCGCCTCCGCAGGGGCGGTTTGTGGGGTGGCGGTTTCAGCCTCTTGCGCGGCCGGGTCCGGCGCTTCTGTCACCTGATCGGCGATGACATCGGCCTGATCAGGCACGGGCGGTGGCGCGTCGGTCGCGATCTCGGTGCCGCCGGGGTCCCCTTCCGGAGCGGGCGTTTCTTCCCGCGCGGGCGGCTCAGGCGGTGTGTCATCCGGCAAAGGTGCCACGTCAGGCTGCGCGGGCGGCGCTGGTGCGGGGACGGGTGCCGGCGCGGGCGTCGGCGGAGTTTCACTTGGCGCGGGGGCGGGGGCCGCCTCCTGCGGGTCAGGCGCATCAAGACCCGGCGGGGCCTCGCCCGTTTCGGGGCCACTTGGAAGCTGCGCCTGAAAATCAGCCTCTGAAATCAGAGAGATATCGGTGACCTGCACTGCGTCAAAATCCTCGCGCGCGACGAAGAAACCGCCGATCAACAGCCACAAAAACAGCGCGGCATGACCTGCCCCTGAAATATAGGCCCCGGTTTTCATGTCCTCGCGCATGATGTGCTTACTCGGCCGGTGCGGGCGCGGACCCGTCGTCGAAAGAGGGGCCGTCGCTGTCGGTCACCAACCCGATATCGGAGAAGCCCGCATTGTTCAGCGCCCCCATCACCTGCACGACCTGCGCATAGCTGACCGCACCGTCGGCGCGCAGAAAGACCTTGTCGGTGCTACGTTCCGCAGCGATGGCACGCAGACGGCCTACCAGCTCCGGCGCGGCGACGGGCGTGTTCTGGATGGACAAATCGCCCGAAGCTTCGACCGTGATGGTCAGCGGCTCTTCCTCCTCCGTGGGCAGGGCGTTGGCGGCGGTTTTGGGAAGTTCCACCGGGACGCCCACGGTAAGAAGCGGCGCAGCCACCATAAAGATGATTAGCAAAACCAGCATCACGTCCACAAAAGGCGTGACGTTGATCTCGGACATGGGCCGGGCCTTTGACTTGCGCCGCCTGCCCCGGCGGGAACCGCTGGCAGAGCCTTGGATGACACCTCCGGCCATGGCTCAGGCGTCCAGCTGACGCGACAGGATGGTAGAGAACTCATCGGCAAATGCCTCATACCCGCTGGCGATCCGGTCCGCATCCGCGCTGAGCTTGTTGTAGAAGATCACCGCCGGGATGGCCGCGACAAGCCCAAGCGCGGTGGCGACCAGCGCCTCCGCAATACCGGGGGCCACGACAGCGAGATTGGTGTTCTGCGCAATCGCGATTTCCTCAAAGGCATGTTTGATGCCCCAGACGGTGCCGAAAAGGCCGATGAATGGCGCGGTGGCCCCAACGGTTGCCAGAAAGCCCAGCCCGTAATTCAGCTTTTCGTCTTCCTTGGCGATGGCCACATCCATCGACCGGTCAATGCGGGAGGTGGCCCCGGCAATCAGCCGCCCGTCCTCGCGGTGCGAGCGGCGCCATTCCGTCATACCGGCCGCGAAAATACGCTCAGAGGCGCCGGTGGGGTTGCTGCCCACCTTGTCGAACAGCTCGTCCAGCGGCTCCCCCGACCAGAAGGCGCGGTCAAACGCCTCCGCATGGCGACGTGCCACCCGGTAGTTGATGAATTTCTGCACGATGATCGCCCAGCCCCAGAAGGAGGCCGCGATCAGCATGACCATGACGATTTTGACAGTAGGAGTTGCCTGCCAGAACAGCGACGTCAGTGAAAAATCCACCTCGCTGGCCAGGCCAATTGCCTCAGCTTCCATGTACCCGCTCTTTATTGTTCGCGCCGCTTTGTCGCGGCTTGTTGTGCCAACACTATACAGGGTTGGACGCGCCCTGGCCATTATTCCTTGGAAGATGTGGCGAAAATTATCCGTGAGCCGCCAGTCGTGCGCGAATATCTGCTGGAAACCGTTCGGGCCGCCCTGCGGGGCCAAGGCAGACCAGCGTCACGGTGCTTTCAAACAGCAGCTCCGCCCCTCGCCGCACATTTTGGCGCAGGACGAGCCGGGCGCCGGTTAGCTGCGCCACGGCGGTCTCGACCTCAAGCAGGTCGTCATAGCGGGCGGGCGACAAGTAGTCAGCCTCCACCCGGCGGACGGCGAAGACACGGCCCTCGGCCTTCATGGCTAACTGATCCACGCCCAGCTCGCGCACCCATTCGCTGCGGGCGCGCTCGATATATTTCAGGTAATTGGCGTAATAGACCAGCCCAGCCAGGTCCGTATCCTCGTAATAAACGCGAATTTGGAACGTATGTGCAATAACATAGGCCATTGTTTCCATTGGACCATCTTGTCTCGGAGCGCGCAACAACTTAACCCTCTACTGGACGCCGGTAGAAAAGCACCTACTTTAACAGCGTCGCAGTTTGTTCTAGGTAAAGCCATGTCCGACGCGTCCTCCCCTTCCAGCCCCGATGCTGACGAAACATCAATCCGCAAGGACCGTGCCGGTCGTGACCCACGGGAGGCTTTTCCACAGCTCGCCGACGGCCCCGATGACAAGTACTCATTGAAAGATTTAGGCGAGGCGTCGATCTATCTGTGCCTGATGCTGGTGGGTATCGTGCTTATTACTCCGATTGGCGGGCTGGCACCGCTCGCAGTTGTGCTGGGCGTCGCCATGCTGGCGCTTGGCATACAGCTGGTTTTGCGAAAGCCCTATCTGCTGTTGCCAGAACCCATTGGAGGGGCGGTCACCCGTCAGAACTTCATGCAAAGCGCAATCGTGTGGTTGCTTGGCGCTGGCGAAAGGTTCGCCCGCTACCAAAACGATCCGCCTCACTGGCTGACCATGCCGCCCTTCGACTTGTTTCCGCGACTTTTGATTGTTGCGGCTGGCATTCTTGTCGTGGTGACAGCCGGCGTGCCCTATATGGCAGCCGCTATCGGCCTAAGCGTCATCCTGATTTGCATGTCCCTGATGCTTTTCAGCCTGTCCGTGTTTATCGCGGGAGCGGCGCTGCTGGCATGGTCTACGATTATACCTCTGCTGTTGCCGTCCGTGTAACGGGCCGCTAATTCGTCTGTTGCAGACCAATGCGGGCAGACAGCCTCATTGCATGGCTCGGGTCATCGGCGGTCACAGGCATCACCCGGTCATATGCGGCGCGGATGATGGCGGCGACGTCCGGGCGCAGGATGGCCACATCATTCCCCGTCAACGCGAGCGGCGAGGCATTCACAAACGCCGCGTCTGACCAAAGCAGCACCGACTGGACCACCTGCCCCAGGCAAAGCGTGTCCGCAGGCACCTCCGCCAGAACAGCATCCATCTTCAGAAACACGAAACAGGCCTTGATCCCGCCCTCAGGATCAAAACGAAAGATGCGGTATTGGTTCGCATCCGCCGCGCGCAGCCGTTCTACCAGCTGCGCCAGTTCGGGGATCATCCGGTCAAGATTGGGCGTGTCCAGAAGCTCCTGCCAGCTGCGCATGAAAAACACCATGAAATTGGCGCCTAGCTCCGGGTCGGTCTCGGCCATTTCATGGCCAGCCAGGGTGCACACGGCCTCGATCGCGCCCTTGAGCGTGGAAATGGTCTGGTCCTCGACGCCAAAGACCACCGGCGCAATCGGGCGACCCCACCGGGCAAACACGTAGCCGCCATCGGAGCGGGTGAAATAGGGCGCAATATCAAGCTCGGTCATGCCAGCGGCTCCGTTACCTATGAGGGATCAGCGGGCTGTTAGCCGCAAAGCAGCGGGCTGCGCAACCGCATCGGGCTAGGGATCGGCAAAGAGGTCGTCTGCCCCGCGCGGCGGCGACATCCCCAGATGGGTCCACGCCTTTTGCGCCAGCATACGGCCGCGGGGCGTGCGTTGGATCAGGCCCTGTTGCAGCAGATAGGGCTCGATCACCTCCTCCAGCGCGTCGCGGCTTTCGGACAGCGCGGCGGACATGGTTTCGATCCCCACCGGGCCGCCCTGATAATTCTCGGCAATCAGCCGCAGGTAGCGCCGGTCCGCGCCATCAAGGCCCAGATGGTCGACGCCAAGTCGCGTCAGCGCGCTGTCGGCCAGCGCGCGCGTGATCGTGCCGTCGCCTTCGACCAACGCGAAGTCAACCACCCGGCGCAAAAGGCGGCCCGCGATACGCGGGGTGCCACGGGCGCGCTGCGCGATCTCGCGTGCGCCGTCATCATCGGTGGCAATCCCCATCAGACGTGCGCCGCGCCGCACGATCTCATGCAGCTCGTCAATGTTGTAGAAAGTCAACCGAGTCGGAATGCCGAACCGGTCCCTGAGCGGCGTCGTCAGCAACCCAAGCCGCGTCGTAGCCCCCACCAGCGTGAAAGGCTGCAGCTCGATCCGCACAGTGCGGGCCGCGGGCCCCTCCCCGATGACCAGATCAAGCTCGAAATCCTCAAGCGCGGGGTAAAGCACCTCCTCAACCACGGGGTTCAGGCGGTGAATTTCGTCGATAAACAAGACGTCGCGCGCCTCAAGATTGGTCAGGATCGCCGCCAGGTCGCCGGCCTTTGCCAGCACGGGGCCGGAGGTCATGCGGAAATTCACCCCAAGTTCGCGGGCCATGATCTGTGCCAGGGTCGTTTTGCCCAGACCGGGCGGGCCATGAAACAGCGTGTGATCCATCGCTTCGCCGCGTTGGCGGGCAGATTGGATGAAGACGCGCAGATTGGCCCGCGCCTCCGCCTGGCCGATAAATTCGTCCAAGCCCTGTGGTCGCATGGCTCGGTCGGCATCTTCCGGCCGGCGCTCCGGGCGCAAAGTGGGGTCAGGGTCGGTCATTGCATCCACCATGCCCGCGTCAGTCCTTCGGGGCCAGCAGCTTTAGCGCGGCGCGGATCAAGGCGGCGGT
The DNA here is from genome assembly GCA_938030665.1 of uncultured Litoreibacter sp. Classification (GTDB taxonomy): domain Bacteria; phylum Pseudomonadota; class Alphaproteobacteria; order Rhodobacterales; family Rhodobacteraceae; genus Litoreibacter. The sequence goes on along the minus strand of CALHHY010000017.1, from coordinate 59,177 downwards.
CTCGGTCGTTTCACTTGCGGCTTGCGCCACGGCGCTGGCCGCGTCGCCATGCGCGTAGCCCAGATTGACGAGCGCTGACAATGCGTCCGATTGCGCGGCGCCATCTGCGCCTTGGGGCGTCGTGCTGACGGGCTCGATCACCTCCACCGAAGCGTCGCCCATAGCCTGAGGCAGCGTGCCCCCCATGGCCATGACGGCAGGAGCTTTGTCCTTCAATTCGATCACAACTTTCTGCGCGGTTTTCGGCCCTACGCCCTTGGCCGCCCTGATGGCGTTCCAGTCACCCAGACTAATCGCCCGCTGCACCCCGTCCGGGCCAAGCGCGCCCAGGATCGCCATGGAGGCCTTCGCCCCGATGCCCTGCACCCCCATCAGCAGCTTGTGCCATTCCTTCTCGATCATCGTGGTGAAGCCGAAAAGCTGTAGCAGGTCCTCGCGCACCAGCAGATCGGTGAAAAGCGCGACCTTCTCCCCCTGTCCGGGGAGGGAAGCCAACGTGCGGTCGTTGCAATATACAAGGTAGCCCACGCCTGCGACCTCCAGCATGACGTGATCTACGCCGCGATGCGACACCACCCCTGTCAGCTTGCCGATCATGCGCTCTGCGCCCGCTGGAGGGCCGCGGCCAAGCCTTGGGCGCTGCGGCCATGCCAGGCATGGCAAAGCGCCACGGCCAGCGCGTCCGCCGCATCCGGCCCGACAATCACGACGCCGGGCAGTTGCATGCGTACCATGTGATCGACCTGCCGCTTGTCGGCATGGCCTACCCCGACCACGGCTTTCTTCACCGCGTTTGGCGCGTATTCCCCGACACTTAGTCCGGCCTGCGCGGGTACCAACATCGCGATTCCGCGCGCCTGACCCAACTTCAAGGTGCCCGCCCCGTCGCGGTTGACGAAGGTTTTTTCGACCGCGGCCATGTCGGGTTGGTGAATCTCGAAGACCTGCGTCAGTTGCTGGTGCAAGCTCAAAAGGCGCGGCGCGAGGTCCGGCCCCTCGGAATGGCATATGCCATTGGCCACATGCGCAATCTTGCTGCCTGCAACCTCGATCACGCCCCACCCCATATGGCGGAGGCCGGGATCTATTCCCAATACGCGCATGCTGCTCTGCCTTGTTTTTTGGCCTTGGCGAAAGGGTTAGCACGAAACAAGAACATTTGCCAAGCAGCACCGTTTCCACGAATATGCCATCATGCGCGCCGCTTGATCAGCCTTACGACACGGCATCCGGTCAATCAGTGACCGACAACAGAAATTACGACTAAAATTCAGTTAATTACGTCAGAATTGCGACATGCCGAAATTGCATAGGGGGCATGCACAGATGAGAATTGTTTTTCATAGATCGCGCCACTAAATCGCAATGAGCAAGGCAGAACGCCTAATTTGTAACCAGAATGAAAAGGACGACTTCAATGGCTGTTTTCGAAACCTCCCGCGCGCTGTCTGAAGGCGCCCGCTCCAACCCGACCAATATGTGGACCCGCCTGTTTGGCGCGGTGCTTGCATGGAATGACCGCCGCCTGACCCGCCGCGCGCTGAGCACGCTGACCACGCGCGAGCTGCAGGATATCGGTCTGACCTCGGCAGATATCAACGCGCTGTAACCCGCCAAGCGGCGCGAAACGAAAAAGGCCACGCGCGAGACAGCTCGGCGTGGCCTTTTTCATTCGGGCGGCCAAACCCCGAATTCAAGCCGATAACGCCCTGCGGCGTTACTGAAGCGTTCTGGCCAGCAGGTCGGCCACCTTGCGGGTTGCCGGATCGGCATCAAGCAGGAAAGCGGCCGATACCTGGATGGCCCCGCCCTGTTTCATCTCGTCCAGCCGGGCCTGGTATTCCGGCCCGCCCAGTTCGGCCAGCAAAAATCCCTTCACCGCCACAAAAAGACCGGCAGCGACCAATATGCCCTTGATGGGCAGCAGACGGCGCGCTGCAGCGGCGGATTTGGTTTCCGTTACCACCAACCCGTCCTCTGTGACGCGTTTGATGACCTTGGTTCTTGGATCGGCTTTCATTTTCAGCGCACCAATGCGCTGCATAAACTGTTCTCTATTGGCGTCGGCCACGGTATCCCTCGACTAGATTTGTGTTACCCCTGTCACTTATAATATAAAATAACTCATGAACGCCTAAAGAAAACGTTAAAATTTTGTTAATCTTAAGGCAGTCCACTCAGAAATGTCGCGGCGCTGCACCAATTCGAACCCGTGTTGCTCATATGCCGCTTGTACGTCATCCCCCTGCTCCACCAACAAACCTGACAAAATGATCGTCCCGCCCTTGGCCGTGCAGCGTGCCATGTCGGGGGCCAGGGCAAGTAGCGGCGGCTTCAGGATGTTGGCGAAAATTAGGTCATAGGGGGCCGCGTCCTGCAAGGCGGGGGCATCAAAGCCCGCGGCCTCCACACAGGTGACTTGGCCCGTCATGTCATTGGCGGCAAGGTTGGCCTCCGCTACCTCGACCGCGACCGGGTCGATATCGCTCGCAATCACATTATTGCCCCACACGGCGGCGGCGGCCATGGCCAGAACCGCCGTCCCGCAACCGATATCCGCACAGTTCTGCGAGACCCGGCCTTCCGCGATGTGATCCTCCAGCAACATCAGGCAGCCCAAGGTCGTGCCGTGATGGCCGGTGCCAAAGGCCATAGCGGCCTCGATCAGCAGGCTGATCTTGCCCTCCGGCACCTTGTCCGCGTCATGGCTGCCATAGACAAAGAAGCGGCCCGTCTCCACCGGGGCAAGCTCGCGCCGGACATGGGCTACCCAATCCTGGTCAGGCACTTCGGAGACGACGAAAGCTTTGGCATCATGCGCCGCCGCCAGCAGCGCCAGCGCGATGTCGTCGGGCGGGGCCAGAAAGTAGCCGCCCACTTCCCACAGACCGGAGCCGTCTTCGACCTCGAACACGCCCACCCCGGTGGGTGCGGGCTCAAGCGTCTCAAGCGCCTCGCCAAGGGTCTGGGCCGGGCCCTCCCCCATAAGTGTCGTCAATGCGGTATAGGTCGGCATGGCCCCTCCTAGTCAGATGGGCTGCACCCCTAGTCGGATGCGCCGGAGCGGTCAACGCCTGTTGCCGCCCCCTACACCAGGGGGCGGCGTCCCGTAGCGGGTCAGGCGTTGGTACCGACCGGACAAGTGACCCCTGTGCCGCCGATCCCGCAATAGCCGCCCGGATTTTTGGCAAGGTATTGCTGGTGGTAATCCTCAGCAAAGAAGAAGGGGGGGGCGTCGACAATCTCCGTCGTGATGGGGCCAAAGCCTGCCGCCTTCAAGCGGGGCGCGAAGCCCGCCTTGGAGGCAAGGGCCGCCTCTTTCTGCGCCTCGTTATAGGCGTAGATGCCTGAGCGGTACTGCGTGCCCATGTCATTTCCCTGCCGCATGCCTTGTGTCGGGTCATGCCCCTCCCAGAAGACCTGCAACAGCGCCTCGTAGGAAATCGCCGCCGGGTCATAGACCACGCGCACCACCTCGTTATGGCCGGTCTTGCCGGTGCACACCTCCTGATAGGTGGCGTTTGGCGTGAAGCCGCCCGCATAGCCCACCATCGTGGAATAGACGCCGTCGAGCTTCCAGAACATCCGCTCCACGCCCCAGAAACAACCCATACCAAACATGGCCTCTGCCATGCCGTCGGGCACATCGGCCGAAAGCGGGTTGCCGTTGACATAATGGGTCGTGGCCGTTGGGATCGCCGCGCCGCGCCCCGGCAGGGCAGTGTCACGGGTCACCATCTCGGTCTTCTTGCGGGCAAATCCAAACATCTCAAGTCTCCCTTCGCGTTGTCCCATAAGATAGGCATCCCGCCGGGGATTTCTACTCCGCTGCTGCGCGGTGCCCGCCTGCGAAAATTGTCTCATGCCCCGGCACAGGGTGACGCGGGATCAGCGCCGATAGGATAAGCGAGGTTAGCGCCATGCCAGCGGCCAGCACAAAGACGCTGACCTCGTTGACAATCCAAAGGTATCCCAGCAGCGCGGGCAGAAAAACAGCCGCGATGTGGTTGATGGTGAAGGCCACTGCGGCGGTCGGGGCGATATCTTCGGGCGCTGCAATTTTCTGGAAATAGGTTTTCAGCGCGAAGGCCATTGAGAAGAAGATATGGTTGGCCACGTAAAGGCTGGCCCCGACCAGCACCCCCCAGCCGAAATAATAGATGCCGCCATAGGCCAGAAACACCAGGCTGAGCCCGGTATATTCAAACAGCAGCATGTTGCGTTCCCCATAGCGGTGGATGGCGCGGCCGATCAGCGGGGCGAAGATCATGTTGGCGACGTAGTTGATCAGAAACAGCGATGTGACCTCATGAACTTCGAAATTGAAATGCTCCACCATCATGAAAGCGGCGAAGACAACGAAGATCTGCCGCCGCGCGCCGGAGACGAATTGCAGCGCGTAGTAGAGCCAGTAGCGGCGGCGCAGCACCATTTTCTTGATCTGGGGGTCTGGCGCTTCGAATTGCGGGAAGTAGATCAACGCGAAAACGGCAATCGCCACCGTGATGCCGCCCGAGGTAACGTAAACAAAGCTGTAGCTCAGATCGAAGGCTTTCCAGGTCAGCACCAAAAGCCCGTAAGCAACAAGCGACGCAAAAGAGCCTGCCGCTGTCAGCCAGCCCAGCAGCTGCGGGGCTTTGTCCTTCTCGATCCATTGGAGCTGTAGGGACTGGTTGACCGTCTCATAATAATGGAACCCGACGGAAGAGATCAGCGTCAGCACCAGAATGCCACCAAAACTGGGGAAATAGGCGGTCATTGCCGACGCCCCGCCCAACAAGATCAGCGAAGTCAAACCCAGCACCTGCTCCCGTACGAAGATGATCAGAAAGATCACGCCCACGGCCAGAAAGCCCGGAATCTCGCGCACCGTGTGCAGCCAGCCGATTTCGACCCCGGTGAAACCTGCGGCCTCGATGACGAAATTGTTCAGCAGCGCCGACCACGTGGCAAAGGCAATCGGCATGGCAAAGGCCATCAGAAACAGCAGGAACACGGGCTGCCGGACAAAGGGCAGCTTGCGCGCCTCGGCCAGAGGCAGGGTTCGGATGCTATCGCCGATCATGGCGCCACCGATACGCCTGTTTGCCGGCGATGGCGAGGGGTTGCCGCCACAATTGATTGCCCCGTGCCCCGGCATTTGGGTAGGGTAGACAGGCATCATAGCAAAAGGCCCACCCCCCATGTCCGACCTCAAAGACAAAACCGTGATCATCACCGGCGCCAGCCGCGGCATTGGGGAGGCCGCGGCCCGCCACTTCGCCAAGCAGGGCGCGAAGGTCATGTTGCTCGCCCGCACGGATGAGGCGGTGAAGCGGATCGCCAAGGAGATCGAGAAGGATGGCGGCACCGCCATTGGCCTGGCCTGCGACGTCAGCTGGTATCACGAGGTGGAAAACGCGGTCTCACAAGCGCGCGACATCTTTGGCCGCGTCGACGTGCTGATCAACAATGCGGGGCTCATTGACCCGGTGGCGCGCATCACCGACAGCGACCCGGAGGAATGGTCGCTGGTGGTCGATGTGAACCTCAAAGGCGTCTATCACGGCTACCGCGCCGCGCTGCCCGTGATGCAGGATCAGGGCGCGGGCACGGTGATCAACATCTCCTCCGGTGCCGCAACCGGCGCGCTGGAAGGCTGGAGCCACTATTGCACCACCAAGGCAGCGGTGCTGTCCCTGACCAAATGCGGGCATAAGGAAATGGCGGAACATGGCATCCGGGTCATGGGCCTGTCGCCGGGCACCGTGGCCACCCAGATGCAGGAACAAATCCGCGACAGCGGCATCAACCCGGTCAGCCGGCTAGACTGGGATGTCCATATCCCCGCCGAATGGGTGGCGCAGGCGCTGGCCTATCTGTGCGGGCCGGGCGGTGATGCATGGCTGGGGCAGGATTTCTCCATGAAAACGGCAGAGGGGCGCGCGGCGCTTGGCCTTCCCGCCCCAAGCTGATCAGACAAGCGCTGCCAGTACCCTAACTGGCATCGGCCAGATCGACCGGCTGCTCCGCCGCCGTTTTCCGCACGCGCAGCCGTTTAAAGATGCGTCCGAGCCCGCGCGGTTCCTGCCCTGCGGCGTCTGTCGTGGCCACGGTTGGCAGAGGCTGGCGAATGGTAACTGGGATGTCGCGGGTGACCGGTGTGATCACCTCGGTGCTGACCTGCGGCGCAAACTCTGGCGCGCTTGCCCAGGCCGCGCCATTGGGCGCGCGAGCCGGACCGCGTTGTGGGACGGCCGCTGCGACAGAGGGTTCGGCCACGCGCAGAAGTACCGGCTTGGACGCGCGACGTTTGGGGAGGGCAGCGAGCTGAACATCTGCGGACGCCCCATGCCACCACAGTTCAATCAACCCTTCAGGTGGCAGGTTGCCGGCCAGCTTCATCGGGCGCAGCTCAATGCCAAGCAGTTCCGCCACGCCGCGCGCGGCGGCCTCATCCTTGGCGTGGTAGACCCGCACATGAGATCGTGCGATCTCGAACGGGACCTCCCGGGTTGTGACATGCGGAGTGACCAGATCGACCACCTGCGTCAGCGTGGCCGCCATGGCCTCCGGGTCGGGGCCTTGCTGCATGTGTAGAACCATCGGCCGGTCGGGCTGCGCACCGGATTGACCTGAGGCCAGCAGCGGCGCGTCAGCTTGCGGGGCCTCCGTTGCCGCGTCCGTGACTTCAGGCGCGGGCGTCGGCGAAGCTGGCGTATCCGCCTCGCCAAGGGCGACCAGCAGGGCTGCATTTACGGCCAAGGCGATGGCCTCCTCTTTCGCGTCGGGGGCGGAGGCTGCGGGGCGCGGCACCGGGCGCACGGTTTGACCGGTCAGTTCTGACAGGACGATCTTCGGCCAAGGCACGCCATTTGGGCCGGGCAACCCGAAGGCATCCGACTTGGCGGGGTTGAAACCCGCAAGCTGCACAAGGCCCGTATTGTCCACCCCGATGGCCCCGTACACGGGCATCGGGGGCGCCGGCATCTGCGGCGCGTAGGTCAAGAGCAGGTCGCCGGGCTGCGTGGGCGCGGTTTTCACCAGCACCGTTTCAGGCGCGGCAGGGGCCGCCTCGGGCGCCTCCGCCAAGCTGGCAGGTTCCTGCCCGCCGCCGAATGACAGCAAACCCCAAGCGAGCAACGCGACAGCGGCCGCCGCGCCAAGGGGCACGGCCAAATGCCGTCGCTTGCGCAGCGACGCGACGGCACCGGAGGCGGCACCGACAAAAGGGGCGAGATCAACCGATGGCATGCGCCAGTTGGCCGTCAGGGCCGTAACAAGAGCTGGAAGCCGGGATGCCTCGGACCGGAGCCGTTGCCCGGCGGTCAGAGCAAAGCCGCCAGCGGCGGTCAAACCGGGCAGAACAAGGTGACCCACGCCAACCAACCCAGGCTCATCCGGGCTGTAGCGGTTTTCGGGCGAGGCGGTGTCGGCGAAATCCGTGGCCTCCGTCGGCGCGGGGTGATGGACGTATGCGGCGGGTGTCAGCGGCTGCTGGTATCCCACATGCACGAAGGCGGGTGCGTCGCTATCGTCAGCGCTGTCAAAGGCCGGGGTCATATCAGGTGCTTGTGCCTCGGCCATTTCGGGCAAAGGCGTAAAGCGAGGCGCCAAGGCGGCAGGTTCTGCCGGGTCGGCCAGCTCTTGAGCGAACTCGTTTCGGGCTGCCAACGTGCGCGCACGCTTTTCGCGGGCCGCGACAATGCGTTGCTGAAAATGCTCGCTGCGGATCAGATCATTGGCCGTTACACGTGCGTTTGGCGGCTCCGCCTCGGAGGTGGGGCCGGCGGTCGCAACGGTATCCGGGTCACTCTGTGCTTCGCTGTGGCTCGGGGCCACGGGGCGGCGATAGGGCGACTTGCGCATAGAGTCTCCTTCAAAACTCTGGCAGCGTATTTCATCAATCTCTTTTAGACTGGTCACCCGAAACATCGCGCGCCCGTCTCCCCCAAGCCGGCACGTTACTGATGCGCACTAGAATAGCCAGCGTCGGCGGCGGGCAACCCCAAAGCAGCAAAAAGCCGCCCAAAGGGGCGGCTTCTCGTGTTAAGAATGCAACAGAAGTGCTTAGTTCTGCGCGTAATATTCGATGACGAGGTTCGGCTCCATCATCACCGGGTAAGGCACATCGCCCAAGCCCGGAGTGCGCACGAAGGTCGCGGTCATCTTGGAGTGATCGGCCTCGATATATTCAGGCACGTCACGTTCAGCCAGCTGCACAGCTTCCAGCACAGCAACGTTTTGCTTGGAGCGGTCACGGACCTCGATCACGTCGCCTTCCTTTACACGGTAGGAAGGGATGTTGACCTTTTGGCCATTCACCCGGACGTGGCCGTGGTTGACGAATTGGCGGGCCGCAAACACGGTCGGCACGAATTTGGCGCGGTAAACGACGGCGTCCAGGCGGCGTTCCAGCAGGCCGATCAGGTTCTCACCGGTGTCGCCTTTGACACGAGCGGCTTCCAGATAGATGCGCTTGAATTGCTTCTCGGTCAGGTCGCCGTAGTAGCCTTTCAGCTTCTGCTTGGCGCGCAGCTGCAAACCGAAGTCGGACAGTTTGCCCTTGCGGCGTTGGCCGTGCTGGCCGGGGCCATATTCGCGGCGGTTTACCGGCGATTTCGGACGACCCCAGATATTTTCGCCCATCCGGCGGTCAATCTTGTATTTGGCAGCAGTACGTTTCGTCACTTGCTGATCTCCTTCTAAGGTACCCTTGCGGGCGTGAAGGGCGTTGTCCTCTCTGCGAATTTTGTCGCAGCGACAGGGCATCCCCTTACGGGGGCCACCAACACCAATGAAGCCGCGCTTATAGAGGCCGCGATAACGGAGTCAACCGCCTTTGCCGCCGGGCCAGGGCAGATTGCTGTACCGGCCCAGCCCAGCCCTTAGCGCCCAGCCGATGACCAGCAGGCTGACCAGCAACCACAGCGCGCCCCATAGCATCGTGGTGCCGCCAAATTCCTCCGCCAGCATCCGGGCGTCAGATCGCAGATGCGGGCGCCGGATCGTGTCGTCATAAATGTCGTAAGGCACGTAAATCATGCTCGACAACCCGATCACCCGCAGCGCCAGGTCGTTGACCGCATGGCTGAGCCACCGGCCACAAGCCAGCATCGCTGCCCCCGTCAGACAGCCAAAGGCAATGGTGAAAATGTCGCGCATGTAAAGCACCGTCACCAACAGTGTCACCGCGCCCAGCCCCGCCACGATCCAGCGATCCGCGGGGCCCTTCAGCGCGGCGATCAGCAGGCCGACCCCGATCAGGAGGGAGCCCAGATACCCCGCCGTCAGGATTGCAAAGCGCGACCCGCCGCGCGTCACCGCAAACCCGCCGATCTGGGGGGAGACATTGATCTGCTCAATCTGCCCGCCGGTCAGAATGGCCGCCGCCCCGTGGGACAGCTCATGCAAGTAGACCACCAGGATTTTCAGCGGCACCACGACGGGCGTCGACCACAGCGCGAAAACCAGCGCCGTCAGCGCCAGCAGCTGCCAATGGCCGCGCAGATAGGTTGCCAGCCGCGTCACGGCTAGATCTGGTCGTAAAGCAGGATCGCGGCCTCCGGCTTGGAGAGGTTGCGCCGCGCCAGCGGTCCGTAGCTGCCAGCATCCTGCTGCAGCTCAGGGAAGCGTGCCAGCAATGTCGCGCGTTGCGCGGGCGCGATGGCCTCCAGCGGCATATGGGCCGGGTGGAAGCTTTCGGTTGCCATGTTGTTGGCCCAGATCAGCTGATGCCCCTCGAACATAACGTGGAAATAGGTGACCTCCCGCAGGCTGTGATCCACCAGCACCCGGCGGTCGTCGACCATGTCACGGGCGCGTAGCAGCACTTCCTGCGTGTTAAAGAGCGCGGCGGCGCGGGGGCCGGCATGCAGCATCCGGTGATCGGGGGAGACAAGCAAATCCACGTCCGGCACCGCGGCCGAGACCGCATCGGCCCGGATACGCACCGGCCGCAGAGCAGGCATGGCGTAAAGCCGCGCGCCGGTCAGGTGGCGGCTGCCGATCCAGCAAACCTCCTGCGGGCCATTGTCGCGGGTCTGGACCAGGTCACCGGGGCGCAGATCCTCCACCCGGCAAGTGCCTGTGGGGGTACGCAAATGGGTGCCGGCGGTGAAGCAGATGACGCCGCCCGGCTCTGACAGCTCGGCTCGGCGGGGGCGCGGGGCGTCGGGGGCCACATCCACGACCGTATAGCTCTGATCTGCGGCAGGCACCCCGTTGGGGCACCAGATCAGGTCCCAGGCGCTGCCCTCAAGCGAGATCGGCACCAGCGTGAACTCAGTAATCCCGTCGCTGACGATAAAGCCATCGGTCAGCGCGTCGTTGAGGCCGGTACCTGTGATCTGCGTCGTCGCGCCCCCGTCGCGTTCGCTAAGGGCGGCGGCAATTGTCTCGCGCCAAAGCGCAGGCCCGGCGGGCTGTCCTGCCGGTCGCGCGGGCTGGCCCGTATCAAGCCGCAAGGCGCGGCCCATCCACCGCCAGCTTTGCCCCACACGCGCATTGAAGCCACGCAAGGCGGGGGCACCGTCCAGCGTCGTTTGATCTGCGGTCAGCACAAATGTGCCGCCCAACCCGGTCTGCATAGGGAACCTGCCTGTCGTTTTTTTTATCTGCTCTTTTTTTGACAACTGGTAGCACAAATCAGACAAGCTGCCTAGCCGCCCGTTGAGATCCCTCAGCGCTGTGCCGGGACGCCAATATTGCCCGGCGCGACGGAGACGGATTTGATCACCGCGAAACATTTGCCGCCCGGCGCCAGCTTCATCGCCCGCGCAGAGCGCCTCGTGACCCGCGCCACCAGCCGGTCCTCGCCCGAGCGCAGGGCGACCGCCACGCCCGGCCCAACCCCTTCCTGAATGGCCAGCACGGTTGCGGGCAGGATGTTGAGCGCCGACAGCCCGTCGGGCCGGTCCTTTGAAAGGATGATGTCGCTGGCCAGGATGCGCACGCGCAGCAACGTGTCCTCAGGCGCCTCCAGCCGCGGCAAAAGCAGCGTCCCGGCAGAGGTTGCAAGCGCGCTGAGCCCGTCGCCGGCATCGCGGGCGGTGACGCGGGCGCGCAGCACGGCGCCAGCCTCCCGCACGCCGATTTCAGGCACCAAGGCAGGGTCGGACAGGATATCCTCCGCCGGGCCGTAGCGGGTGATTTTGCCGTCCCGCATCAAAGCAATGGTGTCAGCCAGCCGCGCCACCTCCGCCATGGCGTGGGAGACATAGAATATCTGCACGCCGGAGGCCTGCGCCAGCTGGTCCAGATAGGGCAGGATTTCGTCGCGGCGGTGCTGATCCAGCGCGGCCAACGGCTCGTCCATCAACAGCAGTTCGGGTTGGCACATCAGGGCGCGGCCGATGGCGACGCGCTGCGCCTCCCCTCCTGACAGGTCGCGCGGATGACGCTCGAGCAGAGGCGCGATGCCCAAGATGCCCGTCAGCTTTTCTTCCAAGGCGGCAGAGGGGTGCTTCCCCGCCCCGTAGCGCAGGTTCTGCGCGACGGAGAGATGCGGGAACAGCCGTGCGTCCTGAAAGACGTAGCCCACCCGCCGGTCATGGGGTTTGACGAAGACCCCGTTTTCGGTGTCGCTCAGCACCCGGCCCGTCAGCTCGATATAGGCGTCCTGCGGCTGGCTGAGCCCCGCAATGGCGCGTAACAGGCTGGTTTTGCCTGCCCCAGACGGCCCAAAGAATGCCGTCACGCCGCCCGAGGGCAGGCTCAGCGCGACGTCCAGCGTGAAATCCCCCTGCGCCTGGCGCAGCCGTATTTCCACCCCGCCGGTCACCGCCGCGCGGCCCTGGCGGCCAGCCATTCGGAGATCAGCAACGCCGAGACGGCGATAAAAATGGCCACGACAGTCAGCCTGATCGCCGGCCCTTCGGCGCCAGGCACCTGCAGGAACGCGTAGATGGCCGAGGGGAGCGTGCGCGTCTCACCGGGGATGGAGGCTACGAAGGTGATGGTGGCCCCGAACTCCCCCATTGCCTTGGCGAAGGCCAGCACCGCGCCAGCAACCACCGATGGCAGGCTCAGCGGCAGGGTCACCGTGGCAAAGGCCCGCCAGGGGGAGGCCCCGAGCGTTGTCGCCGCCTCCTCCAGCTTGGGATCAACAGCCTCGAACCCCAACCGGATGGCGCGCACCATCAACGGGAAGGCCATGATGCCAGCGGCCAGCACCGCGCCGGTCCAGCGGAAGGAAAAAACGATGCCAATCTGCGCCAGGGCCGCGCCGAGCGGGGCCTGCGCATTGAAGGTCAGCAGCAACAGATAGCCGGTCACCACGGGCGGCAGGATCAGCGGCAAATGCACCAGCGCGTTGAGCACTTGCTTGCCCCGGAAGGATTTGCGTGCCAGCAGATGCGCCACCCAGATCGCCAAGGGCAGGCTGACCAGCGTCGCGGTGAAAGCCACTTTCAGCGACAGCGCAACGGCCGCCCATTCCTCTGGCCCCAACCCCAGCATTCAGAGCACCTTGAACCCGGCCTGCGCAAAGATCGCGGCGGCATGCGGGCCGGTGAGCGCATTGTAGGCCTGCCGCCCAGCCTCGCTAAGCAAGGCGACCGGGTAGGTAATGGGGTCATGCAGCACGGGGTCAAATGCTGCGACAACGGACACGCGCGGCTCCGCCATTGCATCGGTAGCGTAGACCACGCCAAAAGGCACCGCGCCTTGCGCCACGAGGGTAAGCGCGCCGCTGACGCTGTCGGTTTCCACCACATCTGCCGCCAGCTGGTCCCAAATCCCCAATGCCTGCAGCGCGGCTTTGCCGTATTGGCCCGCGGGCACAGCCCCGGTGAAGCCCATGGCCAGCCGGTCGCCCCGTTGCCACCCGGTCAGCGCTTTGTCCGGCGCGCCCGCTTGGGAGACCATCACCAGCCGGTTGCCGAGCAGCGCCTTACGCGCAAGGGGCGGTCGATCCGCCGCCAGCGGATCCATCCAGACCGGGTTAGCCGACAGGAACAAATCAGCAGGCGCGCCCAGCATGATCTGGCGCGCCATGGCCCCACTGCCACCATAGGACAGACGCATCGGCGTGACCTCCGCGCTGATCCGGTCCAGCACGGCCTTCAGGCTGGCCGCGGCAAAGACCAGAGGCGCGCCGCTTGCATGGCCGGGCAGCGCAAGGGCTGCGAGGGCGCTGGCCAATATGTTTCTGCGGGTGGGTTGCATGTCGGGGCGATGATGGCCACCGCCCCTGCCGGGGTGCAAGCGCAAAATCGCGCTTGTGTCGCGCGGACGCTTGGGTAGGCTTGCCCTCATGTTTTCAATGACCCGCACCGACCTTGAAGCAGCTGCCCGGCTTGTCCATGCCGCCATGGCCCCCACCCCGCAATATAGCTGGCCGCTGCTGAATGCGGAAACGGGCTGCGAAACCTGGGTGAAGCATGAAAATCACGGCCCCACAGGCGCGTTCAAAGTGCGCGGCGGGATCACCTTCATTGACTGGCTGAAGCGCACTCATCCCGAATGCAAAGGCATCTGCACAGCAACACGCGGCAATCACGGGCAAAGCCAGGCACGGGCGGCCACCGCTGCGGGCATGCGCGCCCTGGTCTACGTCCCGCGCGGCAACTCGACAGAGAAGAACGCGGCGATGCAGGCCTTCGGCGCAGAGCTGGTCGAGTTCGGCGATGATTTCGACGAGGCGCGGGAAGAAGCGTTTCGCGTGGCCGCTGCGGAAGACCTGTTCATCGTGCCGCCCTTCCACCCGGAGCTGGTGCGCGGCGTGGCCACCTACGCGTTCGAGCTGTTCAGCGAGGTGCCCGATCTGGATGTGGTTTACGTGCCCATTGGCTGCGGCTCCGGCATATGCGGCACGATCCTGGCCCGCGACGCTTTGGGTCTGACGACGGAGGTCGTTGGCGTCGTCTCAAATCAGGCGCAAACGGCGAAACTGTCGGTGGAGGCCGGCCGGTTGATCGAGACGAACTCCGCCCGGACCTTCGCTGACGGCATGGCCGTGCGTGTCCCGGTGCAGGAGGCGTTTGACATCTATTCCACAGGTGCTGCCCGGATCATCGCGGTCAGCGATGACGAGATCGCGGAGGCCATGCGGGCCTATTACCGCACGACCCATAACCTGTCGGAAGGCGCGGGCGCGGCCCCTCTGGCCGGGCTGATGCAGGAACGCGCAATCATGGCGGGCAAGAAAGCGGGCGTGATCCTGTGCGGCGGCAATGTCGACACCGCCTGGTTCCAAACCGTGCTGGCGGGCGGCACACCAACCGTCTGAGGCCTAAAGCCCCGCCCGCCGCCGAAGCGTGTCAATGTCCTGCCGAACCCCGTCCCTGATCGCGCCGCCCCGGTAAGGATCGCGCAAGGTATTGAACCAATGTGGCGGCGGGTTGCGGCCGCGCCGGTCCCCGTCGAATGTAAGGCCGCGCAAGACCGCCTCCGCCCGCGGTGGAAGGCGGCCGGGAATGTCATGGCCGTTCAGCGTGGCCCACACCCCGGTCCAGAGCCTGCCGACCGACCAAGGGTTATACCCCCCGCCGCCTTGCACCAGCAATCGCGGCGCTTGCCCCATCAGCCCGACAACCACGCCCCAATGCGCGTTATTCGACAAAGCCTGTTTCGACAGCGGATCATCCAGCGACGCGTCGGCCCCGCATTGCAGGACGATCGCGTCGGGGCGGAAGGCCTCCACCAGCGGCAGGATCAGCGCGTCGCGCACCAGCGCCATCTCGTCATCATTCATGCCGCGTGCCACGGGCAGGTTGTAGGTCTGCGGCCCCCCCTCGTGCAGCTCGCCCGTGCGGGGCCAGCGGTTTTCTTCATGCACCGAAATCATCATGCAGTCGGGATCCGCACCAAAGGCGTGCTCCACCCCGTCAGGGTGGTGGGCGTCGATATCGATATAGGCCACCCGCATGGCCCCGTTGCGGCGCAGCGACTGAATGGCGAAAACCGGGTCGTTGAGATAGCAGAACCCGTTCGCGCGGTCGGGCAGCCCGTGATGGGTGCCACCGCCGGGTTGGTAGATGATGCCGCCGTGGCGCAGCATTTCGCCCGCCATCAACGCGCCGCCCACCCCGGTAGCAGGGCGCGACAGCATCTCGGGAAAGATCGGGTTGGTGACCGTGTCCAGATGGTGGCGCGCACGGTCTTGCTCCATCGCCGTTTGGCTCGCGGCCACGCGGGTCAGCGCGTCGACATAGGCCGCGCTGTGCCAGTTCAGCAATGCGGCCGGTTTCGCGCGCGGGGAGGTCACATATTGCGCGTCCGGCAGCCAGCCCATGGCCCGCGACAGGTCCATCACGGTCGAGACGCGCGGCACGCGCAGCGGGTGCCAATGGCCATAGCTCGACCCGCGGTAAATCTCGGACCCGATAAACTGGGGAGCGGGCTTGGCTTGGCTCAACATGGAAAAGGTTTAGCCGGTAACCGTTTGGTGTAAAACTGGATATCCAAAGTCACTATTTCGCCAAAATGCGGCGTAGTATTGATTTTTTGAGACTTTCCCCTCAGAATCAGGGGTAATCGAATTGAAACCGACCCGCCAGGACCCGATGTCACTTTTGCAATTGAAGCAGGCTCCCCTTCGAATGACGGGATTTGGCAAGCGCGACGTGCGCAGCCAATTCGCGGCGCTTTGCTACCGGGTGCATAACGACAAAACGCAAGTGCTATTGGTCACAAGCCGAACGCGCGGGCGCTGGATCATTCCGAAAGGCTGGCCGGTGGAGGGTGCAACCCCAGCCGAGGCCGCCGCGACCGAGGCGTTTGAGGAAGCCGGCGTGAAGGGCAAGACCTTCAACATCTGTCTGGGGCTCTATTCCTACACCAAAATCATGGGCGAGGGCGAAGACGACCTGCCCTGCGCGGTGTCGGTCTTTCCGGTCAGGGTGAAGACCATCCTGAAGGACTATCCCGAAAAAGCCGATCGCAAACGCAAATGGTTCAGCGTCAAGAAAGCCGCCGCCCGCGTACGGGAGCCGGAACTGCGCAAAATTCTCAAGCATTTCGACCCGAGCCTGCTGGAACGCTGACTTGGCGCACTGGCCGCGCCCTTGCATGTGACGCCCGGATCGCTATTTGCTCCTACACCAGCCGCCGAAAGGGACACCGCGCGCGCATGATCCGCTATTCTCTGATCTGCGAGGAAGATCACCAGTTTGACAGCTGGTTTCAGTCTGCCGACGCCTTTGACAAGCTCGCGGCGGCGGCGATGGTGTCCTGCGTGGTCTGCGGCGGGACCAAAGTGCGCAAATCGGTGATGGCTCCGCGGATTGGCAAGGCCGATGACATAGCCCTCGCAACCCCCGCCACCGATGCGGAGAACAGCCTGCGCAAGATGCGCGAGAAGGTGGAAGCCAATTCCGAACATGTTGGCGCAAATTTCGCCAGCGAAGCCCGCAAAATTCACAGCGGCGAGGCCCCCGAACGCGCCATCTACGGCGAGGCCAAACCGCAAGACGCCAAAGCGCTGATCGAGGATGGTATCCCGGTCCTGCCGCTCCCCTTCATGCCCTCAAGAAAGACCAACTGAATGTCCAACATCGTGATCACCGGCGCCACCCGCGGCATTGGCCGCGCCCTTTTTGACGGCTACGCGGTGCGCGGCGATGCTGTGACCGGCACCTATCGCGGTACCCCGCCGGGTGGTAGCGCCTGGGTGAAGCTTGACGTGGCCGACCCGGCCGGATTTGGGGCCTTGGCGAGCGACATCAAGGCCAATGCAGTTGATCTGCTGGTCTGCAATGCGGGTGTGTATCTGGATAAAGGGGCCAACCTCGCCGATGGCTACCCGGCGCAGATGTGGGCTGACAGCTTTGCCACCAATGTGACAGGGGTGTTTCTGACGGTGCAGAGCCTGCTGCCCAAATTGCAGGCCTCTAAGGCGCCAAAAATCGCGATTATCTCTTCGCAAATGGCCTCGTCCGAGCTGGCGCCGGGTGGCTCCTACATTTACCGCGCCTCGAAAGCGGCCGCGCTGAACCTGGGCCGGAACCTTGCCGCCGACCTGCAGGGGCTGGGCATCGCCGTGGGCATCTACCACCCCGGCTGGGTACAGACCGACATGGGCGGCAGCAGCGCCGCGATCACGGTCGAGCAGTCCCGTGACGGTCTGATGGCCCGGTTCGACGCGCTGAGCATGGACAGCACGGGCGAGTTCCTGACCTATGACGGTACCCCGCATCCGTATTAGCGCCTTCCCGTGACGGCCTAGGCCCCGCCCCATCCCGCGTAAATTCGTAAGCGCCGCCCCGTGGGGGCGGACCGGCGCGGCCCAGCAGGTCCTGCTGGGCGAGGTCAAGCTTCAAGGCGACACCGAACGAGATCCGTCGTTCTTAATTTTGATGTGACGTGCCCACGAAGACATGCGTGGAGCCACCCCACCTGCACCCCCTAGCCCCCTTGCCCTTCGCCCGCGCCCGCCGTATCACCCGCGGCGAAACGAAGGGGTAGATCAATGGCCAACAAGCGGCTTGTGATGAAATTCGGCGGGACCTCCGTCGCCAATCTCGACCGGATCCGGCGCGCCGCGAAACGTGTGGGTGTCGAGGTGGCGAAGGGCTATGACGTGATCGTCATCGTCTCGGCTATGTCGGGCAAAACCAACGAGCTGGTCGGCTGGGTCAATGAGACCTCGCCGCTATACGACGCGCGGGAATATGACGCCATCGTCTCGTCGGGGGAAAATGTCACCGCCGGGCTGATGGCGCTGACCTTGCAGGAAATGGACGTGCCGGCGCGCAGCTGGCAGGGCTGGCAGGTGCCGTTGAAAACCACCGACGCCCATGGCGCGGCCCGGATCGAGGAAATTCCGACGGATAACCTTGATGCCTCCTTCGCGCGCGGCAACAAGGTTGCCGTCGTCGCGGGGTTTCAGGGCATCAGCGATGATGGCAATATCACCACATTGGGCCGGGGCGGATCGGACACGACCGCCGTGGCCTTCGCCGCCGCTTTCGAGGCCGAGCGGTGCGATATTTATACGGACGTGGACGGGGTCTATACGACCGACCCGCGGATTTCGGACAAGGCGCGCAAGCTGGACCGGATCGCATTTGAGGAAATGCTGGAGCTGGCGTCGCTTGGCGCGAAAGTGCTGCAGACAAGGTCCGTCGAGCTGGCGATGCGCTACAAGGTGAAGCTGCGCGTGCTGTCAAGCTTTGAAGAAATGGATGACAATGCAGGCACCCTGGTCTGCGACGAGGAGGATATCGTGGAAAGCAACGTAGTGGCAGGCGTGGCCTATTCGCGCGACGAGGCAAAGATGACCCTGATCTCGGTCGCGGACCGGCCGGGCATTGCTGCCGCCATTTTTGGCCCCCTGTCTGAGGCGGGCGTGAATGTCGACATGATCGTGCAGAATATCTCGGAGGAGGGGCGCACGGATATGACCTTTTCCTGCCCCGTGGATCAGGTGGCGCGCGCTGAAAAGGCGATGGAGGCGGCGAAGGCTGCCGGTGACATCAACTACCATGACCTGGTCGCTGACACGGATGTGGCCAAAGTCTCCGTCGTGGGGATCGGGATGCGCAGCCACGCCGGCGTCGCTGCACAGATGTTCGAGGCGCTGCATAAGGACGGGATCAACATCAAGGTCATAACGACCTCGGAAATCAAGATCTCCGTCCTGATCGACCGCAAATATTTGGAGCTGGCCGTGCAGGCCCTGCATGATGCGTTCGAGCTGGAGAAAGCGGCCTGAGCGCCGCTCCATCGACAGCCTCAGTCGGGTGGGCAAAATGCCGCGTATTTGACGGGTATTTGATTTCCGCAGTGGATTGCAGTCCCCCGTCCGCATGGCTAGCTTACGCACATGTTTAGAGGATTTGCATTTCTGGCCGCGCCGCTTGTCGCGCTGACCACCCTGCCCGCGGCGGCGCACCCGCATGTCTTTATTGATGCCGGGTTGGAAATCCGCTTCAACGATCAGGGGCAGCTGACCCATGTCAAAGTCACCTGGGCCTATGACGCTTTTTATTCGCTGCTGCTGACGCAAAACCGGGGGCTTGATGCCGATGGCGACGGGTTCCTGACGCCAGATGAAGAGCAGGTGATGACGGGCTTCGACGCGCAATGGATCGAGGGGTACAATGGCGATCTGGTCATGACTCTGGATGGCCAGCCCCTGCGCCTGTCTGGTCCGCTTGAGCCGACCGCCACCATGATAGACGGACAGCTCGTATCGACCCACCTTCGGGAGGTCGCAGGCACCCCGGTCGTGGCCGGCGACAAGCTGTCGGTCAAGGTTTTCGACGAGACATTCTACACCGCTTATGACCTGACCCGCCCAGTCGACATTGTGGGCGCAGCGGGCTGCGAGATGCTGCGCATTGAGCCCAACGTCAATGACGAGCTTCTTCGCAAGCGCGATATCGTGGCAGGCTTCAGCAGCGACGCGGATATCAGCGACCAGCAGGAACTGCTGATCGGCGAGGCCTTCGCCACGGAATTGTTGGTGACATGTCCCGCCTCCTGATCCTGCCCGTAGGCATTGCCGCAGCGCTATTGACCTGGCTCTGGACGAGCGGCGGGTTTGACGCGCTGGCCAGCTGGGCCGCAGGCGAACAGCGCAGCTTCCAAAACGAAATGGCGCATGGGTTGCGTGCACTTCGTACAGGCCAGCCGGGTGCCATATCTGCGCTGCTGGGCGTTTGCTTTGCCTACGGCTTCTTCCACGCGATAGGTCCCGGCCATGGCAAGGTGCTGATCGGCGGCTACGGGCTGGGCCGGTCTGTGCCATGGCTTCGGCTGTCGGCGATCTCCCTGCTGGCAAGTCTGGGTCAGGCGGTGACGGCGGTGGCTTTGGTGCTCGCCGGCATCCTCATATTCGGCGTGGCCCAGTCGGAAATGGTAGGCGTGACCGAGAACATCATGGCCCCCGCCAGCTACGGGGCCATTGGGTTGATCGGCGGCTGGCTGATTTGGCGCGGCATGCGCAAGGGCTGGCGGCATGCGCAAAGCGCGGAGCCTGCGACGACGCACGTCCACAGCCATGATCACGGGCATAGCCACGACCATCATCACAACCATGATCACCACGGCGCGGGCAGCACCTGTAGCAGTTGCGGGCACAAGCACGGTCCCGACATCGAAGAGATCGAGAAAGCGTCGACCCTGCGCGAAGCGCTCATCCTAATCGCGGGCATCGCGGTCAGACCCTGCACGGGCGCACTGTTCATTCTGATCATCACCTGGCAGATGGGCATCTTTGCAGCCGGCGTGGCGGGCGCTTTTGCCATGGCCCTTGGCACGGCGGCGGTGACGATTACCGTGGGCCTCGCCTCCGTCGGCATGCGCGGCGGCTTGGTGACGGCGATGCAGGGGACGGCGGCGCTCAGCTGGATCGTGCCTGCGATCGAAATATTGGCGGGTGTGCTGATTACGGTCATCGCTACCGGGCTTTTCCTGCGCGCCATCGCCTAACTGCGACGCAAGGCGAAACGTACCTCCCCCTCGCGCTCAATCTCCCCTATAGATTCGGGCAACACATTTGACGGAGGGGGTCGGCCTTGGCCGAAAGGACTGAAAGCGAAAGCCGCAAGCTGCTGGGGCGGCTACGCGAGACGCTGGCGCAGGACAGCGCCGGGCAAGAACGGCTGGATCGGATCACGCATCTGATCGCCGATTCCATGGGCACGGATGTGTGCTCCATCTACCTGTTTCGCGATGCCGACACGCTGGAGCTTTGCGCCACCGAGGGCCTGAACCCCGACGCCGTCCACCAGACCCGGATGCGCATCGGCGAGGGGCTGGTCGGGCGCGTGGCCCGCAGCAAAACCGCCGTGAACACCCCCGACGCCCCGTCCGCCAAGGGCTTCCGCTACATGCCCGAAACAGGGGAGGAGATATTCTCCTCCTTCCTGGGTGTGCCGGTACAGCGGTTGGGCGAGTCTCTGGGCGTGCTGGTTGTGCAATCCAAGGACGCGCGCAGCTATTCCGACGACGAGGTCTACGCGCTTGAAGTCGTCGCCATGGTGCTGGCCGAGATGACAGAGCTGGGCGCTTTCGTCAACAATGACGGCGACGGGGCCATGGGCGCCCGCCATACGCAACCGGTTCTGTTTCGCGGCGGCACAGGGCAGGAAGGCGCCTCAGAGGGCCAAGTCTATCTGCATGAGCCGCGCGTCGTGGTCAGCAACCCGATCTCCGACGACCCGCATGAGGAGCTGCGCCGCCTGCAGGAGGCCATCGACAGCCTGCGAAGCTCTGTTGATGCGATGCTGAACTCGCTCGGGCGAGGCGCGGATAAGGAGCAGGTCAAGGTCCTTGAGGCCTACCGCATGTTTGCCAATTCCCGGTCCTGGGTTCGGCGGATGGAGGAGGATATCTCCCTCGGGTTATCTGCCGAAGCCGCTGTCGAGAAGGAGCAATCCGCCACCCGCGCCCGCATGGAGAAAGTGCCTGACGCCTATCTGCGCGAGCGGCTGCACGACCTTGATGACCTGTCCAACCGTCTGCTGCGCATCCTGACCGGGCAAGGCTCGGATACCGGGGCGGAAATGCCGGAAAAACCGATCCTCATCGCCCGCAATATCGGTCCGGGTGAGCTTCTGGATTACGGCAAGAAGCTGCGCGGCATCGTTCTGGAAGAAGGCTCCGTCGGCAGCCATGCGGCCATTGTCGCGCGGGCCTGGGCTATCCCGCTGGTGATCAATGCCAAGAAAATTCTGACGGAGGCGCTGAACGGCGACCCGATCCTTGTTGATGGCGATCAGGGTGTCGTGCATCTGCGCCCGGAAGACAATGTCGCCGCCGCCTTCCGCGACAAGATCGCCATGCAGGCGCAGGCGCAGGAACGCTACGCCTCGATCCGCGACAAGCCCGCGACATCGGTTTGCGGCCACACGGTCGCCCTTCACATGAATGCGGGGCTGATGGCCGATCTGCCGTCGCTTGAAAGCTCGGGCGCCGAAGGGGTGGGCCTGTTTCGAACCGAGCTGCAGTTTCTGACCCGCGCCACCGTGCCCCGCCGTTCTGAGCTGGCGCAGATTTACGGCTCCGTCATGGATGCGGCGCAAGGCAAGCAGGTCGTTTTCCGCACGCTTGATATCGGGTCGGACAAGGTGCTGCCCTATATGAAACCGCAGGACGAGCCCAACCCCGCCATGGGCTGGCGCGCCATCCGCGTGGGTCTGGATAAGCGCGGCGTGATGCGCATGCAGCTGCAGGCGCTGATCCGTGGCGCGGCAGGTCGCCCGCTGGCGATCATGTTCCCCTTCGTCGCGCAATTTGACGAGTTTCGCGACGCGCGCACCCAGCTACTGGACGAGATAGAGCGTGAAAAGAAGCTCGGTCACGCCCTGCCCTCTGCCCTTAAAATCGGGGCCATGCTGGAGACGCCGTCGCTGGCCTTTGCACCGCGTCAGTTCTTTGAATTAGCAGATTTTATCTCCATCGGCGGCAATGATCTTAAGCAGTTTTTCTTCGCCGCCGACCGGGAGAACGAGCGCGTGCGCCGGCGCTATGACACGCTGAACGTGAGCTTCCTGACTTTCATCGAACGTATCGTGCAGCGGTGCCAGGAGACCAAGACGCCGCTGAGTTTCTGCGGCGAAGATGCCGGCCGTCCGGTAGAGGCCGCTTGTTTTGCCGCCATGGGCATGGATGCGCTGTCAATGCGGCCGGCGTCAATCGGCCCCGTCAAAAGCATGATCCGGCAGACCAACATCGCAGAACTGCGCGCCGTGATTGATGAGGCCTGCGGCAGCGGCGCACAATCGGTTCGGCCTGCCGTGATGGGGTATCTCACAAGCAAATCAATCAGCTAGAAGCGCTTGTGAAACCTTACCCGGATGGGCCGCGACCTACAGCCCGGAAGACAAAAAATTGCCCGCCATCTGAAACAGATGACGGGCAATCCTGCACTGCCGGGGGACGATCCCGGCTGTCCTTCGAGAGAAGTACAAGTGCCCTCCGACACTGTTCTTTCACTCTCTTCAACAGAAAAACACGGTGACGTGGGGGATAGTTCCAAAATTCGTCAGGATTTGCCTATTTTTTGGGCAAATGCCGCGATCAGGGCGGCCCGATCCTGTCCCGTCTCTTCCGCGAGCCGGCGCAGCCCGAACTGGATATGCGCCATTTCCTGGAAGTAGCTCGTGTAGATATAGTTGATCGCAGCCCCCGATACCGCGCCCAGCACCGGCACGGTCTGCGCGGCCAGCTTGTTGCCAAGCGTGGTGGCCAGCCGCGGTGCCACGGTCCTCAACAGGCTTTGCAACGTAGCGCCCGTGACCCCCGCGCGCAGGGTCAGAAAGCTGATATCTGCGCCATCGTCCCCCTCAATCGGGCCGGCGGCGGCGAAGACCTGTATGCAATCTGCGCGGGTATCTTCATGGGAAGGATCGAACCCGTAGTCAGCAGCGATCCCCTGAACTGCGCGCAAGATGACGGTTGTTGTGACGGGCAATTCGGCCAGTGCGGAGGCCGTGCCTCCAAAGCCGCCCGCCGCGCCAGTGGCCATGGTGACGGCCCGTGTCAGCCAGTGCCCGGTATCGGGCAATGTACCGCGAGAGGCCGCCGCGGCGGAGAAACTAAGCTCCAACGCCTGAAAGGTCGCGCCTTCTAGGCCGCCGCGCACCGCACCGGGCAGCCGGTCAAGCAAATGCTCCGCCTGCCCGCCCAGCATGTTTACCGCCTGCATCCCCAACCCGCGCGCGTTCTTGTAGCGCGTTGCCAGCGCCTCAAGCGTGGCTTGGGTATCGGCGCCAGGTTCAATGGGGGGCAGGATCGTCTGGGTCATATTACGTCACTCCTTCCCCTTACCAGATGGGGCGAAGGACGCGTCTTTTCAATTCGGAGCCTTTTCCACCGCGCCGGAAATGCCTGACCAGCTACCTTGTCGAAGCGCCAGCCCCAATACCCGCTCTGGGTTGGTGGGCGGCGGCATAGCGATGTCGCGCAGGACCTTGAACCCGAACTTGCCGTAATAGGGCGCGTCGCCCACAAGGATGACCCTGTGCCAACCGCCCGCCTCGGCCCGCGCAAGGCTGTCGCGGATCAACCCGCCGCCTAGCCCTTCCCCCTGGCGGGTCGGGTGCACCGCAATCGGCCCCAAGAGCAGGCAGGGATTGCCCGCAACCGAGACAGGCCAATACCGGATGACGCCGCCCAGAATGCCGTCCGGGTCGCGCGCCACACGGCAAAGCGCGGCCACAGGCGCCACCCCGTCGCGCAACCGGTAGGACGACAGCGCCTCCCGCCCCGGTGCGAAACAAAGATCGTAAAGCGCCTCGACCTCCCACCAGTCTTGTGGCTGTTCCTGCTCAAGCCTCACGGGCCTTCCGGCGCCCCCATAATTTTGCTTTTCGTTGGCCTAGCATGGGCGTACCACCTTGGGCAAACCTGATTGGAGACCCTGCCATGTTCTACCGGCCCGAAGACGGTCACGGCCTGCCGCATAACCCGTTCAATGCCATCGTGACCCCACGCCCCATCGGCTGGATTTCAACCAAAGGCGCGGACGGGTCCGAGAACCTCGCCCCTTACTCATTCTTCAACGCGGTGGCCTATGTGCCGCCCCAGGTAATGTTCGCCTCCACCTCCGGCAAGCCTGACCGCGCCAAGGGCAAAGACAGCGTAGCCAACATCATCGACACCGGCGTTTTCTGCGTGAATGTTGTGGAATATGCGGCGCGCGACGTGATGAACCTGTCCTCAGGGGGCTATGACAAAGGGACGGACGAGTTCGAGCTTGCGGGCATTGAGCGCAGCGCTTGTGACACCATCGACTGTTCCCGCGTGACAAATGCGCCAGCAAACCTTGAATGCAAACTGACGCAAGTGGTGGACCTGCCGGGGGAGGCCAATATCGCCGTGTTTGGCGAGGTCACTGGCATCCACCTACGCGACGATTGCCTGCGGGACGGGATCTTTGACGTGACCACCTTCCAGCCACTGGCCCGGCTGGGTTACCGTGACTATGCGAGGGTGGAGACGCTCTTCAGCCTCAATCGCCCTGACGAATGACCCGCGCGGTCCAAAACTCTTGAAGAAAGAGTTTTCAAAAATCCCTTTTCCAAGGAATTTGCCCGCCTAGTGGCCGCCTGCCAGTTGACCGGTCTTGACCGAATAATTCGTGGCAATCGCGTAATCGGGGTCATCGTCGCTATCAACCATCAGCTGGCCCGCATTGGTCAGAAGCTCGTGGCAATCCCGGCTGAGATGGCGCAACTCGACCCGTTTGCCGACAGCCTCGTAACGGGCCGCAACCGCTTCGATCGCCTGCAGGGCCGATTGGTCGGCGACCCGGCTTTCCGCGAAGTCGATGACCACCAGGGAGGGATCGGTTTCGGGTGCGAACAGCTCGTCGAAGCCATCCGTAGAGCCAAAGAACAGTGGGCCCTGCACCTGATAGACCTTCGCGCCTTCCGGCGTCTCGTAAATCTTGGCATGGATGCGCTTGGCGTTCTGCCACGCATAGGCCAAGGCCGAAACGATGACGCCCACGACCACAGCCGTTGCGAGGTCGTACATCACGGTTGTGATCGTCACGAGGATGATGACAAACGCGTCGGTGCGCGGCGCCTTGCGGATGATGTTGAAACTGTTCCAGGCGAATGTCCCGATCACCACCATGAACATCACACCCACAAGCGCGGCCAGCGGGATCTGCTCGATCATCGGCGCGCCGACCATAATGAAGGCCAGCAGAAATAGCGCCGCCGCAATGCCGGCGATCCGGGTCCGCCCGCCGGAATTGACGTTGATCATCGACTGCCCGATCATCGCGCAACCGCCCATGCCGCCGAAAAACCCGGTCACCGTGTTGGCCACGCCCTGCGCCACACATTCCTGGCTGGCGCCGCCGCGTTTGCCGGTGATCGCGCCCACAAGGTTCAAAGTTAGCAGGCTTTCGATAAGCCCAATGGCCGACAGGATCACGGCATAGGGCAGGATGATCCAGAGCGTCTCCAACGTGAAGGGGGCAAGCAGATCGCCGTAAATGCCGAGTGCGACGGAAGCGTTGCCTGCGAAGCTGAACGGGTTGTGGAAGCTGGGGAAACCGCCTGCAATCTCGGCCAGGTCACCCACCCGCGGCACGTCGATGCCGAAGGCGATCACAATCAACGCGACAATGGCGATGCCCGCAAGCGGTGCCGGGATCAGCTTTGTGACCTTGGGGGTGGCCCAAATGATCGCCATGGTCAGCGCCGTCAGCCCCAGCATCAGGGTTAGCGGCAGCCCCGACAGCCATTCGCCATTCGCCATGCCATGCCCGCCACCATGGCCCGCTGTGCCCGGCACCTGGAACTGACCCAGTTGCGCAAGGAAAATAACGATCGCCAGCCCGTTCACAAAGCCAAGCATCACCGGGTGCGGGACCAGCCGGATGAACTTGCCCCATCTCAGCACGCCAACCGCGATCTGTATAAGCCCCATCAGGATAACCGTGGCAAACAGATACTCCACCCCGTGTTCGGCCACGAGCGCCACCATGACCACGGCCAAAGCCCCCGTCGCGCCCGAAATCATGCCGGGACGACCGCCAATAAGTGCCGTGATCAACCCCACGATGAAGGCCGCGTAAAGCCCCACCAGCGGGTGCACACCGGCCACAAACGCGAAGGCCACGGCTTCAGGCACCAACGCCAGCGCAACGGTCAGCCCTGACAGCAGCTCGATCCGCCAGCGGGCGGGCGAAATCGGCCCGTCTGGGACCAGTTGCAGGTCGCTCAGCAGGGTGTTTTGCGAAAGGGCTTTGAGAAAGCTGCGGGTCACGCGGGCCTCGTTTGATAGGTCTATCACTGGTTGTCCCCGCCCTTACCGGGCCGCGCGCCAAGATGCACCCCCCTCTCTGCGAAATTCCTGCCTGCGACATACGCGCGGGGCGTTTCCATCCGGTAAAGGTTGCGGCAGTATCGCCCTCAAGACGCGACATCCATTCCAAAGGCGGGCAGATATGACCGATACGATGATTGCCGTGATTGGCGGCTCCGGCATTTACGAGATTGAGGGGCTTGCGGGAGCCGAATGGCAGACCGTTGACACGCCTTGGGGGGCACCCTCGGATGCGGTGCTGACGGGCCGCTTGGGTGGGGTGAAAATGGCCTTCCTGCCGCGCCATGGTCGGGGTCACGTGCATACCCCCAGCTCGGTCCCTTACCGCGCCAATATCGACGCGCTGAAACGTTTGGGGGCCACCGATGTGATCTCGGTCTCCGCCTGCGGGTCTTTCCGCGACGAGATGGCGCCGGGTGACTTTGTCATTGTAGATCAGTTCATTGACCGCACTTTCGCGCGGGAGAAAAGCTTCTTCGGGCCGGGCTGCGTCGCCCATGTCTCCGTCGCGCACCCGACCTGCCCGCGCCTTGGCGACGCCTGTTTTCAGGCCGCAACGGCGGAGGGGATCAACGTGCATAAATCCGGCACCTATCTGGCTATGGAGGGCCCGCAATTCTCAACTCTGGCCGAAAGCCGGATGTACCGCGAAAGCTGGGGGGCGGACGTCATCGGGATGACGAACATGCCCGAGGCCAAGCTCGCCCGCGAGGCGGAGCTTTGCTACGCAAGTGTCGCGATGATAACCGATTATGACAGCTGGCATCCAGACCATGGGGAGGTGGACGTGACCAAGATCATCGCAACCCTGATCGGAAATGCCGACAAGGCGCGCGCCATGGTAGCCCGGCTACCCGCCCTTCTGGGCGCGGATCGCACGGACTGCCCACATCGCTGCG
Source organism: uncultured Litoreibacter sp. (assembly GCA_938030665.1). Lineage (GTDB taxonomy): Bacteria > Pseudomonadota > Alphaproteobacteria > Rhodobacterales > Rhodobacteraceae > Litoreibacter. The sequence continues at coordinate 31,566 of CALHHY010000017.1, read as the reverse complement.
ACAAGGCGCTAGAGTACGCGATCATTACCCATCCACCTGCCCGCGACCCGGCGCTGGTTGCCAAGCTGGATGCGGTCGCAGGCCGGGTGCTTTCCGCGTAGCCGTTATCCATTCCAAAAACCCAGAATCCGCCCCGCATCAGGAGCCCTTTGTTCATGACCGACGTTAAAGACTACATCCGCACGATCCCCGATTTCCCGCATGAGGGCATCATGTTTCGCGACGTGACCACGTTGTTTCTTGACCCGCGCGGATTCCGCATGGCTGTCGACCAGATGCTGGCCCCCTATGCCGGGGTGCGGTTCGACAAGGTGGCAGGGCTGGAGGCGCGCGGCTTTATCCTGGGCGGGGCCATCGCGCATCAGCTTTCCGTGGGCTTCGTCCCGATCCGCAAGAAAGGCAAGCTGCCCGGCAAAACGATCGAGCAATCCTACAGTCTCGAATATGGCGAAGCCACGATGGAACTGCATGATGATAGCCTGAACGCCGGTGAAAAGGTGCTGTTGGTCGATGATCTGCTGGCCACCGGCGGCACGGCGGAGGCGGGCATCAAGCTCATCGAAAAACTTGGCGCCGAGGTCATCGGATGCTCCTTCATCATCGACCTGCCTGATCTGGGCGGGCGGGCGAAGCTTGAAACGCTTGGCATGACGGTCGACGCGCTCTGCGCCTTCGAGGGCGATTAACCCCCCTTCATTGCTTCAAAAAGTGTCCCGGAGGGGTCCGGGGAGGCAGCGCCTCCCCGGCGTCGCGACGCGCGTCCGCGCGGCGCAAATCACGTCCGCAAAACCGCACCGGGGTTCATGATCCCCATCGGATCAAGCCCTGCCTTTATCGCCCGCATCGCAGCCAGTTTTGCAGGATCCCCGTATTTCTCCAGATCCCCGACTTTCAGCCGTCCCACCCCATGCTCCGCCGATATGGACCCGCCAAGCGCATGCGTCAGATCATGGACGATCTCTTTTACGTCCTGTCGCAGATGTTCGTAGTCAGCGCGCGTTTTTCCTTTGGTAGGGAAGACGTTATAGTGCAGATTTCCGTCGCCCACATGGCCAAAACAGTTGATCCGGAACGCCCCCAGCCGGGCCAGTTCCGCCCCCGCGCGGTCGATGAGAACGGGGATTTGCACGAGCGGCACCGAGATATCGTGGCTGGAGACAGACCCGATCCGCCGGTTGGCCTCGGGGATGTTTTCACGGATAGCCCAAAGCGCGCTGCGTTGCGCCAGCGACTGCGCAATCACCCCGTCATGCGCCAGCCCGCGTTCGGCCGCCGCGGCAAAAAGCGCCTCCAGCGAGGCCGCCGGGTCGGTGCCGGCAAAACATCCTAGGTCAATCAGCACCATCCAGTCGGGCAATGCCGACAAAGGCATGTCCACCTTCGGTCCGGTCTCGGCCAGAAAGTCGAGCCCCATGCGGTGGATCAGCTCAAAAGCTGACACTTGGCCGCCCAGCATCTCCCCCGCGAGCGCCAGCAGGTCGAGCGCGGCCTGGGGGCTTGTAACGGCAAAAAGCGCCGCCCCCTGATGCTGCGGTTTGGGAAAAAGTTTCAGGCTCGCTGCGGTGATGATCCCCAAGCTGCCTTCCGCACCGATCAGCAGATGCCGCAGGTCATACCCCATGTTGTTTTTGCGCAGCGGGGTCAGGCCATGCCAGATCTCGCCCGTGGGCAACACCGCTTCCAACCCCAGACACAGATCCCGCATATTGCCGTAGCGCAGCACGTTCACACCGCCTGCATTGGTCGCCAACGTCCCCCCGATCCGGGCGGAGCCCTGGCTGGCCAGCGTCAGGGGAAACAGCCGGTCCACGCCATCCGCGGCCTCCTGCACCGTCTGCAGGACTGCGCCCGCCTCGCAGGTCAGAACGTTCTGGGTGGCGTCGACATTGCTGATCGTGGTCATCCGTTCCAGCGACAACAGGACCGACGTCGGACCGTCAGGGGCGACCTGCCCGCCGACAAGCCCCGTCCCCCCGCCATAAGGGATAATCCCCACCCGTGCCGCCGCGCAGGCCTGCACCACAGTCGCAACCTCTTCAGCATTGCCCGGCGCAATCAGAAACGCATCAGACGCCGCATAGCGGCCTCGTGGTTCTTCCAGATAGGCTTGGGTCAGATCGCGGAAAGCGGCGGCGGGCAGCTTGGCACGCAGCTCCGCGCGCAGCTCATCAGAGACGGGGTTCAACATGAAAGCAGTTAGGCCCGACAGACCGCGATTTGCAATCTGCTAATCCGGGATCGGGTTGATGTAGATGGGGTTCAGCACCATGATGGTCGGCCGCGATGGCAACGACCGCAGGGAGACCTCGATGAAGCTTGTATCGGGCTCCACTACGTCAAACGTGTCCGACATGTCGCGCAGGAAGGTGGAAAGCGACGCACGGCCAAACCAATGCATGGGGATCACCAGTGATGACCGTAGGCGCTTCAGCACCCGCGTCATGGTCGGCGTATCAAGGGACAACCCGCCATCGACAGCGGCCATGACCACATCAAGCCTGCCAATAGCGGCATATTGTGCGGGATCGGGTTCGTGATGGAGGTGGCCCAGATGGCCGATGCAAAGGCCCGCAACCTCGAAAATGAAGATCGAATTGCCGTTCTTCTCCACCCCGGCATCGAAGCGGGAGCGGATGTCGGTCGGCACATTGCGCACCAGCATCTCCCCCAAATCAAGGTGGTGGTCGGCCACCCCGCCGGTTTTCCAGCCTTCCAGCACATGGGGGATGGCCGGGTCGGGAAAGGCGGTCCAGTGGCTGGAATGGGCGTGGTTCATCGTCACAACATCAGGGATCAGCGACACCTGCGGGGTGAACCCTACATAATCGGTCACAGCGCTTAGACCCCCTTGGGTCTGCAGCAGGAACATGGCGTGATCGATATAGGTTAGCCTGACGGTGTCATTCGCCAGGGGCTCCGTCCAATTGGCGTGATGTAGATAGGTCGCGCCCGGCGTATTCTGTGCCAGAGCAATGCAATGGGACGGCCGTCGGTCCTGCGCAAGGGCCAGTTGCGGAATGAAGAGGGCGAGAAATATGAGAAAGCGCATGACTTGAGCTTAGCGCAGAGCCGGCCATTTTCAAAAATCACATCCGCTTAGGGCGCTGGAAAAAACTCTAGCACGGAGTTTTGCCAATTTTTTGTGCCAAAAAATTGCTCACCTGACATCCGTGCGCCCGCGCCGATCAGCGCGCAGGTTTGCGTAAAGGACGTGGTTGCGCCAGCGCCCGCCGATCTGCAGGTAGCTTTGCGCCACGCCCTCATATTTGAACCCTGCCTTCTCCAGCACTCCGCGGGACGCGGTGTTTTCCGGCAGGCAAGCAGCCTCAATCCGGCTGAGATCGAGGCGGGTGAACCCATGATGGACCACCGCCGCGATGGCCTCGCGCATGAAGCCCTGGCGCGCGTGTCGCTGGCCTATCCAGTATCCAAGCGTTCCGGCCTGTGACGGGCCGCGACGGATATTGTCGAGCGTGATCGCTCCCAGAAGGGCCTTATCCTCGCGCCGGAACATGAATAGCGGCACGGCGCTGCCCGAATTCACCGACCGCTGCGCCCAGTAGACACGGTTGGTGAAGCTCTTGCGGCTCAGGTGGTCAGAGGCCCAGACCGGCTCCCACGGGGTCAGAAAACCGGTGCTTTCCGCCCGCAACGCGGCCCAGGGCCTGTAGTCGCCATGCTGCGGCAGGCGCAACGTCATGCGCTCCGTCTCGATCTTGATCTTGCGGCGCGAGGTCAGCATCGGATCAGGCGGCCAGTTTCCGCGTCAGGGTCTGCAGATCGCGCGCCTGCGAGACCGGCCCGTAAAGCGCCATCGCCGCAGCGCCCTGCCCCGCCATCTGCGCGGCGAAGGTCCGAACGCGGGCCACGTCAATCGCGTCAATCTTGTCGATGGTCTCAGACAAGGGCGGCACCCGGTCCCAGATACCCACCAAGCGCGCCAGCCGTTCGGCCCGCGCGGACGGGCTTTCGAGCCCCATCAGCATCCCTGCTTTCATCTGTGCCCGCGCCCGCGCCACTTCGGCTTCCGACATGTCATCGGCCGCCCGCTTCAGCTCATCCACGCAAAGGTCCGCTAGCCCCGCGATGTCTTCGCCCGAGGTGCCCGCGTAGATCGTCATCATGCCAGTGTCGCTATAGCTGCCCACCTGCGCGAAGACCGAGTAGCACAAGCCGCGTTTCTCCCGCGCCTCCTGAAACAGGCGGGAGGACATGCCGCCGCCAAACGCCGAGGCGAAGACCTGCGACGTGAAAAATGCGTCGTCCCGGTATCCCGGCGCTTCCAGGCCAAAAGTGAAATGCGCCTGCTCCAGCGGTTTTATCTCCCGCCGCTCTCCTGCGGCAAAGCGGGCCGGCTCTGCTACCAGCGCCGGGCGCGCCTCCATGTCGCCGAACAGATCTTCAGCCATACGCAGCACAGCGTCATGGTCAATCGCCCCCGCGGCCGACAGGATCATCTGACCCGGCCCGTAATGCTCTGCCACAAATTCAGACAGGTCCGCGCGCGAGAAGGCGGAAATGCGTTCCGAGGGCCCCAGAATGGTGCGGCCAATGGGCTGATCGGGGAAGGCCGCTTCCTGCAGCCAGTCGAAAACCACATCGTCAGGCGTATCAAGCGATTGCCCGATCTCCTGCAGGATAACGCCGCGCTCCACCTCGATCTCATGGGGGTCAAAGACCGGGTTGCGCAGGATATCCGCGATCACATCCAACCCAAGCGCCACGTCGTCTTTCAGCACGCGGGCGTAATACGCGGTCACCTCGCGGGACGTATAGGCGTTGATATAGCCGCCGACATCTTCGATCTCTTCGGCGATCTGCAAGGCGCTACGCCGCTTGGTGCCTTTGAAGGCCATATGTTCAAGAAAATGCGCGATGCCGTTCTGGCTGACCCGCTCGTGCCGGCCCCCGGCGCTGACCCAGATCCCGATGGAGGCGCTCTCAAGCCCCGGCATATGCTCCGTCACCACGCGGAAACCATTGGGCAGTCGGTGCAGCTGCGGCGCGCTCATGCGGAGATCCGTTCGCGGATGATGGTTTGGATTGCGGACAGCTCGCCCTTCACATGGGTGATGGTCTCGTCGCGGTCGTAGAGGTCGGCCATGCGGGCAGGCAGCGGCGGGTGCTGGCCGGAAGCCGCTTCTACCGCTGCCGGGAATTTCGCCGGATGGGCGGTCGCAAGCGTAATCATGGGCGTCGCGCCAAGATGGTTTTGCGCGACATGGACACCCACGGCGGAATGCGGGCACAAAAGCTCCCCCATCTCGGCCTGCGCATTGGTGATCATCATTGAGGTCTGTTCTTCGGACGCCCGACCCGAGGCGTAGGTTTCCTGCAAGGCCTGATAGGCGCCCTGGCTGATCTTGAATGCGCCGCCCGCCTTCAAGCTGTCCATCTGCTCGGCCACAGCCGCGCCGTCCTGGTCGTAGGCATAGAACAAGGCGCGCTCGAAATTGGAGCTGACCTGAATGTCCATCGACGGGCTGATGGAGGGTGTCACCCCCTCGGTCGTGTAGCTGCCGGTCTCTAGTGTCCGGTGCAGGATGTCATTCTGGTTTGTAGCGATGACCAGCTTCTCTATCGGTAGCCCCATCTGCTTGGCGATGTAGCCTGCGAAAATGTCGCCGAAATTGCCGGTCGGCACCGTGAAGCTGACGGCCCTGTCCGGTGCCCCAAGCGATACGGCGGAGGTGAAATAGTAGACCACCTGCGCCAGCACGCGGGCGAAGTTGATCGAATTGACCCCGGCCAGCCGCACCCCGTCGCGGAAGTCAAAATCGTTGAACATGTCCTTCAACGCGCCTTGGCAGGTATCGAAATCGCCTTCCACAGCCAGCGCATGCACGTTGCTTGCGGTGCAGGTCGTCATTTGCCGGCGCTGCACCTCAGAGACGCGGCCATCGGGATACATGATGAACACATCCACGGCGTCCAACCCCTTGAACGCCTCAATCGCGGCAGAGCCCGTATCGCCGGAGGTGGCCCCAACGATGGTCACCCGCTCGCCTGAGCGGCTGAGGGCTGCTTGAAACAGCTGCCCGATCAACTGCATGGCGAAGTCCTTGAAAGCCAGCGTTGGCCCATGGAACAGCTCCAACAGGAAATGGTTGGGAGCCAATTGCCCAAGAGGCGCGCGGGCGGCATGGCCAAAGCCCGCATAGGCCTTGGCGATGATCTCCCGGAACTCGGCATCGGTGAACGTGTCGCCGATGAAGGGGCGCATCACGGTGAAGGCGACGTCTTCATAGCTTTGGCCCCGCATGGCCCGGATATCGTCGACCGAGAGGGTGGGGATAGCGTCGGGCAAGTAGAGCCCGCCATCGCGGGCAAGCCCAGTCAGCATGGCCTGCTCGAAGCTCAGAACGGGGGCGTTGCCGCGGGTGGAAATATAGCGCATGTCGCGGTCCTTCAGACGGTTCGTTGCCTGATACGCCAAAGCAGATAGGCTGTCATCCCCGCCCAGGCAGCGGCGAGCAGAAACCAGGTGATGGCGTATTGCAGGTGGTCATTCGGGATGCCTTGGGTGGTCACCGGCACCGGGCGCGCGGCTGGCGTGATCTCCGATGTCGCGCGGGCCACGACGAGCAATGGCTCCGTTTCCAGCGCTTCGGCCATCGCCTCGATGTTGCGGGCAAACCAGATATTGGCGTCGCGGTCCGGTGCGGGGGTGAACCCATCTACCTCGTCAGGCCAATGGAGGTTGCCTTGCACCCGAACACCAGTGGCGGCCCGGTCCGCGACTTTCTCAGATGTCGGCACAAAGCCGCGATCCACCATGACCCGGCGACCGGCCTGCGTCTCAAAGGCGGAAATCACCCGGTAGCCCGGCCCCTGGTTCTTGATGGAGAACAGGACATGCAGCTCATCTGCGGTGAAATCGCCCTTCAATTCGACAGGCAGATACAGGTCGTCGTCCCGGTTAGGCGCCTGAGGAAGCGGGACAGGTGCCGTGGCAATCTTTTTGTCGATCTGCGCAAGGATGCCCTGTTTCCACGCCAGCCGCTGCATCTGCCAGGTCCCAAGCGACAACAGGATGGCGCAGCCGATCAGGCCAAAGAGCGCCGGGATGATCATTCGCTTTGTCATTGCTTTTCAATCAAGACGCGCGAAGGATGACCTCCGCGCGCAAAAAGTTTCTTCGAAACTTTTGTCAAATTTTCTGTCCCAGAAAATTAGCCGCCCCAGATATAGACCGCCGCAAAAAGGAACAGCCAGACCACGTCCACGAAGTGCCAGTACCAGGCCGCGGCCTCAAATCCTACATGCTTCTCTTGCGTGAAATGGCCAGCATAGACGCGCAGCAGGCACACGAACAGGAAGATCGTGCCGATGATCACGTGGAAGCCGTGAAAGCCCGTCGCCATGAAGAAGTTGGCGCCATAGATATTGCCGGAGAACCCGAAGGCCGCATGGCTGTATTCGTAGGCCTGGAAAGCGGTGAAGACGAGCCCAAGAATGACCGCGATGATCAGGCCGGATTTCAGGTCCTTGCGGTTGTTTTCATGCGCCAGCGCGTGGTGCGCCCAGGTCGCCGCCGCACCGGAGCACAGCAGGATCAGCGTGTTGATCAGCGGCAGGTGCCATGGGTCAAATGTCTCGATCCCGGCAGGCGGCCAGACACCATCGACGGCGGGGCTTTGGGGGCCCATCGGGTACATGGCGTGTTTAAAGAAGGACCAGAACCATGCCACGAAGAACATGACCTCGGACATGATGAAGAAGATGAAGCCATAGCGCAGGCCGATACGCACCACAGGCGTGTGGTCGCCCACCTGGCTTTCCTCGATCACGTCGGACCACCAGCTGAACATGACGTATAGCACGCCTGCCAGCCCGATCAGGAACATCCACGGACTGCCCCCCTTCATCCACAGCACCGAGCCGGAGAGCATGACGAAAGCGGCGAGAGCCCCCAGGAACGGGTTAATCGACGGGGGCAGAATGTGGTAGTCGTGGTTTTTTGCGTGCGCCATGGTTGTCCCTCGTGGCCTTTAGTTCGTTGTCGTGTTTTGCGCCGGTGCGGCGTCAATGTCCAGCGCCGCCTGCGTGTCCTCGGAAAGTTCGGGCAGATCGATCTGGTAGAATGTGTAGCTGAGCGTAATCGTCTTGATATGTTGCCCGTCGCGGTCCTCGACCATGTCAGGGTCGACGTAGAAGGTCACCGGCATCTCCACCCGCTCGCCGGGCTGCAAGACCTGCTCCTCAAAGCAGAAGCAGTCGATCTTCACGAAGAAGCCGCCCGCGGTGAACGGAAAGACATTATAGGTGGAGGAGCCGGCAATCGGCGCGTCGGTCGGGTTGTAGGCCTCGTAGAAGGCGAGCCCCGTCTCCCCAATGCGGACTTCCATCTCGCGCTGCATGGGCTTGAATTCCCACGGGAAGCCGGAATGTTTCGACGCGTCAAACCGCACCTTCACAGTCTTGTCGAGCACCACGTCGGAGCCCGCATCAGCCTCCAGCGTCGCGCCGCCGTAGCCCGTCACCCGGCAAAACCAGTCATAGAGCGGCACCGACGCGAAGGAGAGGCCAACCATCGTCACCACCATGCCGACCAGCATCACCAGCGTGCGTTGTGTGGGCTCAAGCTTGCTTAGCATCGCTAGTTGCCCTCCGTCACAGCGCCCTCAAGGGGCATCAGTTCGGGGCGGACCACATGGTCAAAGCCCTGGTTCAACCCACCATTGGTGATTTTGACATAGGTCAGCCCGAAGACGATGAAGACGAAGCAAACCAGCGTCAGCGCGACCCCCAGATTGCGGGAGAAGCGGCGGGTGTGCAGCTCATGCTCTACTTGCGGTGCGGCCATGCTACCAAGCCCCCATGCCAAAGCCCTGCACCCAGAAAGCCTGCAGCAGCAGCGCGCCGAAGGACGCAAAAAGGTAGGTCAGGGAAAAACGGAAGTATTTCTTCTCGGCGGCGTAGCTGTCAGCCTCTGACTGCACCTCGTCGCGCTGCCACAGCTTGTAGGCTCCGAAAACGAAACGCACGTTCAAGTAGAGCGCGGCCAGCAGGTAAATCCACCCGCCGATGGAAGTGAAAGCGGCCCCCACGGCCAGCGGCGCGAGGATCGTGGCATAGGCCAAGATATGGGTGCGGGTGACGCGGCGGCCATGCGTAACCGTCAGCATCGGCACGCCTGCCTTCGAATAATCCTCGTTCATGAACAGCGCCAACGCCCAGAAATGCGGCGGCGTCCACATGAAGATGATCGCGAACATCAGCACGCTTTCGACCGACACGCCGCCCGTGGCCACGGCCCAGCCGATCATCGGTGGGAAAGCCCCTGCGGCGCCGCCGATAACGATGTTCTGCGGCGTCCAGCGTTTCAGCCACATCGTGTAGATAACAGCGTAGAAAAAGATGGTGAACGCAAGGATACCAGCCGCGACCCAGTTGGCTGCAAGCCCCAGCATCACGACCGCGATGCCCGACAGCCAAAGCCCGATCGACAGCGCCTCACCCTTTGTGACCTTGCCCGCAGGCACGGGGCGGCGTGATGTGCGCTTCATCACCGCGTCAATGTCATGGTCATACCACATGTTCAGCGCGCCCGAGGCCCCGCCGCCAAGCGCGATGAACAGGATGGCCACGAAAGCCACAAACGGGTGCACAGAGACCGGCGCCACAAAGACACCGACCGCGGCCGTGAAGACGACCAGCGACATGACTCGCGGCTTCAGCAGGGCGACGTAATCGCCAAACTGCGCCTCGTCCTCGTAGGAGCCTATCTGTTGCGTGGCATCTGTCATGGTCAGGTCCAGAGCTGCTTGAAATGGGGACAACCCGCACAGTCTGCGGGTTGTAATGTCACAGGATTACTTGGAAGCGACTTCGATGGTTTTCGGCGCAGGGGCGATCCCGGCATATTCCTCTTTTGCTGCTTCCAGCCAGGCGGCATAGGCCTCTTCCGAGACGACCTTAACCGTGATAGGCATATAGGCATGGGCCTGGCCGCATAGCTCGGAGCATTGGCCGAAATAGACGCCTTCCTGCTCAGCCGTGAACCACAGCTCGGCCAGACGGCCCGGCACCGCGTCCTGCTTCACGCCAAAGGACGGGATGGTCCAGGAGTGGATCACATCGGCACCGGTCACCTGCATCACGACGGTCTGACCCACGGGCACAACCACGGAAGTATCTGTGGCGAGCAGGAATTCCTCGTCCGAGTAGCCGGCTTCTTGCAGCTCAGCGGAGACTTCAGGCGTCAGGCGGTTGTCGCCCGCACCAATCATAAAGCTGTCAAAGCCGAAGCCCTCGTCGACATATTCATAGCCCCAGTACCACTGGTAGCCCGTCACCTTGATGACAACGTCGCCCTCGGGTATTTGCTGCTGCTTGAACAGCACCGGGATGGAGAAAGCCCCGATCACAACCAGGATCAGGATCGGCACAACGGTCCACGCGACCTCCAACACCGAATTGTGGGTAAAGCTTGCAGGCTCCGGGTGGCGCTTGGCGGCGAATTTCCAGGCCGCGTAGGCCAGAAGGGCGGTCACAAACAGGGTGATCACGGTGATGATGATCAGCACAAAGTTGTCGAGCCAGTGAATGTCGCGCGCCAATTCGGTGACCGCAGGCTGGAAGCCCACGCCGTCGGGCACCGGCTTGCCGATGATCTCCAAATCACCAAGCGGGTTGTCGAGGTTGGACTGCGCCCACGCGCCGCCTGCTGCAAAAAGGGAGCCCACGGAGCCCAGAATCGTCGAAAGTCGCATGTTGTTATCCCGTCTTTTCGGGGGCGTGCGTCACCTGCACGGAATCCCCCGTTGCGTCTGGGGCAGTCAAAACCATATTAGAAGCTGCGGGGCAAGGCTCACGACAGCTCACGCGCTACCATGACGCAGGCAAATCCGCCTTTGACCCAACGGAGCAAGTTGCATGAACGCCAAGATGGACGCCTTCACCCCATTCGAGACGATGCTCGACCATGACCGGACGCTGAACATCCTGCGTGACGCCACCCATGGCGCCGATGACGGGGAGCTGTTTATCGAGCGCAAACGGGCCGAGGTTTTCGGCTTTGACGATGGCCGGTTGAAGACCGCAAGCTACGACGCCTCCGAAGGGTTCGGGCTGCGCGCCGTGCGCGGTGAGACGGCAGGCTACGCCCATGCCACCGAGATATCGGAACACGCCCTGCTAAGGGCCGCCGAGACCGCGCGCCTGGCCGTGGGCGCAGGGGGCGGCACATTGGCAGCTGCGCCAAAAGCCACCAACCGAAAGCTCTACACGGACGAAAACCCGATGGACGGAACCAGCTTTCCGGCGAAGGTCGACCTGTTGAAGGAAATCGACGCCTTCGCACGCGCGCTTGACCCGCGTGTGGTGCAGGTCTCCGCCTCTCTATCCGCCTCCCACCAGCAGGTAGCGATCCTGCGCCCCGACGGCACGCTTGTATATGATGACCGCCCGATGACGGCGATCAATGTCTCCGTCATCGCGGAAAAGGACGGCCGACGCGAAGGCGGCAGCGCCAGCAGCGGCGGGCGCGATCTGCTCTCCCCCCTGATGGCGCGCGACAAATGGGAAGGTCTGGTACGCGAGGCATTGCGCATCGCGCTTGTGAACCTCGATGCGGTGCCGGCGCCTGCCGGCGTCATGGATGTGGTCCTCGGGCCCGGCTGGCCCGGCATCCTGCTGCACGAGGCCGTGGGTCACGGGCTGGAGGGCGATTTCAACCGCAAGAAAACCTCCGCCTTTGCGGGGCTGATGGGCCAGCAGGTGGCCGCCAAAGGGGTGACGGTGCTGGATGACGGGACGATCCCGGACCGGCGCGGCTCCATCACTGTCGATGACGAGGGGACGCCCTCGGCCAAAAACACCCTGATCGAGGACGGTGTATTGGTGGGCTACATGCAGGACCGCCAGAACGCGCGACTGATGGGGGTGCCTGCCACCGGCAACGGGCGCCGGCAAAGCTACGCCCATGCGCCAATGCCACGCATGACCAACACCTATATGCTGGGCGGCGATGCGGAGCCTGAGGCAATCGTCAAAGACCTCAAGGACGGAATATATGCCGTGGGTTTTGGCGGCGGGCAGGTCGATATCACAAACGGCAAGTTCGTCTTCAGCTGCACGGAGGCCTACCGCGTCCGCAACGGCATCGTGGGCGAGCCGGTGAAAGGGGCGACCCTGATTGGCGACGGGGCGACCGCGCTGAAACACATCCAGGCCATCGGCAACGACATGGCGCTGGACCCCGGCATGGGCAATTGCGGCAAGCAGGGCCAATGGGTGCCCGTGGGCGTTGGCCAACCGACGCTGAAAATCGGCGGGCTGACGGTCGGCGGCTCGCAGACCTGATGCTGCGCCGCGCCACAGAAGATGACTTCGCTCCGCTGACGATCCTGTGGGCGGAGGGCTGGGATGCAGGTCATCTGGCCCACGCCCCCAAAGCATTGGTCAAGCTGCGCACCGCCGCGAGCTTCCACCAGCGCCTGCGGGCCTTCGGCAATGACCTTTTGGTCGTGGGGGAGCGCGGCGCGCCGACTGGCTTCGTGGCGTTCAAGGGCGACCATATTGACCAGTTCTACATCCGGCTTGATCAGCAAGGCAAAGGCCTCGCGCGAAAGCTGATGCAGGCGGCTGAGGCAGAGCTGCAGGCGCGCGGCCACGCCAAGGGTGTGCTTGATTGCGCGACCGGCAATGACCGGGCGGCTGCGTTCTACAAGAAGGCGGGCTGGGTCATGCGCGGGGTCGAGGAGATTACCGTCGACACGACCAAGGGCAGCTACACCCTGCCCGCGATGGTTTTTGAAAAGCAGCTGTAACCGCGCCGCCCCGTTGCATGCGGGAATCACTTTTGCCAAACAGCGGGCAACAAATCACAGAAAGTTCAACTTGCGGATTTTGGCCTCACTATTTTTTGTGAGGGCCGTTAACCAACGCGGTTTTTCGCCGGGCCACAACGAAAACTAATTTTCAAGATTAATGTATATTTATCTGATAGTTAAAAGTAACTTTTTGCGCCCCTGAATCGCTTAATCTGCCGTTAATCTCTGTCGCCCAAAACTGATGTCACTGATCAGACGGAGACCCAGATGGCCAGCGACCTGCTGTCTACCCCACCCCCCCTCGCACCCCCCCAGACATGGGACGCGACGGTCACCTGGCTTCGTCTGATCAGATCCCACCGCGTCGGGCCAACAACGTTTTTCCGACTGCTTTCAGAACATGGCACGGCCGAAGCCGCGCTTGGGGCCCTACCGCAGGTTGCGGCGAAGGCCGGGGTTGCGAAATATGCGCCCTTTTCGCGGAAAGCAGCCGAACAGGAAATGGCGGCCGCCAAGCGCCTCGGCGTACGGGCATTGTGCTTCGGCGCGGTGGGATACCCCCCTACCCTTGCGGACCTTACCGATCCGCCGCCACTGCTTTGGGCTCTCGGCAACTGCTCCCTCACGGACCGCCCGGCAGTGGCGCTGGTAGGCGCGCGCAACGCCTCCTCTCTAGGCACCCGCATGGCCCGCAGCCTCGCCAAAGGTTTGGGCGAGGCCGGGTTCTGTGTCGTCTCGGGGCTGGCACGCGGCATTGACGCGGCAGCGCATCTGGCCAGCTTGGAGACCGGCACCATCGCCGTGCAGGCAGGCGGCGTTGATACTGTCTACCCCCGCGAAAACGCAACACTGCATGACGATATCGCCCGCAATGGGCTACGACTGTCAGAGCAACCGATCGGCCTGCAACCCATGGCCCGCCACTTCCCGCGCCGCAACCGCATCATCTCAGGGCTCGCGCGCGCTGTCGTTGTGGTGGAGGCCGCAGCCAAGTCCGGATCGCTTATCACGGCGCGGGAGGCCTTGGATCAGGGCCGCGACGTGCTGGTCGTACCGGGCCACCCATTCGATGCGCGCGCGGCAGGGTGCAACATGCTGATCCGCGACGGCGCGACGCTAGTGCGCGGCACGCAAGATGTGCTCGATGCGCTGGCAAAACCTGCGGCCCCTCAGCCGATACCCGATGCCCCTCAGCCGATACCCGATGCCCCTAAGCCGGCCTCAAAACCGCACCGCGAAGGGCCGGCACACGCGCAAATTCTGGGGCTGCTCGGCCCGACCCCGGTGGCGGAAGATCAGCTGATCCGCGACCTCAACCAGCACCCCGATCTGGTGGCCCCACAATTACTCGCCTTGGAGATGGAGGGAAAAATCACCCGTTCCCCCGGCGGTCTTCTCAGCCGCGCTTGAACGGGACGAGCGACAGCGCGATGCCCGCGATGACAACAAGGCTGCCCAGCACGATTTGCGTGGTCAGCGCCTCCCCCAGCAGGATCACGCCGGCCAGAGTTGCGATCACCGGCACGCTTAGCTGCGCGACGCCGGCAAGGCTGGCCGTAAGCTGCGGCAGCAGGCTGTACCACAGCGCGTAGCCGAGGGCAGAGGTGACCGCGCCCGACAACAACGCCATCGCAATGCCAAAGCCGCCTGGCGCCTCCGCGCCGCCAGCAAGCAGCGTCACCGCAACCAGCGGAGCGGACCACAGGAAGTTCAGCGCGGTGGCCTGCAACGGGTTGGCCAAGCCCCGCCCGATCAGCGAATAAACACCCCAGCCGACCGCCGCGATGGCCATGAAGGCGACGCTTAGCAAGGCCACGCCCTGCGTTGCCACCCCGCCCACGATCCAAAAGAGCCCCGCAAGCGCCATCACCATCCCGATCCAGCGGGTCGCTTGCACGCGCTCCCCCATGACGACCGCGCCGGCAAACATCGTGATCTGCACGCCACCAAACAGGATCAGCGCCCCCAGCCCCGCATCAAGCGCGATATAGGCTTGGCTAAACCCCACCAGATAGGCCGTCAGCCCCAGCACCGCCCAAAGGTTGGGCCGGGCGCGCAAGGTGCCGCCTTGTAGGATTACAAGTACCGCCAGAACCACGGCGCCAGAGACGACACGCAACAAGGCAAACATCTCGGCCGTGATATCGCCGGAGGAAACGCCCACGCGGTTGAGGATGGAATTGGCCGCAAAGGCCATCATGGTGAGGGAGACAAGCAAGAACAGGCGCATTTGCCCCGATTAGGCGGTTTTAGCGCGGAAGGACAGACACAAATCCGGGAGACGGTCTTGCGCAACAAGAGGCCAACAAAAAAGGGCCGCGCAAGCTGCACGGCCCTTCCTCAATCTGTGGCATGTCAGGATCGAAGCACGCGATATGTGGCGCTTCGCCCTTTCCTCGCGGCGTTTTCCTTTCGGAAAATCGCGTCTTACATCATGCCGCCCATGCCGCCCATGTCGGGCATGCCGCCGCCAGCGCCGCCGGCGCCTTCCTTGGCAGGTGCATCGGCAACCATGGCTTCTGTCGTGATCAGCAGCGCCGCAACGGAGGCTGCGTCCTGCAGCGCGGTCCGCACCACTTTGGCCGGGTCAATAACGCCGAACTTGAACATGTCGCCATATTCTTCGGTTTGGGCGTTGAAGCCAAACGTGTCGTCATTGCTTTCGCGGATTTTGCCAGCAACAACTGCGCCGTCGACACCGGCATTCTCAGCGATCTGGCGCAGTGGTGCTTCGATGGCCTTGCGCACGATGTTTACACCAACCGACTGATCGCTGTTTGCACCCTCAAGACCTTCAAGCGACTTGGCGGCCTGGACAAGTGCCACGCCCCCGCCCACAACGATGCCCTCTTGGACAGCGGCGCGGGTTGCGTTCAGCGCGTCATCGACACGGTCCTTACGCTCTTTCACTTCAACCTCGGTCATGCCGCCGACGCGGATCACGGCAACACCGCCAGCCAGCTTGGCCACGCGCTCTTGCAGCTTCTCACGGTCGTAGTCGGAGGTCGTCTCTTCGATCTGTTGACGGATTTGCGAGACGCGCGCCTCGATCTCCGCCTTGGCGCCAGCGCCGTCGACGATGGTGGTCTCGTCCTTCGTGATCGAGACGCGCTTGGCGGTGCCCAGCATGTCCATGGTCACGTTTTCCAGCTTCATGCCCAGATCTTCGGAGATCACCTGGCCGCCGGTCAGGATCGCGATATCCTGCAGCATGGCTTTACGGCGGTCGCCGAAGCCAGGTGCTTTGACAGCCGCGATTTTCAGGCCGCCGCGCAGCTTGTTGACCACGAGGGTCGCCAGCGCTTCGCCTTCGACGTCTTCGGCGATGATCAGAAGAGGTTTGCCGGACTGGATGACGGTTTCAAGCAGGGGCACCATTGGCTGCAGGGAAGAAAGCTTCTTCTCGTGCAGCAGGATCAGGGCGTCTTCCAGCTCTGTCGTCATTTTGTCCGGGTTGGTCACGAAGTAAGGCGACAGGTAGCCGCGGTCGAACTGCATGCCTTCAACAACATCGGTCTCGGTTTCGAGGCCTTTGTTTTCCTCGACGGTGATAACACCCTCGTTGCCGACCTTTTGCATCGCATCTGCGATTTGCTGGCCGATATCGGCCTCGCCATTGGCGGAGATGGTGCCGACCTGCGCCACTTCAGCGGAATCGTTCACCGGGCGGGAGGCGGCTTTGATGGCCTCGACGACTTTTATGGTCGCCATGTCGATGCCGCGCTTGAGGTCCATCGGGTTCATGCCAGCGGCAACCGATTTCATCCCTTCGCGCACGATGGCCTGAGCCAGCACGGTCGCGGTGGTGGTGCCGTCGCCGGCCTCGTCATTGGTGCGCGAGGCCACTTCTTTGACCATTTGCGCGCCCATGTTCTCGAACTTGTTTTCCAGCTCGATTTCCTTGGCCACGGACACACCGTCTTTGGTGATGCGTGGGGCGCCGAAGGATTTGTCCAGAACCACGTTGCGGCCTTTCGGGCCCAGCGTGACCTTGACCGCGTCCGCCAGGATATTGACGCCTTTCAGCATCTTGTTCCGGGCTTCGGAGTCGAATTTTACGTCTTTAGCAGCCATTCTCATGTGCTCCTTAAGTTAAATGCGTTTTGAAGAAAGATCGCGGACCGCCATGGCCCGCACAGCCATCAGGACAGGATGCCCAGAATGTCGCTTTCTTTCATGATCAGCAGCTCTTTGCCGTCGACGGTGACCTCGGTGCCGGACCATTTGCCGAACAGGATCGTGTCGCCTTCTTTAACGGCCATCGGGATCAGTTCGCCCGAATCTTTGCGCGCGCCTTCGCCGGCGGCAACGATCTTGCCTTCCGCTGGCTTTTCTTTCGCGCTGTCGGGGATAATCAGCCCGCCTGCGGTTTTCTCTTCGCCTTCCGTGCGTTCCACGAGAACGCGGTCATGAAGCGGTTTCAATGCCATCTTTGCAGCTCCTAGCTCAAAGTTTCTCCCATAGACCCCGGCCGCGCCGGGACCGTTAGCACTCACTTAGTCCGAGTGATAACGACCCGTATCTAGGGACAGGCTCAGGGGGTGTCAACACGGTAGCGGGGCAAAAAATTTTATTGCGTTTCAGCCTGCGTGCGCGGGGTTCGAGACGGCCCTCAACGCCGGGGAGCAACGAGCCTTTTCAACGTGGCAGGGTCTGCCAGGACCCACAATGCCGCGACCGCAACAAGCGCACAAAGGCCCCATTTCGTGACCGTTTCCATCGTACCGTCGATCAGCACCGCATGGGCAATTGTGCCGCCGGTGATGATGACCGCCAAAACGCTGTGCACCAAACGCCACGCCCGCCACCGCAGGCCCAGTCGTGTGCGAAAGACCGCTATGCCGGCGGTCAGAAATACTGCCCACATAGCCGCTACCCCCCAAACGGAGAAAGGGGTGGGCGAGCGGAAAAGCAGCGCGTCGATGACGTCAGGCGGGCTGGTGATCCAAAGCCCGGCAACGTGAATGATCACGGCTGCCAGCAAAGCCAGCCCCAGAACCCGGTGCCACCGTCGCCCTATTGCTACTGACATTCCCGGCAGCAGGCCGGCTGCAAGAAGCGGCTGAAGCGAAAGCATCGCGAGGCAAAGAACCCCGGCAAAGCCCGCAATAATATAGACAGGTTGTCGCCAAGCCAGAAGCGGGCTGGTTGCGGCCAGAAACAGGGGAAGGCCAATGGCCAGCGCCAACCCCGCCCAGACCAACCAGCCCCGCAACCGCGCGCTCATCATCTGGGTTACGCGGGCTCCAGCACGAAATCGGCGTGCAACGTTTTGTCATTCGGGCTGGCCATCAATGGCCGCAGGAACACGGTTTTGAACGCCTCGCTATCATAGGCCAGGTGCGCATGGGCCTGCCCGAAAGCAGGCACGATCTGCGGCATGTCCATGACAAACTGTCCGTTCTCGTCCGTCAGCGTCGCCCCGTGGCTGTCGGGATCACGCTCATGCCCTTCGGTCGTATGCGCCCAGACTTGTATGCGTTGGCCCGGCAGTGGCTCCCCACTGCCGGCGCGGCGCGCGGTGCCGGTCATCAGAAAGCCGCCCCCGCCAATGCGCTGCACGATCGGCGCGCCGGGCCGATAATTGTTGGACCCGCCGCGCATCGTTGGCGTGGGCGCCAAACCGGCGGCCCGTGCGGGGACCACCAGGCCGGTCCCAACTGACATGGCAGCACCCGCAAGAAACAGGCGGCGGTTCGGGGCGAGGCTCTTCATCGGTCTGTCTCCTTAGTTGGGGCCGGACGGCTGGTGCGGCCTTCACTAGATAACATAGGGTAGGGCTGGCGTTTTTGGACCGCCCGCGCGTCGCATTGGCGCATCCGCCGCTCACAAAACTGTGAGAATCGAGCGCAGGTAGGCCATCACGACAGGTTGGGGAAATAGTCCTCACACCCGCCCTCGCGGTAGACATCTGCCGTGCAGCAATGGATGCCGCCGCCAAATGCATAGGCGTCGCGCAGCTCGACCTCGACCACTTCCATGCCCAGCTTGTCCATCTGCTCCGCCTGGTAGACTTCCGACTTCTCGACGCAGACCGTTTTGGGGTCCAGCACCAACACATTCATGCTAAGCCAGACGGAGGAGTAGCAAAGCGGCGGCGGGGCGTTATGGGCGGGTTGGGCCGCATCCACGATCTCCCAACCATTGGCCTCGAACATAGCCCGTTGGTCATCGGGCAAGCGGCGCTGCGGGTTGTTCAGGATCAGACCGGGGCGCAACGGCGTGAAGGTCGCGTCGATATGGATCGGGTACGGGTCGCCGGGGAAGTTGACCGTGTGAACCCGGTGATCGGGAAAGTGCCGTCTGAGCCATTCGATCCCCTTCAGGTTCGTCGTGAACCCATGCTGCACCACCAGATCGCGGCCAAAGCGCAGCACGTCAGCCGCGTCAAACAGGGGCTCTTTTTCCGTCGTGACGAAGAATTTCTCCGCCGCCCACTGCAGCCGCTTTTCGACGCCGATCTTGTCGGACAGGTAGTCCGGGTGGTAATCCTCATCCGTCAGCCGCGGCTTGGGCGCGCTTTCATGGCGGAAATTGGGGTCCTCGTCGAAATAGCGCTCCATCAGCGGACGGTAGTTCAGATATTCAAACCAGCGGCAGCGGTAGGACATCGTGGCTTCCAGCATCTCGGAGCCGACAGTCAACAGCACGTCACGCGGCGGCATGCAGCCAAACTGGCTTTCGGTGTGAAAATCCGGGGTGGTAACCGGCTTGGAATGGTCGATCGGATCAGGCCGGTCCACGCGCACGCCGCGTTTTTCAAGGAGGGAGGCGAAACCGTCCAACAGCTCATTCGCGCGATCAATGGTTTCCTGCGGGCGGCGGCCCCATTGGCCGCGCATGTCGCTGTCTTCGGGGACCTTGGCGTCCAGCGCGGGCTCTTCCGGCGGTATGTGGCAATCATCGGCGCGGCCCACGATCACATGTTTCAGCGGGTCCCATTCGTTCCAGCTGTTTACCACGGTCTTCTGCATACGGCCCTCCCAAGCCAAGTGTTCAGCGAGAAAGTGCTAGACAGATCGCCCCCGGGCAGCAAGAGGGATCATCAGGGAGCGCCATTTTTTGGCCCCTGAGCGATCAGGAGTAACGGCCCAACCCCTCGCGGCCCTGCGGGGTGATCTGGTAGATGCCTTTCTCCACCCGCTCGAACCAGCCGTAATGGTCGGCGGCCATGATGCGCGTGGCCTGCGCGACCCCTGTGGCCGCGGCCACAACGGCACCCTTGGTGGGGCCTTGATCGGCCAGATGCTGGGCGCAACGCAGCGCGTCCTGCCGGTAGGCGGTAACCAATCCCGCGCGCGTGGCCCCGCCCGTATTGGGATCGCCCACCCGCCGCGCAAATTCCCGCAGCAGCCGGCCCTGACGCAGCTTCGATTTGCGCGGGGTATAAGGCGCGGGGTCAAGATGCACCTCGACCAGCGCGTCCGTCATGCGTACGGTGATCAATCCCAGCCCGAGCCTGCGGCAGAGCATCACATTCTCTTTCAGCGCCTTGGCAAACCGTTTGCCCGCCCCGCGCGGCACAGCGATATAGACGTCGTCGCAGATCATCTGCCGCGCCACGCCCTGGTGAAACAGCGACAGCGAAAAACCGGTCTTCAGTTCGACAATCACCGGGTCGTCAGCGCCCCGCAGGCCCATTACGTCGCAGGCGCCCACCTCGGATTTGACCTCATAACCCTGCCCCTCAAGGAAGGATTTTATGGCCGGGTAAAGCTCCGTCTCGCGCATCTGCGCTCCTGTTCTTCTGCTCGTTTTCCGCAGAATGGCGAAACCGGCGGCGTGACGCAAATCGCGAAACTCTGTGTCACGTCAGGGGCGCTTCGCCGTTGCGTGACATTCCGTGAGCCCGTCCGTATAAGTCCGGCAAAATGACACCCTATGTGCAGGATGAACCACATGACGACGCTGATTTTCGGCCATAAATCGCCCGATACCGATTCCACCGGCTCACCGCTGATCTGGGAGTGGTTTTTGAACCACCAGGGCGGCGATGCCAAGGCCGTGCTGCTGGGCGAGCCAAACACCGAGGCCGCTTTCGTGCTGGAGCGCTGGAACCTGACCAAGCCTGAGATCATCGACAGCATCGCGGATGGGCAGGCCTGCATCGTGGTAGACACCAACAACCCAGCCGAGCTGCCGGACAACATCAACGCAGCCGACCTGCAGGCCATCATCGACCACCACAAGCTGGTGGGCGGGCTTGAGACTGCCGGTCCCATCGACATCACGATCCGCCCACTGGCTTGCACGGCCACGATCATGCACGACCTGATGGGCGACCACGCGGGCGATATGCCGGAGGCGATCAAAGGGGCAATGCTGAGCTGCATCCTGTCGGATACGCTTGAATTCCGTTCCCCCACCACGACCGACACCGACCGCGCGCTGGCCGAAAGCCTTGCTGCTGACCTGGGCGTGTCGATTGCCGATTACGCGGCAGAGATGTTTGCCGCCAAATCCGACGTCTCCGCTTTTTCCGAGGCGGAGCTGCTGCGGATGGACAGCAAGGAATACGGCGTCGGCGACACCAAGTTCCGGGTCTCGGTGCTGGAAACCACCTCCCCCAAGATGGTGCTGGACCGCAAGGACGCGCTGATGGCGGCAATGCCCGGCGTGGCGTCTGAGGATGGGGTCGATCAGGTGCTGCTTTTCGTGGTCGATATCCTGAACGAGGAAGCCACGATGCTGATCCCCAATGAGCTGTCCAAATCCGTGGCAGAAGCCAGCTTCGGCGCCAGCGTCAGCGGCGACCACGTGGTGCTGCCCGGCATCATGAGTCGCAAGAAGCAGATCATTCCGAACCTGACGGTCTGATATGGCCCTGCTCGACACGCCCGTTTGCGACTTTGACTGGCCCGCGCCGGATTTCTCGCTGAAGGACCCGGATGGGCGGGTCGTCACGCTGAGCAAGGCCATGGGCCCCAAGGGGCTGATGGTGGCCTTTCTGTGCAACCACTGCCCTTATGTGCAGGCCATCGCCGACCGGCTGGCTGGCGATGCGACAGCGTTACGTGACATGGGCGTGGGCATGGTGGCGATCATGTCGAATGACTACCGTATGGTCCCCTCCGACGCACCGCCGCAGATGAAGGCTTTCGCCGCCCATCACGGCTGGGACTTCCCCTATCTGGTGGATGAGGACCAATCCGTGGGCCAGGCCTATGGCGCGGTCTGCACGCCTGACTTTTTCGGCTTCAACGCGGATCGCGGCCTGCAATATCGCGGCCGGTTGGATGACGCAGCCATGGGCTTGGCCGAGGGGCGCACGCCCGAGTTGGTGAACGCCATGCGCCAAGTGGCAGAAACCGCGCGCGGACCTGCGGAACAGACACCGTCTATGGGTTGTTCGATCAAGTGGCGCTAGACGCCTGCACTAGAAAGGGACTGCAATGACGCAGATCATCGACGCGCTTTCCGACATTTCCGACCAGTATGACGCGCTGTTCGTTGACCTGTGGGGCTGCATCCATGACGGCATCACCCCGTTTGAAAGCGCGGTCGCGGCGATGCAAAGCTACCGCGCGCGGGGTGGGGCCGTGATCTATGTCACCAACGCACCGCGCCACCGCGCCTCTGTCGCTAAACAGCTGGACCATATCGGCGTGGCAGAAGACAGCTTTGACGACATTGCCACCTCCGGTGATAGCGCGCGGGCGGCGATGTATCGCGGGGCGGTCGGCTCCAAGGTTTACTTTATTGGCCAGCCGCATGATCAGAATTTCTTTGACCCGCTGAAAATCATCGACGACCCCGTGGATATCACCCAGGTATCGCTGGCCGAGGCCGAGGGCATCGTCTGTTGCGGTCCCGAAGACCCGATGGCCGACCCGGATGTCTACCGCCCTGACTTTCTGTACGCCAAGCAGAAGGGGCTCAAGCTTCTATGCGCCAACCCCGATATTGTCGTGGACCGGGGGGAGCACCGCGAATGGTGCGCCGGCGCGCTCGCCAAACTTTATTCCGAAATGGGCGGCGAAAGCCTTTATTTCGGCAAGCCGCACCCGCCCATTTATGATCTCGCCCGCCGCAGGCTCGCGGCCCTCGGAAAGGACGTGCCCGATGCCCGGATTCTCTGCGTCGGCGACGGGGTGCTGACCGATGTGCAAGGTGCGCAGGGCGAGGACCTTGATTCCCTTTTCATCTCCGGCGGGCTTGCCGCCGCCGAGACAAAAACCGAGCGTCACCCCGATCCGGACCTGCTAAGCGCTTATCTTCAAAAGGAAATGGTCTCCCCGCGTTATACAATTGGCAAGCTGCGTTGATCGGAATTTCACTGGACTTTGCCGCAGGCGCAAAGTAATAAAGTTTCAAGATTGCCCGTCTGGGCGCTATTTTGTGACTTAGAGGTGAAAAGATGTTGGATATGCGCACCCCCGGCCCCGGCGACAACCTGCCCCGCGGCACCATCTGCATCGAAGATATCGAGATCGGCATGAAGCGCCATTTGCGCAAGCAGGTGACCGACCGCGATATCGAGCTGTTTGCCGAGGTCTCAACGGACCGCAACCCGGTGCATCTGGATGATGACTACGCGCAGGATACGATCTTTGAGGGACGCATCGCGCATGGGATGCTGACCGCCGGGCTGATCTCCGCCGTGATTGGAGAGCAGCTGCCGGGCCACGGCACCGTCTATCTGGGCCAGAGCCTGAAATTCATGGCCCCCGTGCGCCCCGGCGACATGGTGCTGGCCGAGGTCGAGGTGACCGAGATTGACCACGCCAAGCGCAAGGTCACCATGCTGACCCGCTGCGAGGTGGACGGCAAAAACGTGCTGAAGGGGGAGGCAGTCGTGCTCGCTCCAAGCCGCAAGTTTGACTAAGGCGAAAACCGCAAAGCGGTTTCGCCAACCCGGCAGGTCATTCTCGTAGAGAATTACCGAGAGGGGCGTTGCACGCCCCTCGCATGGGCGGTACCCAAGGCCCATGCGCATCATTCGTGACCACCAATTTGTAAGCTCTGACGACCGCGGTGCGACGGTTGCCATCGGCAATTTTGACGGCGTGCATATCGGCCATCAGGCCGTGATTGAGATCGCGCGTAATGCCGCCCCCGATGCGCCTTTGGGCGTCATGACGTTCGAGCCGCACCCGCGCGAATATTTCGCCCCAGACGCCCCGCCCTTCCGGCTGATGAATGCCGGCGCCAAGGCCAACCGGTTGGAGAAACTGGGCGTGGAACGGCTGTATGAGTTGAACTTCAACGCCTCTCTCTCTGGCCTTTCAGCGGAAGAATTCGCGCGCGACGTCATCGCCAAAGGGTTGGGCCTGACCCATGTCGTGGTCGGCGCCGATTTCTGTTTCGGCAAAGGACGCACGGGCACATCAGTGATGCTGCAGGAATTCGGGCAGCGCTTCGGCTTCGGCGTGACCGTCGCGAAACTGGTGGAGACGGGTGACAAGCAGGTCTCCTCCACCAATATTCGGGCCGCTCTGAGCGAGGGGAAGCCACAGGAAGCCGCCGCGATGCTGGGCCATCTGCACCGGATCGAGGGCAAAGTGATTACCGGCGAACAGCGCGGCCGGGAGCTGGGCTACCCAACCGCCAATCAGGACACGAGCGGGCTGCATCAACCGAAATTCGGGGTTTACGCCGTGTTCGTGGACGTGCTCACCGGCCCGCATAAAGGCAGCTACCAGGGCGCGGCCTCCATCGGGGTACGGCCCATGTTCGGAGAGAACCAGCCCAATTGCGAAACCTTCCTCTTTGATTTCAAAGGTGATCTCTATGGGGAGGAGATCTCCGTCGCGCTGGTCGACTACCTGCGTGGGGAGGAAAACTTTGACAGCCTAGAAGCGCTGATCACCCAGATGGATGCCGATTGCGCGCGCGCGCGCGCGATCCTGGACGCGCGATGAAAGACCCGATTGACCGCTCCGGCCTGCGCACAAAGTTCTGGGAGAAGATACCGCTGCAAAAGCTTTCCCCGAAGGAGTGGGAGGCGCTTTGTGACGGCTGCGGCAAATGCTGCCTCAACAAGCTCGAAGACCCCGAAACGGAGGAGATCGCCTTCACCCGCGTCGCCTGCCGGCTGCTGGACGGCGATACCTGCCGCTGCGCGCAATATGACATCCGCCTGCAATTCGTGCCGGAATGCGTGCATCTGACCCCCAAGAATATCGCCAAGATTGCTTATTGGATGCCCTCAACCTGCGCCTACCGGCTGCTTTACGAGGGCAAGCCGCTTTATGACTGGCACCCGCTCATCTCCGGCAGCGCGGAGACGGTGCATGCGGCGGGCCAATCGGTTCAGGGCTGGACCGTGCCGGAGTTTGAAATCCCGGAAGATGAGTGGGAAGATCACATCATTGAAGATCTCTGAAGGAGCGCGCGCATGAATTTTGCCTCTGACAATGCCGGACCAATGCACCCCAAAGTGCTGGATGCGGTCATTCGCGCCAATGAGGGGCACCAGATGCCCTACGGCAATGACACGATCATGGAAGACGTGCGCGCCAAAATACGCGCCACGTTCGAGGCCCCCGACGCCGCCGTCTATCTGGTCGCCACCGGCACCGCCGCCAACGCGCTGACACTTGCGACCTACACCAACAGCTGGGACACGATCTTTGCGCACCGGATATCCCACGTGGAGGAGGATGAATGTGGCGCGCCGGAATTCTACGCCAACGGCGCGAAGCTGACCTTGGTAGAGGGCGACGCCGCCCGGATGAACCCGGACGCGCTGCGCCAGGCGATCCTGCACACGGGCGACAAGGGCGTTCATGGCGTCCAGCGTGGCCCCGTGACGATCACGCAGGCGACGGAGGTGGGTACGCTCTACAGCCTCGACCAGATTGCCGCGATCACCGCCATTACGAAGGAATTCGGCCTGAAGACCCATCTTGACGGCGCGCGCTTTGCCAATGCCTGCGCGGCCCTTGGTTGTAGCGCGGCAGAGATGACGTGGCGGGCTGGTATCGACATGGTCAGCTTTGGCGGCACCAAGAACGGCTGCGCGGGGGTGGAGGCCGTGATTCTCTTCGACCCGGACAAAGCGTGGGAGTTCGAGCTGCGGCGCAAACGCGGCGCGCATCTTTTCTCCAAACACAGGTTCCTGTCCGCGCAGATGGATGCCTACCTGACCGACGACCTGTGGCTACAGCTTGGTGCGCGGGCCAATGCAAACATGGCACGGCTTCTGGCTGGCCTGGAAAGCATCGACGGGGCCGAGATTCCCGACCGACCCGAGGCTAACATGGTTTTCGCCCATCTACCCCGCGCAGCACACAGGCGCGCCATGGCCGCAGGGGCAAAATACTACCTCTTCCCGTTTGACGCTTCACTGGAAGGCCCGGACGATGACCTGATCCGCTGCCGCATAGTCTGCGACTGGTCGAAATCCGAGACCGAGATTGATCAGATGATTTCCACGCTGCGCGGCTGATCACGCATGAAACCCGTAATCAGCTCTGCCACCTCGACCGCATGGGTCATCGGCAGCATGTGGCCCGCCTCTGGCACCACATGGCGCGTCGTATTGGGGACCGCGCCTGCCAGCGCGTCCTGAATGGCCGCGATGATTGGGGGCGAGCTGGCCCCTTCGATCAGCAGGCATGGCATCTGCAGCCGGCCCAGCCGCGACCAGACATCGCCGCTATCTTCGGCAATCCCGGCGCCGCTGGCAGCGACAAGCGGCATGCGCGCGGTGATGTACTCCATCGCCTCAGGCTTCATGCTTTCCCATGGGCTGCCATCCCCCCATTCGCCGGTGAAGGCGCGCGCTGCGCTGCTGGTATCCCCGACGGCCAGCGCGCCCAGAAACCGGCGGCTGGCGCGTTCATAGGCTTTGAAAACCGGCGGAGCGGTGTGTTTCGTGGCCGCGAAGAACACGGGCTCGATCAGCGTCAGGCTGCGCACCATGTCAGGCTGGTCGCAAGCGATGCGAAGCGCGGCATAGCCCCCATAGGAGTGGCCGATCAGATGCGCGGGCCGCTCCAGTAGCCCGAGCCCCATATCGCGGGTCATCTCCGCGTAGTCGCGGGTCTTGTCCCACTCCTCTGACTGACCATGGCCGGGCAGGTCCATGGCCAGCATGGACAGCTCCTTGCCCATCTTGGCCATCATCATGTCCATGCCCCGCGCGGAGCCGAGCATGCAATGCAGCACCAGCGCCTCCTCCGGTCCGTGGCCAGAGCGCAAGAAATGGGTCATCGCCCCGCCGGACGCCTGAATAGGCATAGGGTGCTAAAGCTTGCCTTGCAGATGCAGGTCCAGATCCTCGATCTTGTCCTGCCCCCAGAAACGTTCGTCATCCTGGGTGATGTAGAAGGGCGCGCCGAAGACCCCTTTTTCGACCGCTTCTTCCAGGTTGGCGGCATATTCCTCGGCGCCGGCCAGCATGCCCTTGTCAGCCAACCCGCCGTCAAAGCCGTTCGCCTCCAGAACCTCGCGCACCACAGCGTCGTCAGCCACGTCCCGTTCCTCCGCCCAGACGGCACGCACGAAGCCGTGGACCAGCGCGGCCAGGTCGCCGCGGCCTTCGTTTTGCGCGGCGATAATCGCGTATGATGAAGGTGCGGGGTTCGTCGGCCAATGCGCAGGCTTGAGGTTCATTTTCATGCCCAGCTTCGAGGCCGACCGCCGCATCTCCTGCAAGCGCCATTCCTGACGGTTCGGGTGTCGCTGTGGCGGCGGGGTGCCCCCGGTGCGGCCAAACAGCCCCATTATATCAAGCGGTTTGTAGCGGATCGTGGCGCCGTGTTTTGCCGCGACCTCCTCCATGCGGGTACCCGCCAGATAGGTGTAGGGGGACAGCGTCGCGAAATAATAGTCGATATGCGGCACCTTGGGCTCCTTGCGATTAAGAATTGGTTTGCAGCACGCTAACGGGGTGTTAAGCGAGTGGCAATGTCGCGGGCGGCGGGGGCCTTTCGCGGTGAAGGTCATGCTGCCAACCCGGGGACACAAAATGCCGAACACTTCCGAGCCAAAACTCATCGCGGGCAACGCGAATAAAGAGCTTGCCACCAACATTGCCAAACGCATGTCCATGCATCGCGGCATCAAGGTGGCCCCCGTCGACGCGCGGGTGGAGCGGTTCAACGACGCGGAGATTTTCGTCGAGGTGTTCGAGAATGTGCGCGGCGAGGATATGTTTATCATTCAGTCAACCTCCAACCCGGCCAATGACAACCTGATGGAGCTGTTGATCATGACCGACGCGTTGCGACGGTCGTCTGCGTCACGCATTACGGCCGTCATCCCTTATTTCGGCTATGCCCGTCAGGACCGTCGCACCAAGGCGCGCACGCCCATCTCGGCCAAGCTGGTGGCTAACCTGATTGCCGAGGCAGGGGTGGAGCGGGTGCTGACCATGGACCTGCACGCCGCACAAATTCAGGGTTTTTTCGACCTGCCGGTGGACAACCTTTACGCCTCTCCCATTTTCGCGCTCGACATCATGCACCACTTCAAGAACATGAAGGACGTTATGGTCGTCTCCCCCGATGTGGGCGGCGTGGCGCGGGCGCGGGAACTGGCGCAGCGGATCAAGGCGCCCCTGTCCATCGTCGACAAACGCCGCGAAAAACCCGGTGAGATTGCCGAAATGACAGTGATCGGCGACGTCAAGGGCAAGAAATGTATCATCGTTGACGACATCTGCGACACGGCCGGCACCCTATGCAAAGCCGCCGAGGTCCTGATGCAGGCCGGCGCGACCGAGGTGCACAGCTACATCACCCATGGCGTGCTGTCCGGCCCGGCGGTGGAGCGGATCACCAATTCGGTCATGAAGCAGCTAGTCATCACCGACAGCATCGAGCCGACCGATGCCGTGAAGGCCTGCAAAAACATTCGAATCGTCCCCACGGCCCCGATGTTGGCGCAGGCGATCCTGAACATTTCGGGCGGCAGCTCGGTCTCCAGCCTGTTTGACACGGGCACGCTTGGGCCGATTTACGAGGCAATGTACCCCGGCAGCTGATTTTGGACACCTGGGCCGTTCAACTTTGCTTCGACCTGCCCGTGATCGCGTGACGTAGCGTTTGCAACGGGATTGGCCGCAAATTATGAACAATACTCGCGCAAATGAGCGATTAACTCCCGCGCGCGCGATGCGTTGTGACCGTGTTGCGCTTTCTTTTCCTGCGTTTTTGGCCAGTTTCTAGGTCAGAGCCAACGCAACGCATGAAAGGAAATCAGATGACCCCTACCCCCAAACCAATCCTCGCGTTCATCACCGCCGCCATCGGCGCAGTCCTGGCAACAGCCCCCGCAACAGGCGCCACCGACGCGCTAGCGGCAACCCCGGCGGTCTTTGCCGCGGATAGCCCGCCATCGGCACTGGTTGAAGCGAACTTCAAATTCAAGAAGTTCAAGAAATTCCACGGCCATCGTAGCTTTGGACACGGGAAAATCGTCAGCCCCAAGTTATTCGTGAAGAAGAAGTTAGCGCATCCCGGCTTTATCGTTACGCCCAAAGGATTCAAGAAGAAGGTGTTTGTGAAGAAGAAATTCTTCTAGGCCGCGCCTCTCCGGGCCGTGAGTGGCCTGCCAAACCGATAGCTGACGCAGAAATCGTAACGCTATCTGAGCGCCAAAAACCTGCCGATACGGTCATCCTTGCCGACAACAGCCTTTCCAAAACGGCAAACGGACCGCTTCGAAGCCGCGTCAACACCCCTTGCGGTCAAGGTCGCATTGCCAAGCTGAGCCAGCTTAGCGGACTTGCTGTAATACATCAGCCGAAGCACTTTCTGGCGCCGCAGCCCATCTTCGGACTTCGCAACACTTGCAGCCGATTGAGGCGCCAGAAGGGAGAAACCGTCGCAATCGGCGACAACCCGTTGCGCGGCGGCGTACTGGCCGATGAAAACGGAATATTTGTCCTGAGCAAGCGCCGGTGCTGCACTTGAACTGACGATCACAAGGGCGACGGCACCCGCCATGCCTTGATCCCAGAGGCCTGCTGATCGTTTATCAGTCATACTCAAACCCTTTCGAAATCCCGAGCTCCGCCAAACGGGGCACCCCTAATATAATTCCCATTCCTCATCGTAGGGCAAGGCACCGATCACCATCCAATTGGCGCGCACGCGCGCCACGCGGGTGTCGCCCCAGGTCTTGAACACAAGCTCGAACTCCGTCTCGGTGACGTTTTCAGCCGAGATATCCATGCGGTGGTTATGCTGGTGGTCAATATCCCACATGCTGAGCGCGATATGAACGGTCGGCGGCGCGGCATACGCTTCCTCAAACGGGATCGTCACCCGCTGCGCCCTGGGACCGGTGCCAGCCCACATCGGTCCGTTATCCGCAAAATCGGAGAACAGGACCTTTGATCCCTGGCTAATGCCGATTTGATGAGATGACAATCTTTGCATTCGCTAACCTTACGGGCACCGCACTTAACGACAAATATTGACGAAAATTTGTTACTAAAAATAGAAAAGGGCCCCGAAAAACGGAGCCCTTCATATTCCTGCGCGTTCAGGCGCTGCCTTAAGTCAGAGTCACGCCTGCCGTCATGTCTGCGACCAGCTTGGCGGACTCGTCTGTGCCGGCGACCTCATGGGCCTTGCTGGCCTCGGCGATCAGCTCCGACTGCAGCTCCTGCGTCATATCAGCCCGCGCGAAAGCGCGCTCCGCCAGCACCGAGGTGCTTTCGGGTGAGACCTCCGCAAAGCCGCCTGTCACAAAATACTCTTCCGTGCCGGCGGCCGTCACGACCCGCAGATAACCCGGACGCAAGGTCGTGATCACCGGCGAATGGTCAGGCATGGCGGTGAAGTCACCTTCCGCACCCGGTATCTGCACCTCGCTTGCCTCAACAGAGGCGAGCTTGCGCTCCGGTGAGACCAGCTCGAATTGCATCATCTTGGCCATTACGCCCCCTTATGCCGCGTCTGCGGCCATTTTCTCGGCTTTGGCGATCACCTCATCGATGCCGCCGACCATGTAGAAGGCGCCTTCCGGCAGGTGGTCATATTCGCCGGCCACAACAGCCTTGAAGGACGCGATTGTATCTTCCAACTGTACCTGCTTGCCGTCGGCACCGGTGAAGACTTTCGCCACATCAAATGGCTGCGACAGGAAACGCTCGATCTTGCGGGCGCGGGTCACGGTCATTTTGTCGTCCTCGGACAGTTCGTCCATGCCGAGGATGGCGATGATGTCTTGCAGCGATTTGTAGCGTTGCAGGATCTGCTGAACGTCGGTGGCAACCTTGTAGTGCTCCTCGCCGATGATCAGCGGGTCCAGCAGGCGCGAGGTGGAGCCCAGCGGGTCCACAGCCGGGTAGATACCCTTCTCGGAAATCGCCCGGTCCAGAACGGTGGTCGCGTCGAGGTGGGCGAACGATGTCGCTGGTGCCGGGTCGGTCAAGTCATCCGCAGGCACGTAAACCGCTTGCACCGAGGTGATGGACCCCGATTTGGTCGATGTAATGCGTTCCTGCATCGCACCCATGTCAGTAGCCAGCGTGGGCTGGTAGCCCACAGCGGATGGGATACGGCCCAGAAGCGCAGACACCTCGGAACCGGCCTGCGTGAAGCGGAAGATGTTGTCGACGAAGAACAGCACGTCAGCGCCCGTGTCGTCACGGAACTGCTCAGCCAATGTCAGGCCGGACAGGGCAACCCGCATACGCGCACCGGGAGGCTCGTTCATCTGGCCATAGACCAGCGCAATTTTGGACTCTTCCAGATTGTCAGGCACGATAACGCCGGATTCGATCATCTCGTGATACAGGTCGTTGCCCTCACGGGTCCGCTCACCAACACCCGCGAACACGGACACACCGGAGTGCACCTTCGCGATGTTGTTGATCAGCTCCATGATCAGA
>CALHHY010000016.1 GCA_938030665.1 uncultured Litoreibacter sp. | reverse complement strand
ATGTGCTCTACAGCTAGAGTTCGCAACCAGTGTCGGCAATGCGGGCTGCAGACGCAGCAATTGAATATGACGCTCAAGGTCGCCTTTGGGCCGTGAGTGACTTGGCTTAGCTGACCACATGAAGCGTTTACTAGAATATCTGCAAAGGCATGAGTTTTATGTCAGTAATGCTGACATATTAACATAACGCGCATTATGCGTCATAAATGCTGACCTAAAAACTTATCCCTGCTCTAAGCCAAAAACCTGCCAAAACTAGCCGTATTTTGCTGGGCGTTTCTGCTACAACCAAGTGTCTGTTCTCTCATTGGCCTGGAGGAATGGCCACAAAGGACCGATACTGGTGAAAAACTCGGGTCTTTATCGAAGGTCAATCTGAGTTCGCAGACAAGAACAGTATCAGAGGTTTTGCTTGCTCATCTTCGGTGAGGTAGACCAAATCACCAACGTCTTCGAAGCAAATGTCCATCGCGATTGGATTTGCGTTTACAGTATCCGTCCGGTTTGCCTGCTCTGACGCGGTGAGGAGTGCTTTGATAATGTCCACCATCGATAGTGGACATCTTGGGGCGATCTATGGCGGGCAAGAAGGGTCAGAAGAAGCGGTTTTGGTCGAACGAAGAGAAGCAGTCTATTTGCGATCAGGCGCGGGCTTCGAGCGTTTCGGTGGCGCAGGTTGCCCGCCGGTATTCGATGAATGCCAACCTGATTCACAAGTGGCTGCGTGATCCGCGCTTTTCGTCATCTGAGCCTGTGCCCGAAGATGACAATGAGGTTCCGGACTTTTTCGAAGTCGCGGTGACAGCGCCCGATTTCCCTGCTGCGCCCACCACTTGCACGGCAATTCCCAATGGCGCTCTTTCTGCGGCGCGGGTGGACATCACGCTGTCGGATGGGCGTCGTATTCTGATTGAAGGCTCCACCTCATTGATGGCAGTTGTTGGCCTCGTGCAGGGTTTGACGGCTTGATCCCTGTGCCGAGCAACACGCGCGTTTGGTTGGCTGCGGGTGTCACAGACATGCGGCGTGGCTTCAACACACTGGCGGCTCAGGCTGAGAAAATGCTCAAACTCGACCCCTATTCTGGCCACTTGTTTGTCTTCCGAGGCCGACGTGGCGATCTTCTGAAGATCATCTGGTGGGATCAACAAGGCGCGTGCCTGTTCAGCAAACGGCTGGAGAAGGGCCGGTTCGTTTGGCCTGCTGCAAAGGAGGGCAAGATCAACGTGACACCGGCACAACTCTCGATGTTGCTCGAAGGCATTGACTGGCGCATGCCGCAAAAGACATGGCGTCCATTGCAGACCGGTTGATCCAAACGGGATTCATCTCTGCTGCCGCGTGGGTTATAGATGATCCCATGCTCGCAGACCTTAAATCACTGCCCAAAGACCCCGAAGATCTTCGGGCGGTTAGCGAGTTGTTGATGGCCGAGGTCAAGTCGCAGGCCTATCAGATCGAGAAGCTCAAGGCGGAGTTAGCGGGCCACCGCAAAGCGCGGTTTGGCTCGAAGTCCGAGAGCCTGGATCAACTCGATCTTGATTTGGCCGACGACATTAAGATTGCAGAGGCGGCTGAAGAACAGAAGTCTGAAACAGACGTTGAACCGGACGCCAAACCTAAACGGCAACATTCCCGCAAACCCTTGCCAGATCATCTGGAACGGCGCGAAGAGGTCTTGTTGCCAGACAAGACCTGCACATGCGGCGGCCATCTTCGCCAAGTCGGTGAGGATATCACCGAGGAGTTGGAATACATCCCCGGTCGCTTCGTCGTGAACAGGATCGTCCGCCCCCGGATGTCTTGCAAGGATTGCGAGATGTTCGCCCAAGTTGCTCTGCCTTCGCGCCCCATCGAACGCGGTCGCCCTGGCCCCGGCCTTTTGGCGCATGTCTTGGTCGGCAAATATTGCGATCACCTGCCGCTGGATCGACAGTCTAAAATCTATGCCCGAGATCACGTAGACCTGCACCGCTCGACGCTCACGGATTGGGTGGGCCGCAGCACAGCCTTGCTCGAACCATTAGCTGATTACATCGGTGCTTTGGTCAGGGACGGCCCGGCGCTTTTCGCTGATGACACACCGGTCAAGCTGCAAACCAAAACCAAATCCAAGAAGACCCAGACTGCGAGGCTCTGGAGCTATGTCCGCGATGAACGGCCCTGGTGTGGTCAGGCCCCGCCTTGCGCGTGGTATCAGTTCAGCGTGGATCGCAAGGGCGAACATCCTGTTACGCATCTGAACGGCTATACGGGCACAGTACATGCGGACGGGTTCACTGGCTTCAACGGATTGTTCGGAGACGGGAAAGCCTGTGAACAAGCGTGCCTCGTCCATGTGCGACGTAAATTTGTGGATGAGTTTGAGCGCACTGGTTCAGAGATCGCCAAGGGGGCCATCGAACGGATCGCGCAACTCTATGCCGTCGAGAAGATGGCAAAGGGCAAACCCGCCGCTGAACGTGCTGTATTGCGCCAGGAACACGCCAAACCCGTCTTCGACGACTTGGAGGCATGGCTGACTGCGCAGCTGCCCAAGATCTCGGGCAAAACAAAACTGGCTGAGGCCATCCGGTATGCTCTTGGCCGGTTGCCCAAAGCCCGCTCCTATTTAAGAGATGGCCAACTGGAGGCTGACAACAACATCTGCGAGCGCTCCATCCGTCCCGTCGCTTTGGGTCGCAAAAACTACCTCTTCATGGGATCCATCGGTGGCGGCAAAGCAGCCGCTATCGCCTACACCCTCATCGAGACCGCCAAGATGAACAACGTCGATGCAGAGGCCTGGCTCACATGGGTTCTGGAGCGCCTACCAGATCACAAGATCAATCGCATCGATGAACTGATGCCGTGGGTCTGGACGGAGGTCGCAGGTTGTCAAAGCGCGGGAACATGAATCTCGTACTCTCCCTGATCGCCTGCTTTGCTTCTGTCGAAGCAGGTGCTTTGGTCGTCTGCATCGGGATCATGATCCGCGACAGCGGTTTGTTGTCTGTGCTGGAAGGCGTCGCCGTCTGGGCAATCGCGCAACCTGTGATCCTGCCCATAGCCCTGCTGTCGTCCCCGTTTGGCGCATTACTGCGAATGGTGCTCGGCTTGGTGTTTGAGCAGCCCGCCAAGGTCGCAATGACTGCCGGGGTAGCCGTTGGCATCATAGGCGCGGCGGCCTTCGCATACTCGACCAAAGATGGTGCAGCCGCCTGGGCGCCAATCCTGTTGATAGGTTCTATCGCAGGGTTTTGCGGCGGCCTAACATGGTGGCGGATCGAAAAACCGTACTTGGATCGCCTCAATACAGAGGGTCAGGGATAAAAAGCGGGCTCAGCGGACGGATACGTTTGATCAGTGCTGACGTACAGAAACAGAACCCCAGTAATCCCGAAGGCTGGCCTGGGCGGGACACTGATCCAGCGACCGCTCCACGGGCGGCGCGCGAGTATCTCGATACTTTGGATGATGAAGCATTTGGTGCAGCAACGACCGTCAAACCTAAG
>CALHHY010000015.1 GCA_938030665.1 uncultured Litoreibacter sp. | reverse complement strand
GATTGACGGCGGGGCAGGCGCTGACACGATCCATGGCGGCAGCGGGGCTGACAGCCTTGACGGCGGGGATGACGCCGACACGTTCGTCATGGGCGACAATTTCGGCGCTGACACGATCACCGGCGGCGAGGGCGGCACGGACCGGGATGTCATCGACCTGAGCGGGCTGACGACGCCGGTTACGGTGATCTATGATTCCAGCGAGTCCGGTACGATCACCGACGGCACCGACACGATCACCTTCTCCGAGATTGAAGAAATCATCCTGACCGATCAGGACGATCTCGCAGATGCCAGCGGGGCCGGCAGCTTCGGGGCAATCACGGTCGATGCCGGTGCGGGCGATGATACGATCATCGGCGGCGAACGGTCGGACAGCATCGACGGCGGGACCGGTAATGACAGCATTGCGGCGGGTCATGGGTACAATACCGTTTCCGGGGGCGACGGCAATGATACGATCACTGCCGGCAGTTGGTCTGACAGCCTTGATGGCGGTGCCGGAGACGACTGGATTGATGCGGGCAACAGCGGTACCGACACCGTCACCGGCGGCGCGGGCAATGACACGATCACGACCGGCCTTGGCAATGACAGCGTCGACGGGGGCGATGACGCCGATACATTCATCCTGGAAAACGGATTTGGCCAGGACACGATCCATGGTGGCGAAGGTGGCAACGACAGCGACGTCATAGATCTCAGTGGGCTGTCTGGACCCGTCACGGTCACTTATTCCGCTGACGAGGCCGGAACGATCTCGGACGGGACCAACACGATCACCTTCACCGGGATCGAACGGCTGATTCTGACTGATCATGATGACGTGGTGGATGCAACGGCCACCTCCAGCGGCATCGATATTGACGCAGGTGACGGTGCGGACACCATCGAAGGGGGCAGCGGCGACGATACGATTGTCGGTGGCGCGGGCGACGATCTACTGGAAGGCGGTGCCGGGAACGACCGGTTCGCCATTGATCCCGGATCAGGCTCCGACACGATTTCGGATTTCAACTTCGGCAATACCGGGGCGCTTGGGGACGGGGATACCAGCAATAACGACTTTGTTGATCTGGGCGATTATTACGACAGCCTCAGCGAGCTGCGCGCCGATTTTGACGATGACGGGGTGCTCAATCAGTCGGCGGGCGGTGACTACAGCGACAACAGCCAGTTCAGCAACGGTGACGGGGTCACCTTCACCGGCGCTGAACGCAAGAGCTTCCGCACCGATAATACCGGGGTGGTCTGCTTTGCTGCAGATACCCTGATCCTGACCCCGACGGGGGAGGTGCCGGTCGCGCATCTGCGGCCCGGTGACCGGGTCGTGACGCGCGATAACGGGGTGCAAAAGCTGGTCATGTCCACCATGCGACGGCTGGATCACGGAACCCTGGCGGCCCATCCAAACCTGCGCCCCGTGGTAATCGAGGCGGGTGCCTTCGGGCAGGAGCGGCGGTTGGTCGTCTCTCCCCAGCATGGTATGGTCCTGACCCTCGACGGGGAGGAGCATTTGCTGCGCGCCAAGCATCTGGCGGAGATGAAAGGCGGCCAGGTACGGGTGATGCAAAACGTCCGCTCCGTCGCTTATGTCCACCTCATCTTTGAGGCGCATCAGATCATCTACGCCAATGGCCTGCCGTCCGAGAGCTTCTTTCCCGGACCGGTTGCCCTCAAGGCCATGCCGCAGCCGGCGCGGCGGGAGTTCACGCAGATCTTTCCGGAATTTCGCCATTGGGAAGGGCCGCAGGATGTCGCTTCGCCGCTTTGGCCCCGCGCCCGCGACCTACTGACCCGTCGTCAGCTGCCACCCAAACTGCGCGGGTTGCGGCTGCCGAACTGAGAGGCACAAAAAGGCCGTTGTTCATGTGAGCGCCTAGCGCTGCCCCACGAAACGGCCCGCCCCCTCGGGTCGGGGCAGGTCGGCCTGTGCCGCGACAAATTCTTCGATCCTGGTCACGACGTCATCGGGTGGCAGAGCCGTGCGGCGGGCGTTCAGATCCATGTGTAGCAGAAGCGTCTCCATCGTTGCGGCCACCGCGCCGTTTTCGCGCAGGATCGTGTGGAATAGCTGCAGCTTCTTGCCTGTGTAGGACAGCACCTGCGTCGTCACGCTTAGCATCTCGCCCGCGTGGACTTCTTCAAGATACTGAATGTGGTTCTCGGCCGTGAAAAAGCTGAGACCAGCCTTGATATAGGCGGCATCGCAGCCAATCAGTTCCATGAACCGGTCGGAGGCCTTTGACGCGATCTCAAGGTAGTGGGTCTCGTTCATATGCCCGTTATAGTCCGTCCAGCTTTGCGGCACCCGGCGTCTGGCTGTAACCGGCAAAGGGCTTGCCTCGGGTTCCGGCAATTGCGCCTCATGGGTCAGGATCGCGCCACCCGCACCGCTGCCTGAATGTTTCAGCGCGCGCATGATGCCGACAAGATTGTCATCGCGCAGCCGCTCAAGCTGCCGGATGCTCATATGCCCTGATTGATCGTCCGATTGCCCCGCGATCAGATCGACCAGCGCGTCGTTGAATACCGGCACGTCCATCAGCTTGGTCCAGGGCCATTCCAGCGCGGGGCCAAACTGCGCCATGAAATGCTTCATGCCTGCCTCGCCGCCTGCCACGCGGTAGGTCTCGAACAGGCCCATCTGCGCCCATCTCAGCCCGAAGCCGAACCGGATCGCGTCGTCAAGTTCCTTGGTCGTGCAAATGCCGTCCTTGATCAGCCACAGGCTTTCGCGCCAGACGGCCTCCAGCAGGCGGTCGGCGATATGGGCATCGATTTCCTTGCGCAGGGTGAGGGGTTTCATGCCGATCCCGGTCAGGATGTCGGCGGCACGGGCGCAGGTTGCGGGGTCGCCGACCAACTCGATCAGAGGCAGCAGATAGACCGGGTTGAACGGGTGCGCGACGATGGTGCGCGCGCCTTTTGCCGTCAGCTCCGACGGTTTGAAGCCGGAGGTGGAGGAGGCGATGATCGCATCCGGTCCCGCCATGCGGGTCAGGTCCGCATGGATGCGGTGCTTGATGTCCAGCCGCTCAGGCACGCTTTCCTGCACCCAGCCGGCACCGGCTACGGCGTCGCTTAGATCATCGTGGAAGGTCAGCCGCCCCTCCTCCGGCATCGCTTTGTCGTAGAGGCCGGGCAGGGCGCGGCGGGCATTGCTCAACACCTCGCCGATCTTGCGCTCTGCCTCCGGATCGGGGTCGTAGATTGCCACGTCCCACCCGTTGAGCAGGAAGCGCGCGGCCCAGCCGCCGCCGATGACCCCGCCGCCAACGATGCAGGCCCTCATGCGGAGACCGGCGCGCGTTTGGTCAACCCAAGCGCTGCGCGCACCTCGGCCGGGCCCATCACCTTCGCGCCCAGATTTTCGATGATCGTCGCCGATTTTTCGACAAGTTGCG
This sequence comes from uncultured Litoreibacter sp., assembly GCA_938030665.1. Lineage (GTDB taxonomy): Bacteria > Pseudomonadota > Alphaproteobacteria > Rhodobacterales > Rhodobacteraceae > Litoreibacter. The sequence continues at coordinate 96,484 of CALHHY010000015.1, read as the reverse complement.
CGTTTGTGGCCAGCACGCCTTTTTCAAGGAACAGGTTATCTTCCAGCCCCACGCGCACATTGCCGCCTGCCAGCACCGAGGCCCCAACATAGGGCATCTGATCGCGGCCAAGCGAGAAGGCCGACCAGTGCCAATCGGCGGGTACATTATTGACCATCGCCATGAAGGTGTTGAGGTCATTCGGTGCGCCCCAGGGCACCCCCATGCAGAGCTGCACCAGGGCGGGGGCGGTCAGTATACCCTCCGCTACAAGCTGCTTGGCGAACCATAGATGGCCCGTGTCAAACGCCTCGATCTCGGGCTTGACGCCAAGGTCGGTCATCATCTGTCCCATGGCGCGCAGCATGCCGGGCGTGTTGGTCATGACGTAGTCGGCCTCGGCAAAATTCATCGTGCCGCAGTCGAGTGTGCAAATTTCGGGCAGGCATTCAGCGATATGGGCCATGCGCTCGGACGCGCCGACCATGTCGGTGCCATCGTCCGCCGGCAATGGGTTTTCGACGCCGCCGAAAACGATGTCGCCGCCCATCCCGGCGGTCAGGTTTAGCACCACGTCTACCTCTGCCGCGCGGATGCGGTCGGTGACCTCCCGGTAGTATTCCAGCTTGCGCGAGGGGGCCCCCGTGTCTGGATCACGGACATGGCAATGGACCACCGCTGCCCCGGCCTTGGCCGCGTCAATCGCGGAATTCGCGATCTGCTCGGGGCTGCGCGGGACATGGGGGGACTTGTCTTGCGTGCCGCCCGAACCGGTCACGGCGCAGGTGATGAATACGTTGCGGTTCATGGTCAAAGGCATGGGTTATTTCCCTTTCCAGACGGGGTCTCGTTTCTCGGCAAAGGCGCGCGCGCCTTCCAGCTGATCCTCGGACCGGTAGAGCGTCTCCACCGTTGGGAACTGGCTTTTGGTGATGCGGTTCATGGCGTCCTGAAATTTCATGTCTTCGGCCTCCCGCACGACTTCCTTGATGGCCGCGTAGACAAGCGGCGGGCCGGAGGCCAACAGGTCGGCCATCTTGCGCGCCTCCGCCATCAGCGTGTCTCCGCTATGGATATGGTTGATCAGCCCCCACCGTGCGGCCTCGTCGACGTCGAGCCAGCGGCCGGTAAAAAGCATCTCCATCGCGATGTGGTATGGGATGCGCTTTGGCAGCTTGACGGAGGCCGCGTCTGCCACCGTGCCGGACCGGATTTCGGGCAGCGCGAAGCTGGCATGATCCGCTGCAAGGATGATGTCGGCTGACAAAGCCAGCTCCAACCCGCCGCCGCAGCAAATGCCGTTTACGGCGGCAATCACCGGCTTGTTCAGGCCCCTGAGTTCCTGCAACCCGCCAAACCCGCCCTTGCCGTAATCGCCATCCACTGCATCGCCATCAGCGGCGGCTTTCAGGTCCCAACCGGGGCAAAAAAACTTCTCGCCCGCGCCGGTTATGAGCGCCACGCGCAGGTCAGGGTTGTCGCGGAAGTCGGTGAAGATCTCCCCCATGATACGGCTCGTCGCCAGGTCGATGGCATTGGCCTTGGGGCGGTCCAGCGTGACCTCCAGCACATGTCCGCGCGTGGTAGTTTTTATCGGGGTGTCGGTCATGTCTGGTCTCCGAAAGTGATCAGGGCGTCGGCGGCGACGGCGGTGGTGGGGGTGGCGATCAGCGGGTTGATCTCAACCTCCTGCGGGTGGGTGGCCTGCACATAGGCCTGTACAGCCATAATGCTGTCAATGATGCTTGGCCAATCCGCGCGGCGCGCCCCGCGATACCCGTCAAGCAGCGCAGCGATGCGTAAGGATTTCAGCGCCGCGCCGACGTCTTCGCGGGAGGCCGGGACCAGCAGGCTGGTGGTGTCCTGCATCAATTCAGTCAGGACACCACCCGTCCCAAGGGTCAACACGTAGCCATGCGCGGTGTCGCGCAGCACGCCGATCAGCAGTTCGGCCACCCCGCCTGTCACCATTTCCTCAACCAGAAAATCGGCGGCGGGCATGGCCTGCCCGGCCTTGCATACCTGATCGGGGGCGCCAAGGTTCAACCGTACCGCCCCGGCCTCCGACTTATGGGCCAACCCCATGCCTTTAAGCACGACCGGGAAACCGATGGCTTCCGCAATTTGAGCGGCGGCGTCGGGTGAGCGCGCCAATTCGGCACGCGGCACCCGCAGACCATGCGCGGCCAGCGCTGATTTGGCTTCCGCCTCGGTTAGGATCCCTGCGGAAGGACCGGGTTTTGGCAGCAATACCGGCTCGAGTTTGGGTGTCGTGCGACCCAGCCACGCAGCTGTTTCGATTGCACGCAAAGTGTCATCCGCGCCGGCAAACGGGACGATGCCCATTTCGGTCAGACGGGTCGCGATCTCCTCCGGCATGGTTTCGGGCAGGGAGGCCAGGATCGCCATCTGCCGCCCCGTGGCGGCTTGCGTGTCTGCGACGGCGGCGATCACCGGCTCCCACGCGGCGGCGTCACAACGGTCACCGCGCGGAAAGTCGAGCACCACGCAGCCAAGCACGAGATCGCCCCGCATCATCGCGGTGAACGTGGCCGTCATCGCCGCCGGATCGCCCCAGATATAGGTGTGGTAATCCAACGGATTGGCCAGCGCGACCTTCGGACCCAATGCGGCGCGCAGCCCCTGTTTCTGTGCGTCATTCAAAGGTGGGAAGCTCAGCGCCAACCCGTCCGCGCTGTCGGCCATCAACGAGGCCTCCCCGCCGGAGCAGGACATGGAAGCGATCCGGTTCGACGCCAGCGGCCCCGCGATATGCAGCAGCTTCAGTGTTTCCAACATCTCCGTCAGGCTGTGAACGCGGGCAATCCCTATCCGGGACAGAAACGCGCTTGCCCCCGCGTCGCTGCCCGCAAGCGATGCAGTGTGCGACACGGTCGCGGTCCGCGCCTGATCCGACTTGCCGACCTTGAGCGCGATCACGGGCGTGCCCGCTTCTGCCGCTTCCCGCGCGAGGGCCTCATAGGCCCGCAAGTCGCTGATCCCCTCAACATGCAGCGCAATCGCGGTGACACGGGCGTCCGCCAAAAGCGCGCGGGCGATATCGGCGACCCCGTTCTGGGCCTGATTGCCTGCCGTCACCACATAGGCCAGCGGCAGGCCGCGGTTCTGCATGGTCAGGTTGATCGCGATGTTCGAAGATTGGGTGACGATGGCCACCCCGCTGTCCGCCCGCAGCCCGCCATGTTGATCCGGCCACAGGGCGGCGCCGTCGAGGTAATTGAGCATGCCGTAGCAATTCGGGCCGAGGATCGGCATGTCGCCCGCAGCCTGCAACAGCGCGGTCTGCTTGTCGGCCCCATCCGATGTTTCCGCCACAGCCTCCCGAAAGCCGGAGGCAAAGCACACGGCCCCGCCCGCGCCACGGTCTGAGAGCGCGGCGACAAGGTCAATCGTGGCGCCGCGGTTGACGCCTATGAAGCTTGCATCGGGGGCGTCGGGCAGGTGCGCCACATCGGCAAAGGCAGGCAGGCCGCCCAGCTGCGCGCGGGTGGGATGCACGGGCCAGATTGCGCCTTCAAAGCCGATCTTCTGGCATTGCGCGATCACATTCTCGCACCACGTCCCGCCGCCAATCACCGCGATGGAGCGGGGCCGAAGCAGCCGGTCCAGCCGCCGCATCAGGAACCCAGAGGCCGCAGCAGGTCGCGGGAAATGATGTGGCGCTGGATCTCCGACGTGCCGTCCCAGATGCGTTCGACCCGCGCATCGCGCCAGAAACGCTCAATCGGGAAATCATCCATCAGCCCCATGCCGCCGAAAATTTGCAGCGTGGTGTCGGTGACCCGCGCCAGCATCTCGGAGGCGTAGAGCTTGGCCGACGCGATCTCACGGTTGGCGGGCAGGTTCTGGTCAAGTCGCCAGGCGGCGGCCAGTGTCAGCCAATCAGCGGCATCAATTTCGGTGATCATGTCGGCGATCTGAAAGCCCACGCCCTGAAACCGCCCAATCGGCTGGCCAAACTGCGTGCGCTCCGCCGCGTAATGCAGCCCCATGTCAAAACAGCGCCGCGCCCTGCCCACGCTGAAAGCCGCAACCGTAAGCCGGGTGGCGTAAAGCCATTCGTTCATCACCGCAAAGCCGCCATCGACTTCACCCAGCACCTGAGTGTTGGGCAATCGGCAATCATCAAAACTGAGGATGCAGTTCTTGTAGCCCTTGTGGCTGACCGAATTGTAACCGTTGCGCACCTCAAACCCGGGCGTGCCGCGATCGACAAGGAAGGTGGTGATGCGTTTCTTGGGGCCTTTCGGCGTGTCATCCACCCCGGTGGCCACAAAAACGATGAAGAAATCGGCGTGCTCCGCTCCCGAGATGAAATGTTTGGAGCCATTCACCACCCAGTCACCGCCATCACGCACCGCCTGACATTTCATGCCGCGTACATCTGATCCGGCGTCCGGCTCCGTCATGGCAAGCGCGTCCATGCGTTCCCCGCGGACGGCAGGCAGCAGGTAGCGATCGCGCTGCTCGCCTTCGCAGGCCATCAGGATGTTTTGCGGGCGGCCAAAGAAATGCGTCAGCGCCATGGATCCACGCCCCAGCTCCCGCTCGACCAGGGTGAAATCCAGATGGCTCAGGCCTGCGCCGCCGACCTCTTCGGGGAAGTTGCAGGCGTAAAAGCCAAGATCGATACATTTCTGCTTGATCGCCTCGCCCAACTCTACCGGAACCTCGCCGGTGCGTTCAACCTCGGCCTCATGCGGGTAAATCTCTTTCTCCACGAAAGCGCGGACCGTCGATACGATCATTTCCTGCTCGTCGCGCAACCCGAATTGCATGGCACCGTCTCCCAATGGTTCGCTGTCAACTAAAGCGGATTTCTGGCCCTGTCTCATCTCGAATATGACAAAAACTATCCAGAATCAGACATCATTGGCCGGATCACTCAAGGAAATCATCGGTCTGTTTTGACATCGCCGCCGTTGCTGGCAGGTCCGGGCGTCAATATGCTGGCGCGTTGGTCGCTCGGTTGGTTTTGAGCTGCAGATACATCTGGTCGCCCGCGCCTTTGACATGTTGCTTGATGCAGGCCAGCGCGGCCTCCGTGTCGCTGTCGCGGAAGGCCGTGATCAGGGTGCGGTGTTCGCGCAGTATCTCGCCATGGCGGGCGCGCGAGATGGGCACATTCATCGCCAGCGCGTTCAAAATCCGTCGTTGCAGACGCCAGATGCTCAGCGCACGCCAGTTGTAATGTTTGCGGGCGACATATTCGTGGAATTGCAAATCCAGCTCGGTGAAGGTCTTCTTCTCTTCGATCGGAGTGGCCTCAAGGGCGGCCTGTATGTCTTCAAGGGCTTTTAGGTCGGCCTCGGTACAGCTTTTGGCGAAGGTCTCCACGAAATAGGGTTCAAGAAGCTGCAGCACTTCGAAGATGTCGCGCAGGGCGTCGGCGTCGAATTTGGCGACCGTTGCCCCCTTGTTTTGCGCGATGGTGACGATCCCCTCGCCCTGCAGCAAACGCAACGCTTCGCGTACCGGGATAATCGAGGTACCATAGCGATCAGCAAGGTCCTGCACCTTCAAACGCGTGCCGCCGGGAAACACGCCCGCGCCAATGTCGCTCAGCAGTCGGGAATAGATGGATGTGGGATCGCCCGAAGTTTTTGCCACCGTCGGCTCCTTGACGTTGCAGCAGCCGGGAGATCGCGAACCGGCTGCGCAATATTCGAAAACTCCGCGATGGGATATTTTTTGCACAGTTTTTGCCAGTAAGACAATTGACATATTTTCGAACATGTTAGCAAATAGAAAAAATAATATATGATATTGATAAAAGCGGAGGATGCTATGCGGAGGATCAAGCGCGCCTTTTTCGGTGCAGCGGTGTCAGGGATGGTTTTGGGGCATGCGGCTGTCGCCCAGTCGGTTACATTGGACGTGACGGCCTGGAAGGGTAACGAGGCTGAGCCTGCGGGCCTGCCGGACCTGATCGCGGATTTCGAAGCGGCCAACCCCGACATTGATGTGGAGCTGTCTTATATCAGCCGCCTCGACACAGATGTGGTGCTGCCGCCGCGCCTGCAGGGCAACAATGCCCCTGACGTCATGATGACCGACATGCCGCTGGTTGATATCTGGGCGGGCGCAGGCCTGCTTGCCGATCTGGGCACGGGCTCCGAATGGTACGGCCGGTTGGAACCCTCCCTTGTTCCGTCGGTCACTAGCGATGGTGCGATCTACATCATGCCGCTTGAAGTCATCGGTATGGGAAATTTCGTCAACATGGACCTGCTGGCCCAAGCCGGGATCAACAAGGCCCCGACCACGATCAACGAGCTTCACGCGGCATGCCGGATGCTTGATGCGGCGGGGATCCGGCCGATGATCTTCACCGGCGGTTTTTCTGCCCCGCTCTTTGTGATTGCCAACGGGTTGGAGCAGACGGATTCCGCCCGCGCGCTTGGACTGGCGGAGAAATCTTTCACCGAATCCGACGGCTTCAACGCCTCCGTTGATCTGGTGCGGGGCCTGATCGACAGTAAATGCCTTGACCCGCAGGAGCAGGCGGGGCTGGACCCCTGGTCAACCGCCCTGACCGAGTTCAAGGCCGGCAATTTCGCGATGATGCCGCAAGGCGCATGGAATATCGGCGATTTCTCAGGGGTGGAGGGTTTGAATTTCGCCTTCGCACCGATCCCATCGAACAAAGCAAGCGGGGTCGCGTTGGACCTGTTCGGCATTGGCTGGTCGATCAGCGCGCAGACCGCGCATCCCGAAGAGGCGCGCCGCTTTGTCGAGTTCTTTGCCGAGGCCGCAAACCTGCAAAAGATGCTGGACGCGGAGAGCGCCTACAGCCCGTTTCAGGGTGGGGCCAGCGGCACGCCGGATCTGGCCGCGCCGTATGATCAGGCTCGCGTCGATGGCGGGGTGATCATGTATCCTTTCGCCGTGCTGGATTGGCCGAAGCCGCTGGAGAGGGAAATCTGGGATAGCTTGACCGGCTTCCTTCTGGACACGGAAAAATCAAACGAGGCCGTGCTTGAACGGTGGGACGAGGTCGTCGAAGACGCGCTATAAGGGGCGACCAAAAGCGGCTGGCCTCACCCCTCAGCGGGCCCCGCCGCGCCATCCACAAGAAAGCCCGACAATGCATCGTAACCTCCGCATCTACTGGCTCACGGCCCCGGCCCTGCTGGTGATCGCGTGTTTCTTCATCTACCCGATCCTTTTGTCGCTGCAGATGAGCTTCACCGATTTCCGCGGCGTGGGGGAGGCGGAATATGTCGGCTGGAAGAACTACGACCGCTTCCTGTCGCGGTCGCGCTACGCGAATGCGATCTGGGTCACGCTGAAATTCACGGTCATTGTCGTGGTGGTGCAGACGCTGCTGGGCCTGCTATTCGCGGCACTTTTGCACCGGATGCCCGCGATCCGCAATTTCTGCCGCGCGGTGCTGTTCACCCCGGCCATGATGTCCTTCGTCGTGGTGGGCTATGTCTGGCAATTCATCTACTCCCCCTTTTCTGGCGGGCTGAACGCGCTTTTGGCGGCGGTCGGGCTGGACAGCCTTGCGCGGGGCTGGCTGGGTGATCCTGACACCGCGCTATACGCCATCGCCTTCACCCATGTCTGGATGTTTGTCGGCTACACGACGGCCATTTTTTTGGTGGGCTTTGCCAACATCCCGCAAGAGATCGAGGAGGCCGGGCGCCTCGACGGCGCAAAATCGTGGCAGCGGTTCTGGTATCTTGAACGCCCGCTGTTGGCCGGCAGCTTCACTGTCAACATCATCCTGTCCACCATCGGCACGCTGAAAACCTTTGAGCTGCCATTTATCATGACCCGCGGTGGGCCCGACCGGGCGACCAATACGCTGAGCCTTGAGATCGTTAATAACCTGTTTGGCGCCTACCGTTTCGGCTTTGCCTCGGCCCTGTCCATCGTGATGCTAATCATGGTCGTGCTGGTGGCTTTGGTGCAAAACGGCTACCTGCGCCGACGGGAGGAAAACACATGACCCTGCCGCGCATCGCCTCATTCGCCGCGCAGGCTGCGATGGTCTGCATCGTGCTGGTGATGCTCACGCCGGTTTTCTATATGATCGCCATGTCGCTGCGCACCGCCGCCGAAATCGTCGAGCAGCCTTTGGGCCTGCCGGACCGCCTGTATTTCGGCAATTACGTAAACGCGCTGTCGCAGATGGCCTATCTGCGCTCCGTCGTGAACTCGATAGGGATCACCTTGGCGGTGACGGTGCTGGTGGCGTTTCTGGGCTCGATGGCGGCCTACCCGCTGGCGCGGCGGACGAACCGGTTTACCCGCCTGGTGATCATGCTGGTCGCGCTTGGCCTGGCCACGCCGCCCTTCGTGACCATAACACCGATCTATGTCATCTTCCGCAACCTTGGGCTGCTTGACAGCTATCTGGGCATCATCTTGGCCTTCACCGCGCTGAACCTGCCCCTTGCGGTCTTTTTCTACACCAGCTTCATTGGCGCGATCCCGAAAGAGCTTGAGGAGGCCGCGCGGCTTGATAATTGTAATGACTGGCAAATTTACTGGTATATCATCCGTCCGCTTCTGGGTCCGGCCACCGCGACGCTGTCGCTGTTTGTCACGCTGATGGTGTGGAATGATTTCACCTACCCGCTGCTGCTGCTGACCTCGCCGGAGAAGTTTACCGTCATGATCAGCGTCTACCGGTTCCTGGGCAATCTGAATGTCCAGCCCGACCAACTGTTCCCGGCGGCGGTGCTGGGCTCGCTGCCGCTTCTGGTGCTTTTCGTCATTTTCCAGCGGCGCATTGTGGCAGGCGTCACGGCGGGGGCGGTCAAATGATCGAGCTGAACGGCAAACATATCGTCGTCACCGGCGGCGGGGCCGGGATCGGTTTGGGGATCGTGCGCCAATGCCGCGCCCTAGGGGCGCAGGTCAGCGTCATTGATATCGAGGCCAAACACCGCGACCGCGTCACGCAGCTGGGCGCGCATTTCCTTCAGGCCGATATCTGCGACCCCGACGCGTTGAAGGCCGCCGTCGCCCAAATCAAGACATGCGACGGGCTGGTCAATAATGCAGGCATTACCATTCAGAAGCCACTGGCCGAGCTGGAACTGGCGGATATGGACACGCTGTGGTGCGTCAATCAGCGCGCTGTTCTGCTGCTCAGCCAGCTGCTCGCGCCGAAGCTGGCGCAATCCAGCATGCCGGCCATCGTTAACATCGCCTCCAACCACGCCAAAGCCAGCGTTGCGGGCTACGAGGGCTATGCCGGCACGAAAGGGGCGGTGGTGGCCATGACCCGCGCCATGGCGTGGAGCCTGGGGCCGCAGGGCATCCGGGTCAACGCGCTGGCGCCCGGTCTGACGATGACGGAGGCCACTCAAGAGATGGTCGCAGATAAGCCCCGCCTGATGCAGGAGTTTGAAAACTGGCATGCACAACCGCGGGTGAACTCCGTCGATGAGATCGGCCGCGTGGCGGCGTTCTTGCTGTCAGACGCCTCCGTCGCCATTAATGGCGCCGAGATTGTCGCCGATCAGGGGATGTCCGCCCGGCTTGGCGCATTGCGCTGATGAGACCGTGCCCCGCGCATAAAGGAGCCCCCCGCCCATGACGTCACCGCCCTTGAACGCCGCGCCAGCCACCCTCTCGGCAGCAGGTTCCGCCCCGCGCATCACGGCGATCCGGCCCTACGCGGTCTGGATTGACGACCGCAATCAGTTGCTGGTCAAAGTTGAGACCGATAGCGGGCTCTACGGCTGGGGCGAAAGCGGCCTGTCGGGCCGGGAAAAGGCCGTCATCGGCGCGCTTGAACACTTCGAGCCATTGTTACGCGGCCAGAACGCCATGCAGATCAGCGCCATTTGGCAGCAGATGTATCGCAGCCAGTATTTCGAAGGGGGTCGCGTGCTGCAGGCCGCCCTGTCAGCCATCGATATCGCGCTGCATGACATCAAGGGTAAGGCGCTTGGCGTCCCGGTGTTCGAGTTGCTGGGCGGCGCACAGCGCTTGCAGGTTGAAACTTTCGCCAGCACCAGCTCTACGCAGTTTGACAAAGCGGCGGCGCAGGCTCGGGCGCTGGCGGCCCAGGGCTGGCGCTGCATCCGGCTGTTTCCCGATTTCAGCGATCTTTCGTTATTTGATCCGCGCGCCCATATCGCGCCGACCGCTGCGCTGTGCCGCGATGTGCGGGCGGATTTGGGGGAGGACGTCATTCTGGGGCTCGACTGGCACCACCGGCTCACCGTCGCTGAGGCCGCGTCTTTTTGCCAGAAGCTGCCGCGGGGCACGCTGGATTTCATCGAGGAGCCGATCCGCGCCGAGACGCCCGAGGCTTACGAGGCGTTGCGCGGCATGACCGAAATCCCCTTTGCCATCGGGGAGGAGTTCGCCAGCAAATGGGATTTCCGGCCCTATATCGAACGCGACATCCACCAGTATAACCGCATAGACCTGTGTAACGTCGGCGGGCTGACCGAGGCCATGAAAGTCGCCGCAATGAGCGAGGCGCATTACGTTGATATGATGCCCCACAACCCGCTCGGCCCGATTTGTACGGCAGCCAGCATCCATTTTGCCGTGGCTATCCCCAATTTTGCCTGGCTCGAAACGCGCGTTTGTCTGGATGGACCGCAGGCCGCGACGGTTGAGGAGGAAGCAGCGCTTTTCGCTTCCCGACCTCTGCGCAACGGTATCTTCTACGACCTGCCAACAGGGCCGGGCCTAGGGATCGAGGTCAACGAGGACGTTGCGAAAGAGATGGCGTTCGAGTTCTGGAACACCCCCATGCTGCGCCGTCCCGACGGGTCCGTGACCAACTGGTAGCGCTAGGCTTGCGGCGCCGTCTTGTTGAACCAATAGCCTTCCCATTCCGGGCAGCGATCAGGGTCTAACCCGACGGCGCGCAGAAAGGCCGGGACGACGCTGCCGTTGGCGGCAAGTGCGTCCTCGTAGGACATGCTCTGAGCCTCGGGGCCGAAAAAATCGGTCAAAGCGGTGTCATCGGCCAGCCATGATGTTGGTTCGAAATTGAAGATTGATCCGGTGGAGGTGTCGAGGGCCAGGGCTTCTTTGCGCTCCATAAAATGGCCGACTTGCTGCTGCCAGCTGTGCAGCCAGGTGGATTGGTCGCGCAGAAAGATGACGGGTCTAAGGTCGAACCCGTCGAACAACCGATCCAGCAACTCGCGCTCCGCGCTGGTGCGCAGGAATGAAAAGGATTCAGCGCTCGCGACTAAATGGCGACCTTCGATGGCGTGCAGGCGCTTGTTGGCGTCTGCGATGCGAGCGATCTGCATGTCGCGGGTCATGCGAAAGAACGGACGGTTCAATCGCACGGGTGTCATCAGCTCAGGCCGGATGACAAGGTGAGACAGATTGAAGCAATTTGCCTCTACGCGCGGAGCCAGAGCATCGGAGTTGAAGTCAACATGCTCCAGAAGCCGGTACCCCGCCGCCCGCAGGAAATCGCGATGTGCGAAGAGATATCGCTGGATGGAGGTCGTGCCGGTTTTGTGTTTGCCGACATGCAGGTAGACCCGGCGTTGTGCTGCGGAACGCGTCATGCGAACCGCTTGATCAAGGGGGATTTGCCAAATTTCGACTGGTACAGCGCCACGTCTTGCGCGTAGAGCTCACGCAACCTTGTGGCAATTGTTGAGTCGAACAGGTCGCTTGGCCGGGGGACATGGCCCGCCTTCTTAGCCACCAGCAGGTCAAGCGCCGGAATGTCAGCGGCACGCGGCCCGAATTCGGCATCCTCCGTGGCGCTTGCGTGGTGGCCAAGGTGGCTGCGGGTGTCGATCACCTTGATGCCAGTGCGTGCCTCAATCTTCTCGACCGCGTAGGCAAAGTTCTCAAGATTGAAATAGTCGTCATATTCATGAAACAGCAGAAAGTCGGATTGTGGGCGCCAATGCACGTCCATGTCGGTTCGTGGGGTGTCGGCAATCTCGTTCACAAATTGCCGGAATGTCAACTCATGCGGGTGCAGCCGCCGCCCGCTTTGCCGCCGAAGGCGCCAGGACTGGATGTCCATATTCACCAGCTTGTCCATGAAAGCACTGACGAGCCGCGCGTAGGGGCAACGTAGCACCACAAAGGTGTAGTGCGCCTGCGCGGCCTCCGCGCCGCTGCCCGCCATGAAGGTCTGATTGTTGGCATGGATCCAGTCGATATTGTCCGGCCCCTCTGCGCATCCATTCTCCACAGCCGCGGTAAACCGCAAATTGGAGCAGCCGTTTTTGGGAATTGCGGTCGCAACGGTTTTTTGCCGGTAGAAGGAGAGCGTCCATTGCAACGCGAAGCTGTGCGGCGGGTATGTCTCTAGTGGCCTGTCCGTGGGGGCATGGTTGAACGTGCGAGTGATAGTGGTTGGCGCAGGGGGTGGCGTCACCCGACCGGAGGGCTTCGGCGTCTGGTCATCAGCCAGCAATGCCAGCACCTGATTGGCGATGGTGGCGGGCCCGTCCTCCGTGCTCATCTGGTCCGCAAAGGCCTTTGCCTGCGCAGCCATATCGCCAAAGTCAGCGTGGCCGAGCGCCTCTTGTTCGGCCCCCCGGCTCAGGCACAGCCCAACCCAATGCTCCTGCAAGATGCGCCCCAGAATGTCGTGGTTGCGGTGGGTCGGCAGGGTTACCACCGGCACGCCATGCGCCAAAGCCAGATAGCTGGACCCGGCGCCCCCTTGGGTCACTGCGCAGCGCACGCGTGGCAGCAGCTTGGCCAAAGGGATGTCGCGCCCGGCATAGTCGATGCAGTCATATGTCCGCGCCCGTCCCGCCCCGCTGCCGGCATAGACGATATGTTTCGCACCGCAGCGGCCGGCGATGTCGCGCAGCAAGGTCTCATCCGGCAAATGCCGCCCGGTTGAGCCCATGGAAAGCAGCAAAATGTCGTCCATGTCGACCAGCGGCGCAGGCAGGTTGCCCGGCAGGCTGAGGTAGCAAGCCCCGCAGGCCATGACCCCGTGATCAGGCCGTGCTGCCGCGCGGGCCAACGGGGTTGGGTCGGCTAGGCAGACAAGGTCAGCGGCGTAGAAATCCTGATAGCGGGTGGCCGGGGGCAACCCTTTTTGAGTCCGCGCCGCGTTCACCCGCTCAGCGACCAGAGGGAAGTTTGCTGCCTGCTCTGTCTCCCGGTCGCCGGGGGCCAGCAGAAATGCGTTCGAGATCAGCACGCGCGGCACATCGGGCCAGGCAACGGCGCTGCCCCAAAGCAGCATATTCTTGTCGCACATGATCAGGTCAGGCTGTTCCCGCGCCATCAGCTCTTCAAGCTTGGCGGGATAGGACTGGAGGTCCGGCATACGCTGCGTCGATGACGGGATGGCGGCCACATCAAAGCCCGCGGCGCGGATGACCCCCGCATGATCGCTATGGGCGGGCAGGCTGAACAGGATGCGGCAGTCTTGGCGCGCGCGGATGGCCTCCGCCACGGGCAGCAGCCGGGTGACGTGACCAAGGGCTGGCCCTGCGCAAAATAGCAGCGTCGGTGAGCTGTCCTGCATCGCTATTGGCTTCCCTTTTTTGTGCCGGGGCGGCATGAAAGCCGCGGTCTCGGTTCGGAGCCTTAGCCGAGCCGAGCCGGCACGCACAAGCCCTTGCGCCTTTACGGGGGCTGACAAGATCGGCATAAGGCGCGCGCACAGGCCGCGCATCGAGGCGCGACAGCACGGGGCAGGGGAGCGCTCAGATGACAGATCAGACGGTGCCATCATCGCCACGTGTGCTTGCCCATGTTGCAGGCACGATGACGCCCCTTGCTGACAACGCCCCCCATCAGCTTGCCGCCGCGCACGCCCTTGTCCATTTCCGCAGCGGGTCGGTTTATAGCTTCATCCCTAAAAACGCCTGCACCACCATGCGGGTGTCGCTGGCGCTGGCAAACGGGTTCATCGAGTCGGACGCGCAGTGGGAATGGGTGCATAAGAACAATCGCAGCTACTCCGCCTCGCTGCCGCAACTGGCCGCCGCGCCCTACAGCTTTGTCATCCTGCGCTGTCCGTTCCGGCGGATTGCGAGCGTCTATCTTGACAAGATCGTCGGCAAGTCAGAGGACATGTGGTCGCTTTGGCAATCCACCGGGGAGGGGTTCGACCCCGACGAGATCACCTTCGCCGATTTCCTGAACACCGTGCTGACGGCGGGGGTGATGCGCCAGAACATCCATTGGCGCCCCCAGAGCGATTTTTTGGTCTACCGCGACTATGACAGCTATTTTTCCGTAGAGAAGTTTTCCACCGCCAACGCTGAAATATCAGAGCGGACTGGGCTTGCCATAGTTGACGCGCGCCCGCTAAGCGCACATGGCACCGACCGATTTGAAGAGGTGAATGAGGGAGTGTTTACACGAACCCCCGCGCGCGAGATCGCGGCGCTTCAGGCCGACGGCAAGTGCCCGTCCTATGCCGCGCTTTACACGCCTGCGGTGCGGCGGCAGGTGGGTCTGTCCTATAGCGCCGATCTGGCGCTTTACGCCGCGCGGTTGGGCGTTGAGAACCTGTTATTTCCCTCCGCCGAATAGGTCCGGAGCCGCTACGTCGTACCTCCACCAAATAAAAAGCGCGCACCCGAGGATGCGCGCCTTCTTAAATAGTCAGTCCGTTTTGATCAGGCGTTCTTGCGCTTCATCAACCCGAATGCGCCGAGGCCGGCCAGCAGCATAAAGCCAGCAGCAGGCAGTGGCACAGGCGCGACGGAGCTAGCGCTCGTCAAGCCCAGTTCGATAGGTGCTGACAGGCCGTCAGGCGAGGCTTGCGACAATGACGTGATGTTCCGGACGCCATGGAAACCATCCAAAACGGTGCCGTCGTCAGCTTTGTCGACTGCCCGGCTGATAACGCGGTCTTGTACGCGACCAGTGCCATACCGGAATACGCCTTTCTCGACGTGTCCTTCATTGTCAGCGCGGTTCGTGAACCGGAAACGGATCCCGTAGAGGGTCCCGTCCACAATCTCGAAAACACTCCGGCGACGCATGCGAGCATTTTCGCCTTCGCTTGTGATCGAGCGTGTCGTCACGCCGTCACTGATATTGAACGACCATGACGTGATTGCCGTCTCGTCGAACACGCCGTCCGTGACATCGGTTTCGATGAAACCGGTGACGGACACCGATGTAGCGCCAGCCGCCCCGCCAAATTGACGAACGCGGTCCTCGAGCGCCATGTCGATGGTGTAGGTCGCAGCGTTCGCCGCAAACCCGATCGACAGAGCGGCAGCCACGAGGGCGGCAGTTCTGCTTATTAACTTCATAACATTTCCCAACACATTTGCTTGGTTACCCCTGGAGGTTCATATGGGGTCGGCCATACGATATCCAGAAAAAAGACACGTTTCCCATACGTTAGATACGCAAAAGTGAGCAATTTAGTTCCGATCTGACAGACTGTTTCCGCGGCGTGAACAGTGTTAACGGCTTCGCGGCAGAATTGAGGCGATTTCGGCCAATTTCGCCGAATCAACTATCCCGCATGATTTTTTGGAAAAAGCGTCTGAGAAACAGCAGACCAAAGGCCAGGCAGATCAACGAAAAGCCATAGACATAGGCCTCCGACACGTAGTGACCGTCATATGTAGGGTAGAAGGCCATCCGCATCATGCCCACGAAATGCACGATTGGGTTGAACCACAGAATGTCGCGAAACTGGCCCGGCACGTCGTCAAACATGAACAGCACCGCCGAGATGATGAATAGCGGTCGGTTCAGGATGGCCCAAATCCGTTCCCAGAATGAAAACAGCGACGTCAGCACACAGTTCAGTGCCCCGACCCCCAAACCCAGCATCGCAGCCATCGACAGGGCGCGCAGGATGGCGCTGAACTCGATCACCCCATGCAACCCGGCAAAGATCCACAACCCGCCCATGAAGGCCGCGAAGACCACGACATGGGTCAGCAGGTTCAAGATAAACCGGGCCATGATCGCGTCGATGAAGGTCACGCGCGGGTAGGCCAGAAGCGGTTTGGAGAATTTCAGTGCCACGCTGATTTTGCCTGACACGTCAGAATAAAGCATGAAAGGCAGGTAGCCCGTGGCGTAAAACAGCGCAAAGCTGGTCCCAATCGGCGGGGAGGAGAAGGCCAGCGACATGATCAGCGTCAAAACGGTAATCGCAGCAACCGGCTCCAGCACGGCCCAGGCATATCCGAAAGCGGAGCGGCCATAGGTTGTCGCCATCTCCCGCAGGATCAGGGCGGAGATCACGCGGCCGGACAAAAAGCGGCGCGTTGCCGATGTCGGAACGGCTCCGTCTGCCATTGGTTTCTCCACGCCGGTTGGCCGTCGCCGATCACGAGGCCGATCAAAAGGGTGCCTGCAAGCAGGGTCGCCGCGATTTAAGGGTGACAACCCATGGGCTTTGCTTGGTATAAGCAAAGCCAGTATGCAACAGCCTGTCCCGATAAATCCAGCCGCTCCGCCAAGTGTCGTGACCAAGCCCGCCGCGAGGCCAGCAAGGCTGCGCCGCCGTCATGGCTGGCTTTTCATTAGCTTTTTGATTCTGGTCGTGCTGCCCACGGCGGTTACATTCGCCTATCTGGTGACCCGCGCGGCGGACCAATATGCCTCCACACTCGGATTTTCGGTCCGCGCCGAAGACAGCCAATCGGCCATCGACCTTCTGGGCGGGCTCGGCGGACTTTCAACGGGTAGCTCTTCCGATACGGACATTCTTTACGAATATATTCAAAGCCAGCAACTTGTTGAAAAGATTGATAGCTACATTGATCTGCGCGAGATCTATGCCCGCCCGGAAGGGGATTTCATCTTCCGGTATCACCCCGGTGGCACGATTGAAGATCTGGTTGCTTACTGGAGCCGGATGGTCCAAATTTTCTATGATGCCGGTAACGGGATGATAGAAATTCGGGTAAAGGCCTTCACCCCGGAAGAAGCCCGCCAGATCGGGCAGGCGATCCTGGATGAAAGCACGCTTGTGATCAACGAGCTGACCGAGATCGCCCGGCTGGACACCACGAAATACGCGCTGGACGAGCTTCTGGCCTCTCAAAACGCACTGCGCGATATCCGACAGGAAGTGACTGAGTTCCGCGCTGTAAACAACATCATCGACCCGAATATGGAACTGGGTGTGCAAACGGGGCTGCTGAACGCCTTGCAGCAACAATATTCCGACGCGCTGATCGAGCTGGACTTACTGCGCGAAACCACGCGGGAAACCGACCCGCGGGTGACCCAGGCCGAGCGGAAGATCGACGTGATCGAGGCGCGTATTGCTGATGAGCGGCGCAAGTTCGGTGCGTCCAGCGGACCGGGCGCGGGGGAGCAGAATTTTACCCGCCTGGTCAGCGAGTTTGAGCGGCTATCGGTTGACCTGACCTTCGCGCAAGAGGCCTACTTGGCTGCCCGCGGCGCCTATGAGGCCAAGCTGGCCGACGCGGTGCGCCAAAGCCGCTATCTGGCTCCGCATATCAAACCAACCCTGGCCGAGGCCGCGCAATTCCCCCGCCGCTACCTGACCAGCATGATGGTTTTTGCGCTGTGTTTTCTCGGCTGGTGCGTGCTGGCGCTGGTCTATTACTCCATCAAGGACCGCAGATAGACGATGATCGAGCTGATCGACCTGAAGAAGTCGTTCCATGTCTCGGGTCAGCGCAAGGTGGTCTCCAACGGCATCACGGCGACCTTGCCGGCCGGCGTCTCCATCGGGCTGCTGGGGCGCAATGGGGCGGGAAAATCCTCCCTCCTTCGGATGATTGCGGGGGCTGATACACCTGATAGCGGTGAGATACGGACCACAGGCTCCATCAGTTGGCCCGTGGGTTTTGGCGGCAGCTTCCATGGGGAGCTGACAGGCGCGCAAAACATCCGGTTTGTTGCCCGCATCTACGGCGTCGATACCGACGAGCTTGTCGCCTATGTGGAGGATTTCGCTGATCTGGGCCCGCATTTTCATGCCCCGTTCCGCACTTATTCCTCGGGCATGCGGTCGCGGCTGGCTTTTGGCGCGTCTATGGGGATCCAGTTCGATACCTATCTGGTGGACGAGGTTACCTCCGTCGGGGATGCGGAGTTTCGTCAGAAAAGCGAGCGGGTCTTTGCGGAGCGGATGCAGAATGCGGGTGCGATTGTCGTCTCCCACTCCCTCGAACTGCTGGGCCGCATGTGCGAACAGGGCATCCTGCTCGAAGCGGGGGAGCTGACCTATTACACCGACATCGCTGATGCCATCGCCGCTTACCGAGCGCTTCTGACATCGGCGTAAGGCGTCGGGGCGGGGTGGCCGGCTTGATAGAAGGAGGCACGCCTTGCATAGTTTTAGAATTATTCTAAATTGATCTTGGAACCTGGGACCGACCCCTTAAGTTAGGTGGGAAAGCGCGGTGCTGACAGCCGCGCTCATAGATTTTAGGAGCATAAGATGACCCAAACTGCTGAAGCTCTGGAAAGCAACGCACGCGCTGCAATCGTGGACGCGCTGAACCAATCCGTGGCGGAGACCGCAGTAACCACGATGTTGGCGCAGAATTTCCACTGGAACGTGACGGGCATGGCTTTTGGCCAGCTGCACGCGCTGTTTCAGACGATTTACGAGGATCATTTCGTGGGTCAGGACGACCTTGCCGAACGGGTGCGCGCCCTTGGCGGCCATGCGGAGGGTCGGTTGGCTGAAATGGTCAAACGCTCCAAGGTGGAAGAGCATGACGGCCACGCCACCGACAAAGAGATGATCGCCGCCATGCTCACCGCGCAGGAGACGCTGGCCCGCACCCTGGCTAATGCCGGTGAGACCGCTGCCGCGCAGGATGACAACCTGACCGAAGATCTGTGCATTGCGCGCGGGCAGGTGCATGAGAAATTCGCCTGGATGCTGCGCGCGCATCTGAACTGATCTTCCGCAATTCTGCTGGTTAAAGGGCCCGCCATTTGCGGGCCTTTTTGCGTCTCTTAGCCAGCCGCCTTCTGGTTCGCGATTAGGGCCAGTGTCGCCGCCCGGATGGTGTCCAAACGTTGCACCAACCGGGCGCGGTCCGAGACCCCGTATTTGGCGTTGATGCTGCTGGAATAGAAGAACTCCGCCACGTCCTCGGCGGCGACGCCCGGCGCGTTCTGCGCGAAAAGCGCTCTTAGACGCGCCTTCCATGCGACGTCAGCGGCCTCCAACTCCTCGCTGGCCGCCGCATGCAGACCGTCCGCCAGTTCCGCCCAATCAGGGGCCGCGCGCACCGCGTCAAACCAGCCAAGCGGGCCGAACCGCTGAAAGGCTTCCAGCCGCTGATCAAGGCTGTCCGCCTGCCCCCAGGCCGCGTCGACCGCCGCCATCGTATCTTCAATCGCCCGCCGCACCACGGCTTTCAGAATATCGTTCTTGCCCGGAAAGGTGTTATACAGCGTTTGCCGGGCGACGCCTGCCTCCTTGGCGATATCGGCCATGGTGGTTTTGGTGAAGCCGTAGCGCGCAAACATCACCTGCGCGGCTGCGACCATTTTATCGGTTCGTGCGTTCATCACAAACCATTTGACCCAAGGCGATGCGCCTGTCAATTAGACTGAAACTGACAATTTGTACAAATTGGATTGGAGGCCCCATGAAAATCACGGTGAATGGCGACATACGCGACGTTGATGTCGAGGCGGATATGCCGCTTCTATGGGTTCTTCGTGACGAGCTGGGACTGAAGGGCACGAAATACGGCTGCGGCATCGCGCAATGCGGCGCCTGCACGGTTCATATGGACGGGCTGGCCGTGCGCAGCTGCCAGGTTACCGCCGCCAGCGCCGACGGGGCGGAGATCGTCACCATTGAAGGCCTTGGCACCCCCGCCGCCATGCACGCTGTCCAAGAGGCCTGGGTTGAAGAGCAGGTCGCCCAATGCGGCTACTGCCAGTCAGGCCAGATCATGCAGGCCGCCGCGATGCTCGACCTTAACCCTGAGCCGTCTGACAGCGATATCGACGCGGTGATGAGCGGCAACCTGTGCCGCTGCGGCACCTACCCGCGTATCCGCGCCGCGATTAAATCCGCCGCCACCAAGCTGCAGGAGGCCTGATCCATGGGACGTTTGAAAACCTTTGGCCGCCGTGCCTTTCTTGTAGGCTCCGTGGCTGTTCTGGGGGGCGTGGCCTTCGGGGCCTATGTCGTCCGCAAACCGCATGACAACCCGCTGGCCGCTGGCCTGAAGGAGGGGGAAGCCGCGTTCAATCCCTTCGTCAAGGTCACGTCCGAGGCCGTCACGATCATCGCACCACACGCGGATAAGGGGCAGGGGGCGCAGTCCAGCCAAGCCGCCCTTGTCGCAGAGGAACTGGATGTGGAGCTGGAGCAGGTCCGGATCAGCTTTGGCGAACCGAGTGCGGCCTACTACAACACTGCCGCCGCTGCTGAAATCGCCCCATTCATGTCCTTTGACGAAAGCCTGACCGCCCGCACGGTGCGCGGCGCATTGGGGGCCGTGGTCAAGGTGATCGGCGTGATGGGCACGGGCGGCTCTTCAACCATGCCCGACAGTTTCGACAAGCTACGCATGGCAGGCGCGGTGGCGCGGGAGACGCTGAAGCGCGCGGCCTCCAACGTCAGTGGCGTCGATGTGGCGCAGCTGAAAACCGAACGCGGCCGGGTGATCCTGCCGGACGGCACCGAGCTGCGCTATGAAGACCTGGCGGAGGCCGCTGCCAAGATCGAGCCCGTGGCCGACGTGACCCTGCGCGACCCGTCCCAGTGGCGGCTGATCGGCAAGCCCATGACCCGCTCCGACATTGTGCCGAAATCGACCGGCACGCTGGCCTATGGCATCGACCGAGAAATCGACGGCATGGTCCACGCCGCCATCCGTTTCAACCCGCGCCAGGGTGGCGAGATGCGGGGATATGACGCCAGCGCCGCCGAGGGCATGCGCGGCGTCCAGAAGGTCGTCGAGGTGCAAGGGCTGATCTGGTCGAAGGACGCGGATGGGGCCATGACCTCCCGTCGGGGGCCGATTGGTGTGGCGGTGATTGCCGACAACACCTGGCGGGCTTTTCAGGCCGTGGACGCGATCAGTTTCGATTGGGGCTCCGCCCATTATCCGTCCGAGATGGACGGCCATTGGCAGGCTGTGGCTGATAGCTTCACCGAGGACCGGCTTGACGCCGAATGGCGCCATGACGGCGATGTGGAGGCCGCGCTGGACGGCGCGCAGGTGGTTGAGGCGGAATACCGCGCGCCCTACGTGGCGCACGCTCCGTTGGAGCCAATCAGCGCCACGATTCGCGTCGACGCGGACGGGGCGGAGGTCTGGGCGGGCCACCAGTTGCAACGCTTCGTGCAGATGAAAGTGGCGGAGGCTTTGGGGCTGGACGACCCGGAGAAAGTGATCTTCCACAACGAATTTATCGGCGGCAGCTTTGGCCACCGGCTGGAGTTCGAAAACATCCTGACCTGTGCCGAGATCGCCAAACAGATGCCGGGCGTACCGGTCAAACTGACCTTCAGCCGGGAGGAAGATTTTGCCCATGACTTCCCCCGCCAGATCGGCATGGCGCGCATGCGCGGCGCGGTCTCGGGGGCCGGCATCGATACCTATGACGCGCAAGTGGCGACCGTGTCGTCATCGACCTCGCAGGCGGGCCGGCTGGGCCAGCCCATGCCGGGGGCCGACAGCCAGATCGCGGCGGGTCTGTGGAACATGCCTTTTGCCGTACCCAATATGCGAATGCGCGCCTACCGCGTGCCGGAGCTTGCGCCGACAAGCTCCTGGCGCTCCGTTGGGGCCTCCACACAAGGGTTCTTCGGCGAAAGCTTCATGGACGAGCTGTGCCACGCCGCAGGCCTTGATCCGCTGGAAGAACGCCTGCGTCTCGTCAACAACCCGGTGCACCGCAAGGTGCTGGAGACCATTGGGGAGATGTCGAACTGGGGCAGCCCCCTGCGCGAGGGGCGGGGCCGGGGCATCGCGCTCGTCGAAAGTTTTGGTGTCCCCACGGCTGAGGTCGTCGAGGTCACCGCCACCCCGCAGGGCATCCGCATGGACAGGGCCTATGTTGTCGCCGATGTCGGCACCGTCGTGGACCCGGTCAATTTCGACAACCTGATGAAAGGCGGGCTGATCTGGGGTCTGGGTCACGCGATCAATTGCGAGATCACCTATTCGGACGGTATGGCTGAGCAGAGCAATTACCACGCGCACGAGGCGATGCGGCTCTACCAATGCCCGGTGATCGAGACGCGCGGGCTGGAAAATGCCAGCAAAATTCGTGGCATTGGCGAGCCGCCCGTGCCGCCCGCCGCACCTGCCCTGGCCAACGCGATCTTTGCCGCCACAGGGCAAAGGCTGCGCGCAATGCCGTTCAACAAATTCATGGATTTCGTCTGATGCGGGCGGCTTGGTTGGGTGTCGCCGCGCTGATCCTATGCGCCCCCGTGCTCGCAGCTGAGGAGGGGGAGAATGTCGTGCTTTCCCCGCCGGCCGAAGGCTCCGTCACGGCGGAAGAGGGCCTGCAAGCGTGGGGTCGCATCTTCGAGGTGACGTCGCACCCGCGCTGCTCCAACTGCCATGTGGGCGCTGATAACCGGCCGATGTGGTCTGGCCCCAGCTATGGCCGTACCCGGCCGCACGGGATGAATATCAACGCTGGCGAAAGCCGGATCGGGGCGGAGACGCTGGCCTGCGCCACCTGCCACGCGCAGCGCGAGGGGCTGAATGACGTCCCCCATGCCGCGCCGCAAGTGTCGATGGCCTGGATGCTGCCCCCGGTTGAGGCTGCGTGGTTTGGCAAGACCAGCCCCGAGATCTGCGCCCAGCTGCGCGATCCGGAGCGCAATGGCGGTCGCGACGCGCTGGAAATCGCCCGCCATCTGGATCACGACCTGATCCTGCACTGGGCATGGACTCCGGGCGGCGGACGTGAGCCTGCGCCCTATTCGCTGCAAGAGCATGTCAATGACGTGCTGGCCTGGGGGGCCGCGGGATTTCCCTGCCCTGAATAGGTGAAAGGTTCCGGCGCGTTCAACGCCGTTGACTCGGGCAAAGCAACGCTCTTATCGTTTGCGTGCAAACAATCGCATTGGGAAGAGCGTCCGGTGTCTTACCACAACCCCACAGACTTGCCCTCCGCCCTGGAGCTGATTGCGCAAGGGGATGGGAAGGTTGTGGCTGGTGGCACGGATGTCTACCCCTCAGCGCAGCCCGGCTCGGCACCTGATTTCTACCTTGATGTGACCCGCATTGCCGGGCTGTCCGGCATATCGGAGGAAGCAGACGGCCACATCCGTATCGGCGCCGCCACCACATGGAGCGCGCTTGTCGCAGCCCCCCTACCGCCCGCCTTCGACGCATTGAAACATGCGGCGTTGGAGGTTGGTAGCGTCCAGATCCAGAACGCCGGCACCATCGCGGGTAATCTTTGCAATGCCTCGCCCGCGGCTGACGGGGTGCCGCCGCTTTTGATCCTGGATGCGCAGGTGGAGCTGGCAAGTGCTGCGCGCGGCTATCGGCTGCTGCCGCTGGCGGAGTTCATCAAAGGCGTGCGGTTGACGGGGCTTGCACCCGATGAGTTGGTGACCGGCATCCTTGTCCCGCCGCAGCCCTACCCCGTCGGCACCGCGTTCGAGAAGCTGGGCAGTCGCCGCTATCTTGTCATCTCCATCACCATGGTCGCGGCACTGATCGGCCTTGATGCGCGCGGCCATATCGCGGAAGCGCGGGTCGCCGTTGGCGCGGCCTCGCCCGTGGCGCAGCGGCTGGTTGGGTTGGAACGGCGATTGCTGGGTACGAACCCGGCGAAACTCGTCATTGGGGGGGGCGATCTGGCCCGGCTCAGCCCGATTGACGACGTGCGCGGCCCGGCCGACTACCGGCTAGAGGCCGTGGCAGAGCAATGCGCCCGCGCCATCCGCCGGGCGGCCCGTATCGACAGGGCCGCGCATGAATAAGAAGCCCGCCATAGACAGCATCCGCTTCACGCTGGATGGCGCCACGGTCGAGGCGTTTCCCAGCCCCGGCGACCGGCTGTCCCAAGCGCTGCGGGAACAGCTTGGTGCGCGCGATGTCAAGATCGGTTGCAACGCGGGCGATTGCGGGGCCTGCACGGTGCTGCTGGACGGCGCGCCGGTCTGTGCTTGCCTGACGCCTGTCCATCAGGCAACGGGGCGTCGGGTGGAGACGCTGGCGGGAAGCCAGGCCACCGATCCCATTCTGCGCGCCCTGGCGGAGAGCTTTCAGGACCAGGGGGCCGCGCAATGTGGCATCTGCACGCCGGGCATGATGATCTCTGCCACGGCGCTCTTGCGCCGGAACGCTGACCCGTCGGAGGAGGACGTCAAAGCCGCGCTTGGCGGGGTACTTTGCCGCTGTACGGGCTACCGCAAGATCATCGACGCTGTGCGCGGGGCCGCGCCGAAAGTTCGGGCCGGTGCGGGGAAAGTTGGCCAACCGATCCGGCGGCTCGACGGGGCGGGCAAGGTCACCGGGGCGGAGCAGTTCGGCGATGACGTGGCCCCGGCGGGGTGCCTCGAAATCCTTGTCATCCGCTCCCCCCATCCGCGCGCGGCGTTTGAATTTGGCGATCTGGAAGAATTCGCCCGCGCGACCGAGGGGGTCGAAGCGGTCTTGACCGCCGCCGATGTGCCGGGCGTCAACCTGCATGGCGTCTTGCCGCAATTCATTGACCAGCCCGTATTCGCCACGGATGAGGCACGGTTCAGGGGGGAGGCCGTCGCGGCTGTGATCGGCGCGCCCCAGATGATCGCGCGTTTCGACCCGGCCCGCTTCCCGGTCACCTGGACGCCGCTGCCCTCGGTCCACGATGTCGACGCGGCCCGCGGGCCCGACGCCGCGCAACTGCATGAGGGGCGCGCGGATAATGTGATGTGCGGTGGTCACGTGACCTGCGGCGACGTGGAAGCCGCCTTGGCAGGCGCCGACGTGGTGGTCGAGGGGCATTTTCAAAGCGGCTTCGTGGAGCATGCCTATATCGAGCCCGAAGCCGGTTTCGCGCAGATCGTGGAGGGCCGGTTGGAGCTGCAGGCCTGCACCCAGGCGCCGGGCATGAACCACGAGGCGCTGGTGCTGATCACCGGGATGGACCGCAGCCAGATCCGCATTTTGCCGACGGGGGTGGGCGGCGGTTTCGGCTCCAAACTTGATCTCAGCGTGCAGCCCTATCTGGCACTGGGCGCATTGAAGACGGGTAAGCCGGTGCGCCTTGCCTATAGTCGTGTGGAATCGATGCAAAGCTCCACCAAACGCCACCCGTCGGACCTGCGGCTGCGCATTGGCGCGCGGCGTGACGGGCTGTTGCAGGGGATGACGTTTGACGGGGTATTCGACACCGGCGCCTATGCCAGCTGGGGGCCGACCGTCGCCAACCGGGTGCCGGTCCATGCCTCCGGCCCCTACCGCATTGCCGATTACCGGGCGCGCACGACGGCGGTCCATACCCATAACCCGCCCTCCGGGGCCTTTCGGGGGTTCGGGGTGCCGCAATCGGCCATCGCGCAGGAAAGCCTGTTCGACATGCTTGCGGCCAAACTTGGCATAGACCCGCTGGAATTCCGCATTCTGAACGCGTTGGACAATGGCGTGCCGACCGTTTGCGGGCAGGTCTTCGCGCAAGGGGTGGGCATCAAACCCTGTCTTGAAAGCCTGCGCGCGTCGTGGGCGGCTGAACGCGCGGAAGCTGCGCGTTTCAACTCGGAACACCTCGTCCGAAAGCGCGGCGTCGGGGTTGCGGCAGGCTGGTATGGCTGCGGCAACACCTCGCTGCCGAACCCCTCGACCATCAAATGCGGGGTGCGGGCGGATGGCACGCTGGTGCTGCACCAGGGCGCAATGGATATCGGGCAGGGTGCGGGTACGGTAATCCCGCAAATCTTCGCCACGACATTGGGGGTGCCCGTGGGTGCGCTGACGCTGGTGGGTGCGGACACGGATGTGACCCCCGATGCGGGCAAAACCTCCGCCTCCCGCCAGACTTTCGTGTCCGGCAAGGCCGCGCATCTGGCGGCCGAGGCGCTGCGCAAGGCCATCCTGGCCCGGATGAACGCCGCCCCTGACGCGGTGCTGCAGTTTGGTGCGGGTGGGATCGAGGCGCGGGATGCGGCGGGTAAGCACCGGCTTGACTGCGCCGTGATGGAGGCCGATGCGGAAGGGTACGTCCTGCGCGCGGAAGAGACTTACGACCCCCCCATCACCCCGCTTGATGAGAACGGGCAGGGCGCGCCCTACGCGCAATTTGGCTACGCCGCGCATCTGGCCGTGGTTGAGGTCGATACGGCCCTTGGCACCGTGACGCCCGTCAAATTCGTGGCCGCGCATGACGTGGGCAAGGCGATCAACCCGATGCTTGTCGAAGGGCAGATCGAGGGCGGTATCGCCCAAGGTCTGGGCATGGCCCTGATGGAGGAGTACATCCCCGGCCGCACTGAGAACCTGCATGACTACCTGATCCCGACCATTGGCGACGTGCCTGAAATCCGCTCCATCCTGATCGAGGAACCGGATGCTCACGGCCCATACGGTGCCAAAGGGTTGGGGGAGCATGTGCTGATACCAACTGCGCCGGCGATCCTGAACGCGATCCATCATGCCACCGGAGCGCGCATCAGGCGGGTGCCTGCCACGCCCGCCCGCGTGCGCGCCGCGATCAAGGCGCTTGGCCCATGAGCGTCGCCCCCAAGCCCGAGAAAATCCGCTGCGATGCCTGCCCGGTCATGTGCTACATCGCTGATGGCAAATCCGGGGCCTGCGACCGTTATGCCAACCACGCGGGCGCGCTGGTGCGCGTGGACCCGCTTACCATTATCGAAGGCACGGCGCAGAAGCTGGTCCCGTTTCTGGGCGAGGGGGCCGCGCAGGATTGGGACGGCGACATCGTGCAAGGCGGCCGCCCTTTTGTGACGGCTGTGGGCGCGGGTACCACCTATCCCGACTACAAGCCTGCGCCTTTCATCGTGTCGCAAGAGGTTGAAGGCGTCGATATGGTCACCGTAGTGACGGAGGGCATCTTCTCCTATTGCGGGGTGAAGGTGAAAATCGACACGGACCGGTTCATCGGGCATGAGCGCGATGTTGTCTATGCCCAAGGCGAGCCGGTTGGCCACGTCATGACCTCGGAATACGGCTCCAAGATGCTGTCGCTTGGCGGGGTGGAGCATCTGACCGGCGGCACCAAATCTGAGGGTCGGGCGACCTGCGCCGCCCTTCTGAGCC
Organism: uncultured Litoreibacter sp.; assembly: GCA_938030665.1. GTDB lineage: Bacteria > Pseudomonadota > Alphaproteobacteria > Rhodobacterales > Rhodobacteraceae > Litoreibacter. The sequence continues at coordinate 69,392 of CALHHY010000015.1, read as the reverse complement.
TGTGCAACCGGGAGCCCGTCGCCGTGACCATCGGCGAAGGCGACACCGCGACCCATGTGGTGATCGAGGCCGGCAAGCCGCCTGTTATCAATGGTGACACCGAAAAGCTGATGCGCGTGGGGTGCGGGTCGGCCACCATCGGGATGTTTGCCAGGCAATGGCTCGGCCATGTTGACGAGGTGGTGGTTGTTGACGACCATATCACCGGCGTTCTGTCGGAGCATGAGGCCGGCAAACAGCTGGACCTGCCACCCACTGGGATCAAGATCAAAGGCCGCCGCTCCACGCCGGGGCGGTACTTTCAGGTGGCAAAACCCGGCACGGGATGGGGCGGCACCGATATCGAGGAGCCGCTGAACATCCTTGGCCCCTTCAACGCCAAGACCGCGCGGCCGGGGATGCGGATGCTGATGGTCTCCACCACCGGGGAGCAGGCGGATTATTTCGAGCTTGATCAAGATCTTGTGCCACGGCGGCGACCCATGCCTGCCGCCTTGCAATCCTCCACCGCGCTGATCGCGGAGAACTGCGAGCCTTCCGTCTGCTCCGTGCTGTTCATGGCGGGCGCCGGAGGCAGTTTGCGGGCAGGGGTGACCGAGAACCCGGTGCGCCTGACCCGGTCGGTGAAAGAGGCGCTGACCCATGTCTCCTGCGGGGGCGCGCAGACCTATGTTTGGCCCGGCGGCGGCATCACGGTAATGGTTGATGTGCTGGACATGCCCACGGGGTCTTTCGGCTATGTGCCGACCCCGGCGCTGGTTGCCCCCGTAGAATTCACCCTTCGGGTCAGCGACTATCGCGCCCTGGGCGGGTATGTTGATGAAATCCAGCCGGTGGAAGATGTCACGTCAGAAGGGCTGCGCCGGGTGGCTCCGAATGGGCAGGGTCATGACCCGATGTCGGCCAGCCATTATCGATGGGACAAGGGGGCCGAAGAATGACCGGACCGGTCGCCAAGCTGCTGCCATGTGGAAAACGGCTGCATCTTCAGCACGGACCGATTGACCTGATCATCGGCGCAGATGGTGACCGGGACGCGGCATTCACCGCCGCGCGCGCCCGGTTTGCAACTGTTCTGTTCGAGTTGGTTGCGGAAATGCCGTTGCTGCGTGAACCTGCCTCAAACAATAGGATAAACGTCAAAGGCCAGATTGCCCGCATCATGGCGAATGCAGCCCAACCCTACGCCGGGACAGAGTTCGTTACCCCGATGGCCGCAGTTGCCGGCAGCGTCGCGCAAGCGGTGCTGGCGGCGATGGTCGATGCCGCCGATTTAAGCCGCGCCTATGTCAACAACGGCGGCGACATAGCGCTCTATGTGACAGGTGGGCACCGCTTGGTTACTGCGATAAACGGGCATGATGGCGCGACACTGGGCTGGGTCAAGGTCACCCAAAATGATTTGATCCGTGGAATAGCCACCAGCGGGCGGCATGGGCGCAGTTTCAGCCTTGGCATCGCTGACAGCGTTACCGTGCTTGCTCGGACTGCGGCACAAGCCGATGTGGCAGCGACCCTCATCGGCAATAGCGTTGATCTGCCCGGCCATAAGGGGATTGGACGCTGGCCTGCCTCGCTGCTGGATGAGAGCAGTGACCTGGGTGATCGTCGCGTGGTGACGCGCTGCGACCGACTTTCTGCAGACGATGTCGAATGCGCTTTGCTTTCAGGACTTTTGCGCGCTGAACGGATGGTCCAGAATGGCCAGATAATGGGCGCCGGGCTGTACCTGCAAGGCCAACGCATGACCACGCGGAGCGCCCGGACAGTTTTACTTGAAAGGCCCCCTTTGAATGCCTGACGTCAATTTACGCAAAACCTTGTTTTCGCTCGAGGAAATCTTCCACGAGGGCGGCCCCGCGCCTGCTACTTCGTTGCGCCGAGTCTCGGGGTTGGCAATCATTGAGAACCCGTTCGCGGGGCGTTATGTCGAAGATATCCAGGGCTTCATGGAGCCGCTGAAACCTTTAGGCCTCTCCATGGCGCAAAAGCTCGTTGATATGCTAGGCGGCCCCGATCAGGTGCAGGGCTACGGCAAGGGCGCGATCATCGGCGAGGGGGGGGAGCTTGAGCATGGCGCGCTCTGGCATGCGCCCGGCGGCTACGCGATGCGCGAGCTTCTGGACAATTCCAACGCCATCGTGCCCTCGACAAAGAAGGTAACGGGGGTGGGCGGCAGGCTCGACATTCCGATCACGCATATCAACGCCTCCTACGTGCGGAGCCATTTCGATGCGATGGAGGTGGGCGGTAATGACTGCCCGCGGGCAAATGAGATGGTGCTGGCGCTGGTGATGAGCTCTGGGGCGCGGATTCATAATCGCGCGGGCGGGCTGGATGCGGCAGACATCAAAGGGGAGGACGGGCTGAGATGAACGCCAGGATCCGCAAAATCGCGATCAATATCGAGGAAACGCATCAGGAAATGGGCCGCACCATCGCGCCGCCAACGCGCAAGGCGGTGGCCGTCGCCGTGATCGAAAACCCCTTTGCCGGCCGCTACGAGGAGGACCTGACCGAGCTGATGGAAATCGGCGCGGAGCTGGGCGCGCTTTTGGGCAAGAAATGCGTGGATGCGCTTGGAATCAGCCCCGCGGAGGCCGAAAGCTACGGCAAGTCCGCCATGGTCGGTGAAAATGGCGAGCTGGAGCATGCCGCCGCCATACTGCACCCGAAACTGGGCGCGCCATTGCGGGCTGCGGTGGAAAAAGGCGCGGCGCTGGTGGCGTCATCCAAGAAGATGGGCAGCCCCGGTCAGGTGCTTGACGTACCCCTTGGCCATAAGGACGCGGCCTATGTGCGCAGCCATTTCGACGGTATGGAGGTGCGCCTGAACGACGCCCCCCGCGCGGGGGAGATCATGGTCGCCGTAGCCGTCACCGATAGCGGCAGGCCCCTGCCGCGGGTCGGTGGGCTGACCCATGCCGAGGCGAAAGGGGAAGACGGGCTGCGCTAAAGGCGCGCGGCCCAGACCCGTATGGAAAAAGCCGATATCGCCGAAGCGGGCATCGCTTACCGCCTTGAAGATCAGGTGGGTTTTTTGCTGCGTCTGGCAAGCCAGCGCCACGCCGCCATCTTTCAAAAGCACGCGGTGGAGGGGCTGACGCCCACCCAGTTCAGCACCTTGTTGCGGATCTCTGAAGTGGGTCAGGTGTCGCAAAACCAGCTGGGGCGGCTGGCTGCGATGGATGTGGCCACGATAAAAGGCGTGGTCGACCGGCTGAAGGACAAGGGGCTGGTGGCCTCAAAATCCGATGCCAGCGACAAGCGCCGGTCGATTATCCTGCTGACACCTGCCGGCACGGCCCTGATCGCAGATCTCAAGCGCAGCGGTGCCGTGATCACCCACGAAACGCTGGCGCCGCTGACAAGGGCCGAGCAACGCAGTCTCGTCGCGCTGCTGCGTAAAATCACCTGAAGTTGCTGATGACAGCCTAGCTTATCCGTTCCGGCAGGCGTTGCGCGGGCGGGGTGTTGCGGCTACGCTCCGAGCGGATGACGCCGTCGATGATGGTCATGCCCACGCCCGGCAGATTGCCTTGCGCAACCGATTCCAGCATCGTTTTTCCGGGGCTGTGTTGCGCCTGATCCAGCAGCACGAAATCGGCGCATTTGCCAACCTCGATCAGCCCCGTGTCCAGCTCCCGCTGGCGGGCGGTGTTGCCGGTGCCAAAGCAAAACGCCTGCTCCGCGGGAACGCCGCCAAAGGCTGACAGCATGGCGATCATCCGCAGAATGCCCAAGGGTTGGACGCCTGATCCCGCAGGCCCGTCGGTGCCCAGAATGACCTGATCCAGCTTGCCCAGTTCCCGCGCGGTGTTGAGCGCTAGAACGCCCGCCCGCTCGTTACCGTTATGGACGATCTCGAATGCGGATTGGCAGCTTTCGCACAGGCAGATGATCTGGTCATCGGGAAGGGCGGAATGGCCACCATTTATATGCCCGATCACGTCGGTTCCGGTCTCGATCACCATGTCCGCGTCAATCAGCCCCGAGCCGGGGATCGACGGCCCGCCCGTGTGGATGGTGCTCTGGATGCCGTATTTGCGCGCCCATCCGACCATTTGCTGCGCGGTCTTGCCGTCCTTGACGGTGCCAAGCCCGACCTCGCCCAGCAGCTTGACCCCGGCGGCGGCCAGCTCCTTGAAATCTTCTTCGACCATGCCGTGCTCAATCACCGGGGCGCCGGCGTGAACCTTGACGCCGGAGGGGCGGAAATTCTCGTACCAGCGCTGCGAGGCGATCGCCATGGCCTTCAGCCCCACGACATCCTTGGGGCGGCCCGGCATATGCACCTCTCCGGCGGAGATCAGCGTCGTTACCCCGCCATGCAAGGTAGAATCGATCCAATGCAGCTGCTGCTGACGCGGGGTGTAGTCGCCAACGACAGGGTGGATGTGGCTGTCGATCAGCCCCGGTGCGAGCGTCACGCCTTGTGCGTCGACGACGGTGCTGGCCCCCTCGCAATCAAGGTCTTTCTCGGCCCCCCAGGCGCTGATCTTGCCGTCAATCGCAACCATGCAGTCACCGTCAAAAATCGGTTCCTCCAGCTTGCCTGACAGGATTTGCCCGATATTGCGGATCACCAGTTTCTCCATGAGTGGACCCCTCCCGATGGCTACCAACATCGTTAGTATACGAATATTTCTGCCAAACCCGTCAAGCCGGTTTCTGAGGGGGATAATTCGTTTGACAAAGCGCGCCCTGATGCGCCCCAATCGGGGCCAGCAACCACGGAAGGGGACGCCCATGACCAGTTTTGTGCGCAACGCGTGGTATGTGGCCGGCTGGTCGCGCGACTTCGGCGAGGCGCTCAGCGCCATCGAGATCACCGGCCAGCCGCTGGTGATGTTTCGCGAGGAAGGCGGCACCTTGCGCGCGCTGGAGGACCGTTGCCCACACCGGCTGCTGCCGCTGTCAAAGGGCAAGCGGATCGGCGACACGATCCAATGCGGCTATCACGGCATGACCTTTGACGGCACCGGCCAATGCGTGCGCGTGCCGGGGCAGGAGAACACCCCCAAAAGCGCCTATGTGGAGGCCTTCCCGGTGGAGGAGCGCCACGGCATCGTCTGGATATGGATGGGCACGCCTGAGCGGGCGGATCCGGCGCAGATATTCGACCTGTCGCAGTTTTCCGATGCCGGCTGGCACGCCCATCACGGCGAGGCGCTGCATATCCGGTCGAACTACCTCAACGTGGCCGAAAATCTGGTGGACCCCGCGCATGTCAGCTTCGTGCACCCCACGACCCTTGGCAGCGCGGCCAGCGAGAATGTCCCCGTGCATGTGTCTACCTCCGGCGAGGTTATTTCCGCCTGGCGGTGGATCCGCGATGCGCCGCCCGTGGGGTTCTTCCAGAAATTCGGCGGGTTCGAGGGTAATGTCGACCGGTGGCATTATTACGACCTGCATATGCCGTCGACGGCGGTGATCGACTTTGGTAGCATCGACGCAGCCGCCAATTGCGCCGAGGAGGACCGGGGCCAAGGCGTGCGCATCTTCGCGCTGCATTTTGTGACCCCCGTGCGGGAGGATTACACGATTGACCATTGGATGCACCTGCGCAACAGCGCCTTGGGGGACGAGGATGCCTCCGCCCAGATGGACGCGATGTTCAAGGTGGCCTTTGCCGAGGATAAGGAAATTCTGGAGGCCGTTCATGCCTCCGAGCAGCGCGTGCAACGCCGCAAACCCATCCGCATCGCGATTGACGCGGCCCCCAATGTGTACCGCAAGCGCATCCGCGACCGCATCGCGGCGGAGGCCACCGACGACCTTGGGCTGGCCGAGGGCGGCAGCTTCATCACCCATGACTAGCCGCTGATGCCCCTGACGATTTCGCACCCGATTGCGGTCATTCCGCTGTGGTATCTGGCGCGCCGCTGGCTGGACCTGCCCGCGCTGATCGTGGGTGCGGGCATTCCCGATCTGACCTATTTCCTGCACCTGCAGCCCGTCGGCAATATCGGGCATTCGGCTTGGGGTGTGCTGGTGGAGGGTGTCCCGGCGGGCCTGCTGCTGCTGGCGGTCTATGCCTGGCTGATGCGCCCCGCCCTTTGCGCATTGGCACCAGGCAGCCTGGGACGGCTGATGCAGCGCCCTTATTCCATGCTCGGGCTGGGTCGGCTTGGGGGGATCATCGTCAGCATCGCCATTGGCGCGGGCAGCCACATTCTGTGGGACAGCTTCACCCATCAGGGCGCCTATTTTGTGGAGCTCTGGCCCGCCTTGCAGGCAGAAATCGCGGGCGCCCCCGTATTCAAACTGCTGCAATATGGCAGCGGGGTATTCGGGTTGTTGGGGCTTGTCGCGATTGCTGCCTGGGCCGTCCGCCGGGCGCGACCCTACCCCGGCCCAAGGCTGGGCCCGGTCGCCGCAAAGCTGGCATGGGCCGTGATTTTTGCAACGGTGCTTGTGACGACGCTTGCTGCCTTTGCAGTGGTCCCTGAGCTGACGCCGAAAGGCGTTCTGGTACAATCGGTGGTCGGTTTTATCGCAGGCGGATGGCTTGGCACGCTGGTCTATGCGCTAGCCTTCCGGCTGGGGCTGTTTGCGATTGAACCGGCGATGCCCTAACCGCATCCACCTGCTGGCCACCCCGCTGCAATAGGGTTAGCCTTGCGCCGACTGATCCCCCGTTTTGCAGGACCGAAACTTCCGATGACGCTGCGCTTTTTCTCCGACAAGGACCGCCCCGTCCATATGGGCCCCTACCCGACGGAGCGACTGGCGCGCAGTGACACTGTGCCAGACCTCGCGGCAGTGCCAGCGATGGAACAACTCACGTTTGACCGGCCTGCAGACCCGCGCTCCGTCGTGAATGCCATGCGGCAGCATCAGGCGATGCTCGACGCAATCCGCGACGGGCTGGTCAACAAGGCCGTGGCAGAGGCGCCAACCGATCCGGTGGAACGCGCCAACCACCTCAAGGCCTTTGGCTATTTCTCCGACGCCGCGTTGGTTGGGTGCTGCGCGTTGCCGGATACGGCGGTTCTGCGCGCGCCTTTCGTGAACCCCGATGTTGCGCGGCTGGCGCATGACCTGCGCACGCGCCAGACCAAGACGCTGGCATCGGGGATCGACCTGATCATGGCGGACCTGAAGGAGTCGATGGAGGCCCCGCCGACCTCCATCACCGGCCACACGCACGCACTGGTTTTTCTGTACGAGAACCCCCGCGACCCCGAACCGGGGGAGGTGGGCACCGATTGGATCAGGGACGCGCAGGCGCATCGCGCGGGGTTACTGGCGGCAGAGGCGGCCGTTGTGATTGCCAATTACCTGCGCGTGCTGGGCTACCCCGCACGCGGGCATAGCGTCACAGCCAGCGACGTTGATCTCGGGCAACTGGCGGTGGCCGCGGGGCTTGCCACGGTGGAGGGCGGCACCCTCAGCCATCCCTATATCGGCACCCGGTTCGGGCTGGCGGCAGTGACCACCCGTTTCAAAATCGCGCCAGACAAACCCCTGAAACCCATGGCGCGCCAGCCCAAAGCAGCCTTCGGGCCTGGCTGGCAGTTTGGGACGGCATCGGCCAAATCGGCGCTGAATGCAGTGCCTTTCGCCAAGCGGCGTTTCGTTGATGGCGCGCACCCGTTTGAAAAGCTCAGGCGGGTCGAGGTGCCTACCACCTATATCGACGAGCCGCATGTCGCCCGCGTGCCGAAACGCACCGACATGTTCGCCCGCGCGCAGTTCGGCGACATGGGCAAGCCGCTGCAGGATGGGGCCAAGGGCGGGCATTATGTGCGCAAGGCCGCGCCTTCGACCGCGCAGCGCCGCGCGCTCGGCGCATTTGTCTTGCTGCAGGACGGGGAGGCTGCTGCGCAGAAGGTCACGCTCGTCCCGCAGGAGGCTGCAGATCTGATCAAGGCTACCAGCTACTGGCTGGGCGTCGATGCGGTCGGTATTTCGCGCTGCCCGGACTGGGCTTGGTACAGCCATGACGCACGGGGGGAGGTGATCGAGCCGCCGCATGATCAGGCAATCAACATGATCATTGATCAGGGGTTTGAGACGATGGCGGGCTCGTCGGGCGATGACTGGATCGCGGTCGCACAGTCGATGCGCGCCTATCTTCGGTTTTCCCTGTTGGGCGGTGTCATCGCCAAGCAAATCCGCAACCTGGGCTACAGCGCCAAGGCGCATACGGTTATGGATGGCGAGGTTTTGCAGCCCCCGCTGCTGCTGCTGTCGGGCCTGGGCGAGGTCAGCCGCATTGGGGAGGTCATTCTGAACCCTTTCCTTGGCCCCCGGCTCAAGTCGGGCGCGGTGACCACCGACCTGCCGCTGGCCCATGACAAGCCGATCGATTTCGGGCTGCAGCGCTTTTGCGAAAGCTGCAACAAATGCGCGCGTGAATGCCCGTCGGGGGCCATCACGGCCGGGCCGAAGCTGATGTTCAACGGTTACGAGATCTGGAAATCCGACAGCCAGAAATGCGCGACCTACCGCATCACCACCGAAGGTGGGGCGATGTGCGGGCGCTGCATGAAAACCTGCCCTTGGAACCTTGAAGGCATCTTCAAGGAAAAGCCGTTCCGTTGGGCCGCGATGAACGTCCCGCAGCTGGCCCCGGCCTTGGCGCGGCTGGATGACGTGGCGGGCAACGGGTCGCTGAACCCGGTGAAGAAGTGGTGGTGGGACCTGGAGCTGACGGACGCAGGCGGCTACAGGCCAACCGCAAAGCCCGTGAATGCGCGCGGGCTGCAGACCGATCTGGACCTGAAATACGAAGACCAGACGCTGGCCGTCTACCCCGCGCCGCTGGCTCCGCATCCCTACCCCTACCCGTTCCCCATGGACCGCGAGGCCGGGATTGAAGCCTATCAGGCGATGGTCACGGCCAAGGAATACAAATCCCTTTTGGAGCGCGACGAGACCGGGCATCTGCACGTCTACACTGCCGCCGGTGACAGCCCGGTCATTCAGGTGCAGATCACCAAGGCCGAACAAATGGCCAAGGGCATCACGAAATACGAGTTCACCCCGGTGGATGGCTCGCCTTTGCCCGCATGGCAGGCGGGCGCGCATCTTGATATTGTCGTGGCGCCCGAATTTCTGCGTCAATATTCGATGTCAGGCGACCCGGCCGATCGCTCGAAATACCAGATCGGCGTCCTGCGTGAGGAAGAGGGGCGGGGCGGCTCCAAGCTGTTGCACCGCATCTTTACCGAGGGGCGGCGGCTGTTTATCTCCCGCCCGATCAACCATTTCCCGCTGGCCCCAGATGCGCGCAAATCCATCCTGATGGGGGGCGGCATTGGTATCACCCCAATGATCGCCATGGCCCATGAGCTGCACGCCGCAGGCCGTGACTTCACGCTGCATTATTCGGGCCGGTCACGTGGGCAAATGGGGTATCTGGACGATCTGACCGCCATGTCTTGGGCCGATCGGGTGCAGCTGCATATCACCGACGAGGGGACGCGTTGCGACCTGGAGGCGGCGCTGGGAGGCTATCAGTCTGGCTGGCACGTCTACACCTGCGGGGCGGAGCGCTACATGTGCGCCGTGATGGACGCCGCCGCCCGCGCCGGTTTCCCCGAGGACGCTCAGCATCTGGAATATTTCTCTGTGCCAGAGCAACCCGAATACGAAAACCACCCGTTCGTGCTCAAACTCGCCCGCAGCGGCAAGATGCTGGACGTACCCGCCGACAAATCCGCGACCGATGTGCTGGCAGAAAATGGCGTGCAGGTGGACGTCAAATGTTCTGACGGGATCTGCGGCGTGTGCAAATGCGGCTTGATCTCCGGCGAGGTGGAACACCGCGATTTTGTCCTGTCAAAGGCGCAACGGCAGGGGGCCGTTATCCTTTGCCAATCCCGCGCAGCGGAAAAGGGCGGGGTAATTGAGGTGGACATTTAAGCCGTGGAGCTGGCGGGACGTTCTCCATGCGGATCGCGGCGTGATCCGAGTGACGCGTCGTTTCCCAAAGTGATGCCAACCCGTATGAAACCTCACTGCGGCAGGGACAGCACGGAGGTCAGTATCGCGGTCATCGACAAGATCGCGCCCACCACGAGCCATTCCAACGTTATCGACAGTGAAAGATGGCGAACGGCACGCTCATCGCCCACAAGCATCCTTGGCACCAGACGCATCTTGTTTATGGCCGCCAGGCCCAGAAGGAAGGCGACGATCGCGACCTTGAGGATAAGCGCCTGCCCGTAGCCTGTGCCAATCAACGCGACCACCGAGCCGACCAAAACATAGCTCATGACGAGCCCCGCCAGGATTAAGAGCGGCACGACTATGGAGGCCAGGCGTCCGAAACGCTGCCCTAGGAGAGCCGTCTCGGACAAGCGTGCCCCGGCAGCCAACCGCCTTAGCGGGGTCAGTATGCCGATCCAAAGGGCGGCGGCGACAAGGTGGATCATCAACAGCACATTCAGCGAAAAAATGTCCCGGTCCGGCACATGCCCGATCGTGACGAAGGACCATAGGGCAAAGAAACCGCCTATACCCGACACCCAAAGCCCCAGACGACCGCCTATCAACCCAAGGATCACAAGGGACAGGCCCGCCAACCGCCAGGCCAGCGCCGTGCCCCCTTGCGTTGTCCATAGAAGGCCCAGCATCTCCGCATCCACCATCCCCGCCACATCCCCGGTCAAAGCGGCGCCGCCGAGCGAGAAGGCCAGACATGTTGCGGCCAAGCCCACTAGCGCGAAGCCCGCCGCGATACGTCGGATGTTCTGGACCTGAAAAAGCAAGGCGACAAAGATCGTCCCGGCAGAGGTCAGCACCCCGAGGTACAGGAAGAACGTGGCGACAATTGTAGCCAGCCCCCAGATGTCTGGCACTACTGCGCGACCGTGAAGCTGAATGTGCCGTTTATGATGTGGCCATCATCGCTGAGCCCGCGCCACTCAATAACATGAAGACCCGCCCCGACGGAGGCCATGGGGATTGCGTATTCCGACAGAAAGCCGTGAAAGCCGCTCAGGTCCAAATCTTCCTCGTCCCTTTCGGCATGGGTCAGAGTTACCCGCGTCAGCCGGATCTTGCTTTTGAAAGTGAGCTTGACCTCGCTTGGGGCCGCGGCGACCGTTGCCTTATCTTGTGGTATGGTGATCTGCAGCGGGGAATGCGCCACGGCGCTGGTCGCCCATAGCAAGGCGATCGTGGCCAACAGAATGTGTTTCATGGCGCTGCCCTCTTTTCCTTCTATTTGCAGGGTAAACCCTTCTCCGCCTAGAAGGTCAATAGATTTAGGTCACGGCTTTGACAGCATCCGGATAGCCGTGCCACCCATCATCAGGTTTTCGGTCGCGGCGACGAAACCAAGGGCGCACCTTGCTGTCACCGCCGACACAGGCGCATTTCAATTCGCGTTTGTCGATGTAGACGGCCTCAAAGAGGCTGACGACCCCTATGCTGGCAACGACCAGCGCGGCGGGGGCTGTCCCCTGTGTCAGCGCAATAACCAGGCTGAGACGCGGTCAGGCTCAACATAAGCTGGTCATGCGCTGAAAGGTCAACTTGCAGGCTCGCCGATAAGGTTCATTCGCTGCGACACGGCAACCCATGGCACGGCCTTTTAAGGTCGCTCACCCGCCTTGGCCGCTCGCAGCGCTGCCCTTAGCACCTTGCGGTCGCCGATATGGTTGGCAAGCACAAGGATCAGGCGGGCGTTCAGGGCGTCGCTTTCGGGCTTGCCCAACCCCTCATGGGCGCGCAGCAGGTCGTCGTAAAAGCCGTCCGGGTCGGGGATATTTGTATCAAGCGTCAGAGCCATCACGGGACCTTTCCAATGGAGCGGTGCAGCGCCGCCGTGACCGCGTCTGCCCTGAAATCAGGCCAGCGGGCGACGATATGCTGGTCGGGGCGGATCAGATAGATCGCCTGAGGCGCATCGCCCAGATAGCGCTGGCGCAGCGCTTCGGACGGCTGCGCGATATGAAGCGGGCGGCAGGGTAGGGCACCGGTGTCCAGCGAGACGGGCGCCCCGCCAAGGCTCAGCAATACGAAGTCACCGCCCAGTTTTTCAAGCAGATACCCGTCACCCACTGGCGCATCGGGGCAAGCCGCGCCGGGGCGGGACGGGGCAGGCCCGCCAAGCGCGTCGGGGCCGAACAGGGGGAAGCCTTCGTAGCTGCAGGGCACGGACAGTCTGCCGGAGTTGACCAGCGGGCGGGCGAAAGGGTGGCGGGCCGCCAGATCCAGCACGGCGTTGCGGAAAATCTGGCTGATCTCGGTTTTCGGGGTCATGAAGTCGGTGGCGCGGGTGGAGTTCAGGATGTTTTCATCCGCCGCAAATTCCCGCTCCGCCGCGTAGCTGTCCAGCAGGGCGTCACCGGCGTCCCCTTTGCAGATCAGGTCCAGCTTCCAGGCAAGGTTTTCGGCGTCTTGAATACCTGAATTGGCCCCGCGCGCCCCGAAGGGGGAGACCTGATGCGCGCTGTCGCCGGCAAAAAGCACCCTGCCATGGCGGAACCGTTCCATGCGGCGGCATTGGAAAGTATAAATCGAGGTCCATTCCAGGGCGTAGTCGGGCACCTCACCCGTTTGGCTGGACAACATCGCGTCGACGCGGGTGCGGATGCGGGCGGGGTCCAGCTCTCGCTCGCGGTCGATCTCCCACCCCAGCTGGAAATCGATGCGCCAGACGTCGTCAGGCTGTTTGTGCAGCAGTGCAGATTGCCCCGCGCCTTCAAAAGGCGGCTCGAACCAGAACCACCGCTCTGTCGGGAAATCGGCCTTCATCTTGACGTCGGCGATCAGGAAATTGTCCTCGAACACCCGCCCATCAAAGCCAAGCCCCATCATGTCGCGTGTGGGGGAGCGGGCACCATCGCAGGCAACCACCCAGTCAGCCTCCAGCGCATACGCCCCCTCGGGCGTGTCGATCTGCAGCGCGACGTGATCGTCCTGCGCCGTGAGGGAGAGCAGCCGGTTGCGCCCCCGCAGCGTGATCGGCGCGCCTTCGGTCTCAAGCTCCAACGCGCGAGCGACCAGCATCTGTTCGACGTAATATTGCTGGAGGTTAATGAAGGCAGGGTGCTTATGGCCGTCCTCTGCCAGCAGATCGAAGCCGTAAATCTGCCCGTCCCCGAAGAATACCTTGCCGACGCTCCATTGCACGCCTTTGGCGACCATTACCTCGCCCAAGCCCAGCCGGTCGGCGATCTCCAGTGTGCGCTTGGCAAAGCAGATGGCGCGGCTGCCGGTGGAGACGCGGTCATTGTCGTCGATGACGACCACCTCCGTGCCGCGCTGCGCCAGGTCAATCGCCAGCGCCAGCCCCACGGGGCCCGCCCCCACCACCACCACCTTGCGCCGTGCAAGCTGGTCCTGATCGGGGCTGCGGGCGTAGGGGTAAAGCGGGGTGTCGAAGATCGCGTTCACGCGGCTCAGCCCTGCAGCGCGGCCCACATCGCCAGGTCCCGCTCGGCGGTCCAGATGCGGGGCGTGTCGATCCCACGCGCCTCGTCATAGGCGCGGGCGACGTTGAAGGGCAGGCAATGCTCGTAAATGGCGTAATCGGCAAATTTCGGGTCACATTCGGCACGCACGGCGTCCCATGCCTCCTTCAGCGACCCGCCGCGTGCCGCGACCCGCGCGGCAGGGGCATAGGTGGAATAGACAAAATCGCGGGTGCTTTCGATGGCGCGGTTCACCACCTCACGCCCCACCAGCGCCCCGCCCCTGCCAGGGGCAATGGCGTCCAGCTCGAACCCTTTGATGACATCGAGCGTATCGCCCCAATCGGCGAAATGCCCGTCGCCGCAATAGCAGGCGGAGCGGTCCTCGACGATGTCGCCGGTGAACATGACATTCTCGTCCGGCAGATGGATCACGATATCGCCCGCCGTATGGGCGCGGCCGGGGTGGTACAGGTCCACCCGCCGGTTGCCCAGATAGACCGTCATCGCGTCGGAAAACGTCGTTGTCGGATAGGTCAGCCCGGGGATGCTTTCATGCCCCTCAAAAAGGCGCGGGAAGCGTTGAAATTCGCTGTCCCAATCCTCCTGCCCGCGTTCGACCACCATGGCGCGGGCGGCGTCGCCCATGATGATCTGTCCCGCCCCATAGGCGGAGGCCCCCAGCACCCGCACCGCGTGATAATGGGTCAGTACCAGATGGCTGATCGGCTTGTCGGTCACCGAGCGGACCTTTTCGATCACCTTCTCGGCCAAACGAGGCGTGGCCTGCGCCTCGACCACCATGACGCTGTCATCGCCGATGATGATGCCGGAATTGGGGTCGCCTTCCGCCGTAAAGGCCCAAAGATCGCGGCCCACCTCGTCAAAGGTGATTTTCTTCTCCGCCATGTCGCCCTGGGACGCGAATGCCTTGGTCATGTTACTTCTACCTTCTGGGATATTTTGCCGAAGATGGAGGCGCCTTTTGCGTCCTCCATCCAGATCTCTACGTGGTCGCCATCTTGCAGGAAGGGGGTCTTGCCCTTGCCCGATTGGATGGTCTCGATCATCCGCTGTTCGGCAATGCAGGAATATCCCCTGCCGCCTTCGCTGACGGGCCAGCCGGGGCCGCCCTTGTCCTTATTCGATATTGTGCCAGAGCCTACGACCGTGCCCGCCGGGAGGGCGCGCGTTTTGGCGGCATGGGCGATCAGGTCGCCGAAATCAAAGGTCATGTCGACCCCCGCATCCGCCCGCCCGAACGCCGCGCCGTTCAGGTCAACATGCAGCACACCGTTCAGCTTGCGCCCGTCCCAGCCGGGCAGCGCGTCGGGGCTGACGGCCACCGGGCTGCAGGCGCTGATGGGCTTGGAATGCACGAAGCCGAACCCCTTGCCCAGCTCCGCCGGGATCAGGTTTCGCAGCGATACGTCGTTCAGCAGCATCACGTAGCGGATATAGCCTGGCGCCTCCGTCGCGGTGACGCCCGGAGGCACATCGCCGGTGATCACGGCGACCTCCGCCTCGAAATCAATGCCCCAGGCGACCTCCCCGCGGATGGGGTCATGCGGCCCGGCAAAGCTGGACAGGCCCTGATACATCAGCGGGTCGGTCCAGAAGCTGCCGGGCATCTCCGCGCCCCGCGCGCGGCGGACCAGCTCTACATGGTTCACATAGGCTGACCCGTCGAGGAACTGATAGGCGCGGGGCAGGGGGGCCGTGCATTTGTTCAGATCTAAAGCCTGCGCCATCCCGGTGCCGCTCAGCCGGTCAAAGTCCAGTGCCGCCTGCAAGGTCGGGTCGGAGGCCGGGCGGTAGCTTTGCAAATCGTCCGAGACCACAACCAGCCGCCCGTCCCGCCCCTGCGTCAGCGAGGCAACCTTCATTTCGCCCCCGGCGTGCCGTCGAACTTCTTCTCCAGATCCGCCCAGCAGTCGATATAGTCGTCCTGCAACGGCGCCTCCTTCGCGGCAAAAGGCGTCAGGTGTTGCGGGAACCGGGTCTCGAACATGAAGGACATGGTGTTTTCGAGCTTCTCGGCCTTCAAATCGGCGTTGGACGCGCCTTCAAAGGCGTTCCGGTCCGGCCCATGCGGCAGCATCATGTTATGCAGGCTCATGCCGCCCGGCACAAAACCTTTCGGTTTGGCGTCGTAGATGCCGTGGATGTTGCCCATCAGTTCCGACATGACGTTCTTGTGGTACCAGGGCGGGCGGAACGTGTTTTCAGCCACCATCCAGCGGTCGCGGAACAGCACGAAGTCGATATTGGCCGTCCCCTCCACCCCGCTTGGCGCGGTCAGCACCGTAAAGATCGAGGGGTCAGGATGGTCAAACAGCACCGCGCCAACAGGGCAATACGTGCGCAGGTCGTATTTGCAGGGCGCGTAATTGCCATGCCATGCCACCACGTCGAGCGGCGAGTGACCAATGCGCGTTTCATGAAACTGGCCGGCCCATTTGACGGTGACGGTTGAGGCGACATCCCGGTCCTCAAAAGCAGCCACAGGCGTTTTGAAATCCCGCCGGTTGGCCATGCAATTGGCGCCAATCGGCCCGCGCCCCGGCAGCGCGAACTTCTGGCCGTAGTTTTCGCAAACAAAGCCGCGAGCTGGGCCCTCCAGCACCACCACCCGGTAAACCAGACCGCGTGGGATCAGGGCGATTTCCTGCGGCGCGACGTCGATCACCCCCAGCTCGGTACAAAAGCGCAGATGGCCTTCCTGGGGGACGACCAGCAGCTCGCTATCGGCGGAATAGAAGTAGCTGTCCACCATGCTTTCGGTGACCAGATAGATGTGGCTGGCCATGCCCACCTGCGTATTCACATCGCCCGCCGTCGTCATGGTGCGCATGCCGGTCAGCCAGGTCAGCGGGGTGTCGGAATGGGGCACCGGGTCCCAGCGGTATTGTCCCAGGGAGGTCACGTCCGGGGCCACCAGTGGCGCGGATTTCCAATAGGGCAGGTCGATCTTTTCAAACCGGTGCGTGTGCTTGACCGAGGGGCGAATGCGATAGCACCACGTGCGTTCATTCTGATGCGACGGCGCGGTGAAGGCGGTGCCCGATAGCTGCTCCCCATAGAGGCCGTAATTCACCTTCTGGGGGGAGTTCATGCCCTGCGGCAACGCGCCCGGTAGCACCTCTGTCTCGAAATCATTGCCGAAGCCGGGCATGTAGCCTTCATGCGTGCCATTGGGCGTCGGGGCGATTTTCATCCGTGGCGCGGGCGTTGTCTTGTTCATCTCATATCTCCCAACCAGATGTGAACGGGCTAATAGTTGTTTTTGTAACTAACAAGGGGTATTTCGATTGCCATGGCCCGCGATGACGAGTTCGATATCCAGCATTTCCTCCCCTATCTGCTTAATCAGGCAGCGGACCGGTCGAGCCTTGAGTTCCAGCGGTATTACAAATCCCGCTACAGCATGCTGCGCACCGAATGGCGGGTGCTGTTCCATATCGGCCGTTTCGGGGGCATCACCGCCAAACAGATTTGTGACCGCGCGGGGCTGCACAAAACCAAGGTCAGCCGTGCCGTGCGAGCCTTGGAGCTAAAGCGTTTCCTGACCCGCGAAACCCAAGCGGCCGACCGCCGTAACGAAACGCTGGAGCTGACGACTGCGGGCCGCGCGGCATTTGACGAGCTGTGCGGGGCGGCGGCCCGGTTTGACCGCGACCTGATGGCTGGCTTCACCGCGGCCGAAGGGCAGGTTTTGCGCCAATGCCTTGTGAAAATGGCCCGCCTGTGATGGTCTGAGCGCATGGAAACCCTGTTCCTTGCCAGCGAGAATTGCAGCAGCTGCCCGATCCGACACCGGGCGGTCTGCGCCAGCTGTGATGCGGATGAGCTGACGCGGCTGGAGGCGATCAAATACTATCGCAGTTTTGAGGCCGGCCAGCCCATCATGTGGAGCGGCGACCGGATGGAGTTTGTGGCCTCGCTCGTCTCGGGCACCGCCACGATTGAGCGGCTGACCGAGGATGGGCGCAAGCAGACCGTGGGGCTGCTGCTGCCGTCGGATTTTATTGGCAGGCCGGGCCGCGATCAGGCGCTTTACGACGTCACCGCGGTGACGGATGTGACGCTGTGCTGTTTTCGCCGGAATGAATTTGAAAAGCTGGTCGAGGACACGCCGCATATTGCGCAACGGATGCTGGAAATGGCGCTGGACGAGCTGGACGCCGCACGCGACTGGATGGTGCTTCTGGGCCGCAAGACCGCGCGCGAAAAGATCGCGAGCTTCCTGCTATTGATCGAGCGGCGCACGGTGGCACCCGGGGTTGCGGCAATGGGCGCGGGCAGCCGGATCGCGCTGCCCCTGACCCGCGAGGCGATGTCGGACTACTTGGGGCTGACCTTGGAAACGGTCAGCCGCCAGTTCTCCAAGCTGAAGGCCGATGGCGTGATCCGGCTGGAGGGCAAGCGCGGGGTGATCATCCCTGATGTTGCCGCGCTGAAAGCGGAGGCCGGCGACGGCTGATACGCAGGCGCTCACCGCGCCATCAGGACGGGCAGCGAGGCGTCGCGCAGCACCGATCTGGTGACGCCCCCCATAACGGCCTCACGCAGCCGGGAATGGCCGTAGGCCCCCATGACCAGCAAATCGGCCCCCGTCTCGCCCGCGCGCTGCAGCAATTGCGCCGCAATCGCGTCTTGGTTGCGGGCCATCACGGTAACTTCGACATGCGCGCCCTCGCGTGACAGCAGCTGCGCCAGCCGCCCGCCGGGGTCGGAACGGTCCGGCCCGTGCCGGTCGGGGTTGATGATGCAAATCTCGCAAAGCCGCGCGGCGCTGGCCAGAGGTCGGGCGGCCTTCGCGGCGGCCAGCGCTTCCGCCCCGTCATCCCAAGCGATCATCATCCGGCTCAAACCGCGGCCCATCTGCGCGCCCGCAGGCGCCACCAGAACGGGAATGTCAGCGCCGAACAGGCAAGCCTCGAACCCCGACACGTCGACGAAGCTGCGCCCCTCCCCGTAGGGTAAAGGCAGGATCGCGAGGTCAAAGAAACGCATGTGATCGGTCAGAAATGGCCCGATGCCGCCGGCCATCAGGGTGACCGCCTCAAGGTCCCACAAGATGTCCTCGTTCCTTAGGACGTCCTGCGCGATCCCCTCCAATGCCTGCGCGTCCCCTTGTGCCACCTCCAGATTTTGCTGGACGGCAATGGCCTGCGCGCCGGCGTAGTAGAAGCCGGGGTCGGTGCTGTCGATGCCGGTGCACAGCACATGCAGATGCGCCCCCCATTGGCGCGCGGCCTGAATGGCGAATGCGAGCATATCTGTTGCGGTCAGCGGGTCGTTCAGGATCGTCGCGATGCTGCGATAGGTCATGTCTGGGTCCTCCGGTTGAGATGGTCTGACGGTGGCACGACCGGCTCGGCCCCGCTTTGATCTGGCTCAATTGCCCGCGGAAAACGCCGTGCCCCCGCTTCTTGACACAGATCAAAGCGCGGGGCCGCGCGCTGCGCCACAACCACCCTCACGAACAGGTCACGCGGAGCCCCTGGCACGCGTTGGAATGGAAGGGACGTAAAGGATGCTGAATTACCTAAAGCTCATTGTGCTGGGGCTGGTCTTCCTGTTCGCCGCACTGGCGGCGAATTGGGGCCGGGACCTGGCCTATCAGGTGCATGCGATCATCATCATGGCGGTGTCGGGCGGGTTGTTCCTGTGGGTGCTGCGCCACACGGACGAGCCGGCACCTGTGACAGACACCAGCGGCTATATGGACGGGGTGGTGCGCGCGGGCGTCATCGCCACCGGGTTCTGGGGCGTTGTGGGGTTTCTGGTGGGCGTGGTCATCGCGTTCCAGCTGGCTTTCCCGGCGCTTAATCTGGACTGGGCGCAGCCCTTTGCCAATTTCGGGCGGCTGCGGCCCTTGCATACCTCGGCGGTGATCTTTGCCTTCGGGGGCAACGCGCTGATCATGTCGTCATTCTATATCGTGCAGCGCACCTGCGGGGCGCGGCTATGGGGCGGCAACCTCGCCTGGTTTGTCTTCTGGGGCTACAACCTGTTCATCGTGCTGGCCGCCACCGGATATGTGCTGGGGGCCACGCAATCCAAGGAATATGCGGAGCCCGAATGGTATGTCGACCTGTGGCTGACCGTCGTGTGGTTGTCATTCCTTGCCGTCTATATGGGGACGCTCTTCACCCGGAAGGAGCGGCATATCTACGTGGCCAACTGGTTCCTGCTGTCGTTCATCGTCACCGTGGCCATGCTGCATGTGGTCAATAACATCTCGATCCCGGTGTCGATCTGGGGGTCCAAATCGGTGCAGCTTTTTGCCGGCGTGCAGGATGCCATGACGCAATGGTGGTACGGCCATAATGCGGTGGGGTTCTTTCTGACCTCGGGCTTTCTGGGGATGATGTATTACTTTGTGCCAAAGCAGGCGGGCCGCCCGGTCTATTCCTACAAGCTGTCGATCATCCACTTCTGGGCGCTGACCTTCCTGTACATCTGGGCGGGGCCGCACCATTTGCACTACACCGCGCTGCCGGATTGGGCGTCGACGCTTGGCATGGTGTTCTCGATCATCCTGTGGATGCCTAGCTGGGGCGGCATGATCAACGGGCTGATGACGCTGCAGGGCGCGTGGGACAAGCTGCGCTCCGACCCGATCATCCGCATGATGGTCGTCAGCCTCGCCTTCTACGGAATGTCGACCTTTGAGGGTCCGATGATGTCCATCCGGGCCGTCAACTCGCTCAGCCATTATACAGACTGGACCATCGGCCACGTGCATTCCGGGGCTTTGGGCTGGAACGGGATGATCACTTTTGGCGCGCTTTACTTCCTGACGCCAAAGCTGTGGGGCCGGGCGCAGATGTATTCGATGAGCGCCATCAACTGGCACTTCTGGTTGGCTACCATCGGCATCGTGCTCTACGCGGCGTCAATGTGGGTGACCGGCATCATGGAGGGGCTGATGTGGCGCGAGGTTGATGCGCAGGGCTTCCTCGTCAACTCCTTCGCTGACACGGTCTCCGCCAAGTTCCCGATGTATGTGGTGCGTGGTTTGGGCGGGGTGCTCTATCTCGCAGGCGGGCTGATCATGGTGTGGAACATGTGGATGACCATCCGGGGCGGCGAACGGGTGACCACTCGCCTGCCCCAAGCGGCAACCCCGGCAGAGTAAGGAGCGTTTGACATGGCCATTCTGACCAAGCACGAAATCCTCGAACGCAGCCCGACCCTGCTGCTGATCGCCTCATTCACCGTGGTCACCGTCGGCGGCATCGTCGAGATCGCGCCGCTTTTCTACCTTGAGAACACGATCGAGAAGGTGGAAGGCGTCCGGCCCTACTCCCCGCTCGAACTGACGGGGCGCGACATCTACATCCGGGAGGGGTGCTACACCTGCCATTCGCAGATGATCCGGCCGATGCGCGACGAGGTGGAGCGATACGGCCATTATTCGCTGGCCGCGGAATCGATGTATGATCACCCGTTTCAATGGGGTTCCAAACGCACCGGGCCGGATGTGGCGCGGGTGGGCGGGCGCTATTCGGACCAGTGGCATGTGGATCACCTGATGGACCCGCAATCTGTCGTGCCGGAATCGATCATGCCGAAATACGCCTTCCTGGCGCGCAGCCGGATCGACGGCGAATATGTCCAGGACCTGATGGAGACGCACCGCTTCGTGGGCGTGCCTTACACGGATGAGATGATCGCCGCCGCGCGTGCGGATTTCACGGTGCAGGCCGACCCGGACGCGGATTGGGACGCGTTGGTGGAACGCTACCCCGGCGCGGTCGTCTCCAACTTCGACGGGGAACCCGGCATCACCGAGATGGACGCGCTGGTGGCCTATCTGCAGATGCTCGGCACGCTCGTTGATTTCTCCACCTTCACCCCGGATGCAAGCCGTTAAAGGAGGGCTGACCATGGAAACCTATTCGTTCCTGCGCGAGCTGGCAGACAGTTGGGTGCTGCTGTTGATGACGATCTTCTTTCTGGGCACCATCGTCTGGGCCTTCCGCCCCGGCAGCCGGGACCTGCATCGCGACACGGCCAATATCCCGTTTCGCAATGATACACCGGCTCCTGACGACCGCGGGTCTGACGCACCGCCCGCCTGCACCCAAGACTGCGCGTCCTGCGCCTGCAAGGCACTTATCTTCGAAAAGGAGCCGTCAGCATGAGCCAGCACGAGATTGACGAACCCACCGGCGTAGACACCACCGGCCATGAATGGGACGGCATAAGGGAGCTGAACAACCCCTTGCCGCGCTGGTGGCTGTGGTGCTTCTACCTGACCATCATCTGGGGGGTGGGCTACACCATCGCCTTCCCTGCCTGGCCTTTGATCAATGGGGCCACTGCCGGGCTGCTGGGCTTTGCGACCCGCGCAGAGGTTGCCGCAGATATTGATCGCTATGCGCAGCAGAATGCGGGCCTGACCAGTGCGCTGGCGAAGGTGGAACTTGCCTCCCTTGCCGACAACCCTGACCTGCATCGCTTTGCCGTGGCCAATGGTGCGGCGGTGTTTCGCAGCCATTGTTCGCAATGCCACGGCTCGGGCGCTGCGGGCGCTGTGGGCTACCCTAACCTGCTGGATGACGACTGGCTTTGGGGCGGCGCCCTTGCTGAGATCGCTTACACAGTCAAACACGGCATCCGCAACGAGACCGATGATGACGCGCATTACTCCCAAATGCCGGCCTTTGGCGACTTGCTGGAGGAGGAAGAGATCGCCGCCACCGTGCAATACGTGCTGCAAATCTCGGGCGCAGACCATGACACCACGCTGGCGCAAGACGGGGCTGCCCTCTTTGAGGAGCAATGCACCGCCTGCCACGGCGAACAGGGTCAGGGGGACCGCAGCCAGGGCGCGCCGAACCTGACCGATGCGATCTGGCTTTATGGCGGCGATACGACCGCGCTTACCGCGACGATCACCAATGCCCGGTTCGGGGTGATGCCCGCCTGGGGCCAAAGGCTCAGCCCGTCTGATGTGAATGCCGTTGCCGCCTATGTCCACGGATTGGGAGGGGGCGAATAGCCGGCTTTCCTTCCTCCAGAGGGGAAGCGCGCGGGGGGGTAGCCCCGCGCGGGAACCCCGGCCCAGGGACCTGTTCGCACATTCCCTTGGGTCGGGGTTCTGCATGTTTGGCGCACTCGAAAACGGCGTGGCACAATCACGGCGGCTCACATTTTGGTCAGAAGCCGCGGAGTTTGGCGGAACAGGGATGACTTGCCCCCTCAATCGACTAATTGCACCGCAATCGGCCCGCATTGTTTCCGCAGGCCGGCCTACCAGATACCGGCAAAAAGGTGATCCTCATGTCTAACGCTAATTCAATCTCGCTGGGTCTGTTTGCGACCCGCGTCACGCTTTTCATCTTCATGGCGATGTGGGCCCTGCTGAAGGTGACCACGCCCGCCTCCTACGGGGCGTCCGAGAACGGCGCGGGCATTTTTGGTAATTTCTACGGGGTCAGCCTGGGCGAATCGTTGGTGCTGGTAGCGGGCATCGCGCAGCTGTTGTTCCTGCTGGCATTCGTTGCGGGCGCGGCAAAGCTGATTACCACTGGCGGGGTGCTGTTGATGAACGCGGCCACGCTGCTGGTGTCACTGCCCACGATCCTGCCGGCGGTGGCAGGTGGCGGCAACATCCTGTTCGCGGCGTCTTTTCCGGTCTTTGGCGCGTCGTTGGCCCTGTTCCTGATGCGCAAGCATGACACGTTCCTGTCGCTTGGCGGCAGTAATGCTGCTGCCGGTCAGGCCGGGATGCAATCGGGGACGGCGTAGCCAACCGACCCTTTTGGTGCCCGCCTGAGACCGGCGGGTTCTGCAGGCGTTGCCGGGTTTTCAGTTCTGGCAGCGCCTTTCCTTTGTTTGATCCATGTCAAGGTCGAGGCGGCATTGCCTGAGCTAAACCGAGCCTGCGAACAGGTTTGGAATGGCAATGACAGGCACCGATACTCCCCCCTCCCTCTATGCCCCGCAGGAGCCGATTTTCCCGCGCCGGGTTTCGGGATTTTTCCGCCGCCTTAAGTGGTGGATCATGGCGATCACTCTGGGCATCTACTATCTTACCCCCTGGATCCGTTGGGACCGGGGGCCGTCCCTCCCTGATCAGGCTGTCCTGGTCGATCTGGCCGGTCGCCGCTTCTACTTCTTCTGGATCGAGATATGGCCGCACGAATTCTACTTCGTCGCGGGTTTGCTCATCATGGCGGGGCTCGGCCTTTTTCTATTCACCTCGGCGCTTGGCCGGGTCTGGTGCGGCTATACCTGCCCGCAGACCGTCTGGACCGACCTTTTCAGCTTGGTGGAACGCTGGATCGAAGGCGACCGCAACGCCCGCGTCCGGTTGTGGAACGCCCGATGGGACGCGCGCAAATGGCGGCTGCGGTTGACGAAATGGAGCGTCTGGCTGCTGATCGCGGTCGCAACCGGCGGCGCATGGGTGTTCTACTTTACCGACGCGCCCACGCTGGCGCGCGACCTGGCCCGCTTTGACGCGCATCCGGTGGCCTATGTGACCATCGCGATCCTGACCGCGACAACCTTCCTTTTCGGCGGCTTCATGCGCGAACAGGTCTGCATCTACATGTGCCCCTGGCCGCGCATCCAGGGCGCGATGATGGATGATGACACGCTGACCGTGGGCTACCGCGACTGGCGGGGGGAGCCGCGCGGCAAGAAACGCACGCAAGGGGCCGGCGACTGCATCGACTGCATGGCCTGCGTTAATGTCTGCCCAATGGGGATCGACATACGCGAGGGCCAGCAGATGGAATGCATCACCTGCGCGCTGTGTATCGATGCCTGCGACGAGGTGATGGACCGGATCGGTAGGCCGCGCGGGTTGATCGACTACCTCGCATTGTCGGACGAGCCGCAGGAGCGGGCGGGCGAGGCTCCGAAGCCCCTCTGGACCCATATCCTGCGCCCCCGCACCATGCTTTATACCGCGCTTTGGTCGTTGATCGGTGCCGGGCTGGTCTTTGCGCTTTTCATCCGCTCCGACATTGATCTGACGGTGGAGGCCGTGCGCAACCCGACCTTCATTACCCTGTCTGACGGGTCGGTGCGCAACAGCTACACGGTCCGTTTGCGCAACAAGCTGGGCGATGCGCGGCAGTTTCGCCTGTCGCTCAGCTCTGACGCGTTGCTGCGCATCGGGCTTGAGGGCTCGGATCGCAACATCATCACGGTGCCTGCTGACAGCTCCACCATGCAGCGGGTCTACGTGACCGCTCGCCCCCATGACCGGGCAGCCAGCATAGATGCCACCGACCTGCGCTTCTGGGTGGAGGATGTCGAAAACGGCGCGCGCGCCTATCGCAATGCCAGCTTCAACGGGAGGGTCCAATGACCGACGCCACAACAGATCAGCCCCTGACCGGCCGCCATGTCGCGTGGATGATGATTGCGGGCTTTGGCGTCATTATTGCGGTTAACCTGACGCTGGCGTTTCAGGCCGTCGGGACCTTTCCGGGGCTGGAGACGCGCAATTCCTACGTGGCCAGCCAATCGTTTGAGGCCCGTCGGCAGGCGCAGCAGGCCTTGGGCTGGCAGGTCACCGCCAATCACGAGGCGGGCCTGCTGCATTTGTCGATCACGCGAAACGGGACCCCTGTTGCGCCCAAGATCCAGTCCGCCGTGCTGGGCCGGGCCACCCATGTGGCCGAGGATCAGTTTCCCGAATTGCGTTTCAATGGCCAGACCTTCACGGCCCCCGCGGATCTTGGCCCGGGTAATTGGAACCTACGGCTGGTGGCACGGGCGGCGGACGGCACGCTGTTCCGCCAGCGCGTGATTGTGCGGGTGGCACCATGAACGCCCAAACCCCGATATCGGCTTGCCCGGCCTGCGCCGCCGTCCCGCTGGCGCAGGAGGTTGTGCGCAAGAAACTGGCGGGAGCGGGCACCATCCTGTCACTGCCCGGCATCCATTGCGCGGCCTGTATCACAGGGGTCGAACGCAGCCTGACGCAACTGCCGGGCGTGAAGGCGGCGCGGGTCAATCTCAGCCTCAAGCGGGTCACCATAGATGCGCCGGGGCTCGCGCCAGAGGTGCTTGTGGATCACCTTGCCGCCGCCGGATACGAGGCGCTGCCCTTGGACACCGCGACTTTGGCTGCGAGCAGCCGCGACACTGACGGGCAGGCGTTGATGCTGCGCCTTGCGGTGGCCGGGTTTGCGATGATGAATGTCATGCTGTTCTCCGTCGCGGTGTGGTCGGGCGCGGCGCAGTCGACGCAGGTGATGTTTCACTGGTTGTCGGCGGGGATCGCTGTGCCGGCGCTTGCTTTCTCCGCTCAGGTTTTCGCGGCATCCGCGTGGTCCGCCTTACGGGTGGGGAGGCTCAACATGGACGTGCCGATCACGCTGGCCATTGTGCTGGCTGCCGGCCTTTCCGTGTTCGAGACGGCGCAAGGCGGCGCGCATGTCTATTTCGATGCGGCGCTGTCACTGACATTCTTCCTACTGGTAGGTAGGTATCTGGACCATCGGACCCGCCGCGCCGCCCGCTCCGCCTCGCAAGAGCTGACTGCGTTGGAGGCCCCTCGTTCCATCCGGTTAGAGGACGGAGTCAGGCGGCGCGTGGATGTCGCGGATCTGCGCCCCGGCGATGTGGTGGTTGTCCTGCCCGGTATGCGGGTGCCGGTGGATGGGGTCACGCGGGACGGCCGGTCGGAGCTGGACCGATCCCTTCTGACGGGGGAGAGCCTACCCGTCAGCGTGGCGCGCGGTGATGCTGTATCGGCGGGGGAGATGAACCTGTCGGGCGTTCTGACCATCGTCGTCACAGCCGTGGGCGAGGACACGACGCTGCGCCGCATGGCCGCGATGGTGGAGACAGCAGAAGGCGCGCGCAACCGCTACACTGCGCTGGCCGACCGCGCCGCGCAGATTTATGCGCCGGCGGTGCATTTGCTGGCGCTGGTCACGTTCATTGGATGGATCGCAGTGACGGGCGACACGGCGCTTGCGCTCAATATCGCGATCTCGGTCCTGATCATCACCTGCCCTTGCGCCCTGGGGCTGGCGGTTCCCGCGGTGATGACGGCGGCCTGCGGGCGGATGTTCCGGCGGGGCTTGCTCGTCAAGGACGGCACCGCGTTGGAACGGCTGGCGCAGGTGGATCGGGTCGTCTTCGACAAGACCGGTACGCTGACCACGGGCCAAGCGCGCCTGGATGCGGGTGCCCTGCCGGATGACGCGCAGGCGGTGCTTGGCGCGCTTGCCAATGGCTCCTGTCACCCGGTTGCCAGGGCGATTGCCGCCGCTTTACCGTCTGACACCCCTCTGGTGCGCCTGGATGGCTTTCGCGAATACCCCGGCAAGGGCGTCGAGGCGTATTGGAAGGGCACCCGCGTGCGGCTTGGCTCTGCTGACTGGGTCGGCGGGGAGCGGTCGCCCGCATTTGCGGTTGGCGACGCGCCCGTGGTTCCCATCGAATTCCGCGAAACCCTGCGCCCCGGCGCGGCAGCGGCCGTCGCGGGACTGACGCGAATGGGCCTGCCCGTGGCGATCTTTTCTGGCGACGGTGCCGCCGCGACAGATCGCATCGCGTCCCAGCTTGGCGGCCTGCCCGCAACGGCGTTGATGACCCCGGCGGGCAAGGCGCAGGCCGTGGCAAAGCTGGGCGCTGAGGGTCACCGCGTGCTGATGGTGGGCGACGGGCTGAATGACACGGCGGCGCTTACGCAGGCCTATGCCTCCATCTCCCCGGCTTCGGCGCTTGATGCATCCCGCACGGCCTCGGACATTGTGCTGTTGGGCAAAAGCCTCACGGACATCCCGCAAGCCATAGCGTTGGCACGGGCCGCAAGGCGCAGGGTGCTGGAAAATTTCGCGATCGCGGCTGGCTACAACCTGATCGCGGTGCCGCTGGCAGTGCTGGGCTACGCTACCCCGTTAAGCGCGGCGATTGCCATGTCGGCATCATCGATCACCGTTTTGCTTAACGCGTTGCGGGTGAGGTAGCCGGATGACCGTGCTGTTCATATTAGTCCCGGTGTCGTTGTTTCTGTCAGCGCTGGCGCTGTTTGCCTTCCTTTGGACCCTGCGCGCGGCACAATACGAGGATTTGGAGGGGGACGCGTGGCGCATCCTGTCTCAGGATGTTGAACCGCAGACCGTGTCAGGGCCGGACGCCCCGTCAGCCGGCAGCGGCTTGGGGCAGGGGCGGGCCGATGGCCCGGCACCCGTCAAGGAAGTCGCGCAGCTGGCCCGCGTTGATCGGCTTGGAGATCAGCGATAGCCCGAGGGATTTGCACCGCGCGCGCAGCTCCCGTGTCCGTTCCGCCGAGATGATGGCGGCGGGTACTGGCCCGAAATCGCGGCGCAGCGCCTCGTAAAGCTCGACGCCGTTCAGGCCGGCGCCCAGCCGGTAATCTAGCACAAAGGCGTCGGGCAGCAGCTGAATTTCGTCGATGATGGCGCGCGCCTCGGCAGCGCTGCTGGAATGGATGACCTCGCCGCCATAGCCCTCGATCATGATCGACAGGGCCGCGGCCATGGCGGGATCGTTTTCGACAAGCATCACCAGCATGCCGCCCAAATCGCCGGCGGTTGCTTTTCGGGCCGCAGGCCCCGCGTCAGGGGTTTGGGAGCGCGCGGTGTCAATCGGCAGGTTCAGCGAAAAGCAGCTGCCCACCCCGGGCTCCGACCAGAGGCCTACCTGATGGTCAAGCCCCGTGCAGGCGCGTTCGACGATGGCCAACCCAAGGCCAAGTCCCACGCCTTGCCGGGTTGGCCCAACTTGCTGAAACTCCTGAAAAATGCGGCTTTGGTCTTCGGGGGCGATGCCTTGGCCGGTGTCCCAAACCTCGATCCGGGCTGAGCCGCCGCTGCGCCGCACCCCCAAAAGGACGCGCCCCTGATCGGTGTAACGGATCGCGTTGGACAGCAGGTTTTGCACGATGCGCCGCAAATAGCCGGGATCGCTCATCACCACCAGGTCGCTATGGAGCAGGCGCAGCTCCAACCCCTTGGCTGTGGCCAACGGGGTCAGCTCGTCGCGCAGCGGGTTGAAGATGTCGGCCAGCCGCAGGGGCTGCACCCGGAACGTGGCCTTGCCTGCATCAAGCTTGGAGATATCAAGCAGCGCCTCGATGATCTGCCCGACCCCGTTCAGCGCGGTTTCGGTCTTGTCGATAATCTGATGCGCGGCGTCGTCCACCACCTGTTCGGCCAGCGAGGACAGGAACAGCTTGGCTGCAGAGAGCGGTTGCAGCAGGTCGTGACTTGCCGCCGCCACGAAGCGCGATTTGGAGGCATTGGCCCGCTCCGCCTCAGACAGGGCGACGCCAAGTTCTTCGGTGCGCTCCAGCACCCGGCGTTCAAGCTGCTCGTTGATCTGGGACAGCGCGTCGGCGGCGGCGCGTTCCGAGGTGACATCGGTGAAGCTGATCACAAAGCCCTGATCGGGCATTTCCTGTGCGAAGACGCTGAAGGTCTGCTGCCCTTTGCGGCGGACCTCAAAGGCGATCGGGCTGCGGGTGTGGGTGCGGTTGGCCCAAGCCGCCAGCCGCTGGGCGTCGAAACCTTCGCCAAATTCCAGCTCGTCGCGTAGATGGTCCAGCAAGACGGAGAACTCTAGGCCCAAGGCCGCGCGGCGTGGCGCGATATCCAGCAGCCGGTCCATGCGCTTGTTCCAGCCGACCAGAATTTTTCCCCGGTCGAAAATGCACACCCCCTGATTGAGGTGGTCCAGCGTGGCCTGCAGCATCTGCGCCTGCTGGTCGCGCATCTTGTCGCGTTCCTGCCGCTCAAGGCGGATGATCTCGGTCACGTCAGTTTGCAAAATGACGGTGCCGCCGTCGGCGGTGCGGTGTTCACTGACCTGCAGCCAGCGGTCCCACATCAGGCTGACATTAAAGACCACATGGTCGTCGCCGTGATGGGCCAGCCGCTGCTCTGCCCAGTCTTGCGCCGTTTGGTCAGCGGGCAGGGCCAGAAACCGGCTGCGCGACACGCAGGCCACGTAGTCGTCAAAACGCAGCCCCTCGATCAGCTCCGGCGCGATATCCAGCAGGTCGCGGCAAAAGCGGCTGTTGGACAGGACCAGCCGGTCGGCGCTGTCAAAGAGCGCAAATCCCTCGTTGATGGTTTCCAGAGCCTCGGTCAGGTTGGCGCGGGCGGTCTCGGTCTCCTGATTGGCGACCTCCAGCCGGGCGTTTGAATCCTGCAAAAGGTCAAGTGTGCGTTCCAGATCGCGGGTCCGTTCGCGGACCTGCGTTTCAAGCATCGCGGCGCGTTCGAACTGCTGGTAGGCGAGGCCTGATTGCTCGCTTTTCTGCTCCACCCGGCGCATCAGCGACTGGGCGATGACCATCAGCTTTTCGTTCTGCCGTTCGATCGTGTCGGCGGGGTTGATCAGCGACATCGCGCTACCCGTCCGCCGGCGCGTAGAAGGCCACACCGCTCATGGTGTGGTTGACATGGAGCGGGCCGATTTGTTCGCCATAGGTCGAAAAACCCGTGACGTTATGGGCCGCCAAAATCTCCGACAGCTCCCGGCTTTGCTGGCTTTGCTCCGCCTCGATCCGGCGCAGAATGCAGTCGCAGCCGATGATATTGACGGGCATCTGGGTCGCGGAAAGCTCGGCCATTTTACGTCGCAGGTGTCTCGCCATGTCTTGCGGCGTGGCCACGCTAAGCACCATCCCCTCGTCAATGGCGGAGAAAAAGACCAGATCGCCCTGATCGGTCACCTGCTGGATGGCGCGGACATGATGCGTGCTGCCGATACGGACTGCCACCGGGTGCGAGGCGAAGGTGAAGCGGTCCAGCTGTTCTGGGTCCTTGCCGACGATGCGCGCGTATTCGCGGGCAGCGGGTTCGGCGTTGATTTCCTTGACAATGCGCCGGGCGGGGTCGGCGTCGGTCACCACCATTTGCTGGTCGGTCGGCACCAGATGATCAAGGCTGAACACCTCGGTCCGGTAGCGGCTGCGCGCCAGCGTCAGCACCGCCGCGTTGGAGGCCACCAGCCCGTTCAGCGCCACCAACGTGCGGTTGAACGCGGTCCCGTCCCCGGCGGAGCCGCCAAAAACCGGCATTTCGCGCAAGGCGGGGGCGATGGTGGCGGCCAGCGTGTCCTCGCTCAGCGACAGCCCGTCCACGACCAGAAAGGCAAAGCTGTCCTCCATCCCCAGCTCGCGGTCCTGCAGGGACATACGTTCGAGCGCGATACGGTCCATCACGGGTTGCGGCGCCAGCGCGTCGATCCCCTCGATCATCAGGGAGGTTGTGGCAAAACCTGTTTCGGGGAAGCCGATGGCCACGATCTGGCCTTCCTCGTAGCCAGCGCCGCCGATCTCGCCAGCGGTGGTGCAGGCCACAGTGTCAGTGTCGGGAAACAGCCGCTCCGCCTCTGCCACGACGGCCTCAAACGCGGCAGCGGGCGAGACGAAAAGCGCAACCATGGTGAAGGGGCCGGGGCCGAGTGCTTCGGCAAGATGGGCGACCGGATCGGTTTGGCAGGCGGCAACCTGCGCCGTGCGCAGCACGCCTTGCGCATTGCCATAGGCCTGCCCGGCCAGATGCTCAGCACCGCCATCCGATGACATTTACGATAATCTCCCTGAGAGGGAGAATAGAAACGTCAGTCAGGGTTTGGCAAGACATTTGCAAATTTGGAGTCCTGGGCCACCAGAACCGCCTGCGTCCGGCTTTGCACGCCCAGCTTGCGCATGATGGCGGTGACATGGGCTTTCACGGTCGTCTCGGCAATCGACAGGTCATAGGCAATCTGCTTGTTCAGCTTGCCTTCGCAGATCAGCTCCAGGATGCGGGCCTGCTGGTTGGTGAGCGAGGACAGGCGCATGACCGTCTGTTCCTGCGCGCCACCGCCGTCACCCTCGACAAAGCCTGCGGGCTTGAACACCTCACCCTTGGCGATATGGGCGATGGCTTCCTTGAATACGGTGCGGTGGCTGTGTTTGGGCACAAAACCCGAGGCACCGGCGGCGATGGCGCCATTGATGATCGCGTTATCGGTCATGGAGGATACGATGATGATGGGCGAGCTGGCGGCCAGCCGCTTCATCCGCATCAGCCCGTCCAGCCCGCTGACATCGGGCAGGTTCAGGTCCAGCAGGATCAGCGCGGGCGGCGTCCGCTGCTTGATCCGCGCTATCGCGTCTTCAAGGCAGTCAGCGGTTTCAATCTCGTCGAAATTTGCGACCGATTTCAACGTCAGCTCCAGTGCGTCGCAAAATAGCGGGTGGTCGTCCACCACCAATGCCCAACCCTGCGGCAGCGCTGCCGGTGTGGCGTCGGAAGTGGGAAGGGTTTCTGCGCTCATGCCGAAAGCGTAGCCCACATCAACAAGTCAGGTCACTAGCCAAAAGGTCTAAGCCGGAACCGTGCCGCTACAGTGCCATGACCAGCGGCTGCGCGTTCTTGGAATGCCGGGCGGTCAGGGCGCGGATATCCTTGCCGCGGCGCGCAATGGTGCAGGCGGGGACGGGGGAGAAGCCCGGTCGGAAGACTTCCGGGAACAGCGCACGGATCTCGGCGCGGGCCGCGTCGGAGACCGCTTTCAGCGCCTCGGGGCCGGTAAACAGGCTCTCCGTCAGGGCATCGTTGGCGTAGATGATCCGGTGCTTGCTGAAGAGAAGGTGAAAATAGTGGACCTCGGTGATGTCATCGGCGACCGCGATGCCGTCCAGCCCCACCAGCTTATGCGCGGGCACCAAGATGTCGGTCTGGCCGAAGATGCGCTTTGCGATTTTTGAGCGGACCAGCATGCGGTGCTGCGGCGAGACCATCAAATCCTTGCTCGGCAAGCCCGGTCCAAGCGCGCCGGCCGCAATCCGGATCGGGCGCAACTTCGGGTTGGCTGCCAGTTGCGCGTGGCTCAGGTGTCGCGATCCGATCCAGCTGACCGGGTGGCTGCGCCCGTCCTGGGCCTGCACCAGCTCGCCTGCCTTGAGGGCCTCGACCGGGGTGTCGCCGCCGCCCGTGGTGCGGATCATGGTGCCAGCGGCAAAACAGACGATGTCAGCATATGGCAGCGTACCGTCAGAATTCAGCAGCGCGAAGGAGCGGCTGGTGCCGTCAAACAGCCAGTCCGGCGGGTCCGATGTCAGAACGAAAAGCTGCTCGACCGGGTTGCCCGCCGTCTGCGAAAATATCTCCCGCAGGTCGTAGGTTTCGCCCGTGACGTTGTTGGTAAACCTGAAGATGCCGCGGGTTCGGATCGTGTCGCCGGGGTCAAGCTCTGCAAAGTCGGAGGCCAGAACGGCCTGATCTCCGCTGGTTTCGCTGGCGGGGGCCTGCTCGATATCGTCGAAAAAATCGTCGCGAAACCCGTCATCGTCCTGCACCGTAATCGTGCCTGCACGCTCAAGGCCGTCGGTGCCGCCGATATCGACTCTTCGGTAGACACTGAATATTTCGTCGGGCATGGCGGCGGACTTTCGATAACGGCCGAAGAAGACTGATTAACACCACGCAGCAACCGGGCCGCGCAGCGGGCGTTAATCATTTGTTACGAAACAATTAGCGAATTTATCGGTGATCGTCAAAAAAAGCGAAAATGAGACTAAAATCTGGTCTGGATTCGGCTCGGCCTGGAACTGGGTTAACGGAAGCTGACATTTGTGTGAACGCCGCGCTGAACCGCCCTTTTTCGCCTCGAACCGGAGCGCTCAAAAGAAAACGCCCCCACCCGGTAGGGAAGGGGCGTCTGCCAAGCGATGTCAGTAGCGCTTAGTTGGCTGCCAATTGTTCCGGCAGGCGGAATGTCCATAGCGTGCCGCCCTGGTTGAGGTAGTTCACCTTCTTTGCGACCTCGCCGCCCCACAGCGGCACAGCGCCGCCCCAGCCGGAGATCACGGTGACATATTGCTCGCCGTCCTGCTCCCAGGTGATGGGCTGCCCCACGATGCCGGAACCGGTCTGGAAGGACCACAGCTTCTCGCCGGTCTCGTCGTCAAAGGCGATGAACTCGCCCTCCGGCGTGCCGGTGAAGACCAGGCCGCCTGCGGTGGTCATCACGCCGCCCCAAAGTGGCGCGTCGTTCTTGAATTCCCACTTCAGATCGCCCGTGTCGGGGTCGATGGCCTTGAGAGACCCGATATGGTCCTCGTAGTTGGGCTTGATGGTGAAGCCCGACCCCAGATAGGCGGCACCTTTCTTGTAGGTGATCGGCTCGTTCCAGATATCCATGCCCCATTCGTTGGAAGGGACGTAGAAATTGCCGGTCCGCTGCGAGAAGGACATCGGCATCCAGTTCTTGCCACCCAGGAAGGAGGGGGAGGCGAAGACCACCTCGCCCTTCTTGCCGTCAGCGGCCGCAGCCGGGTCGCCGGGGCGGTTGCCTTCGACGAAGATCGGGCGGCCATTCTCGTCGATGCCGTCCGCCCAGGAGATATCCTTGACGAAAGGCGTGGCCGACACAAACGCGCCGTCTTCGCGGTTCAGCACGTAGAAATAGCCGTTCCGGTCAGCCGTGGCGTAGCGCTTGTTGCCGGCGCGGTCGGCATAGGCGACCACCTCGTTCACCCCGTCATAGTCCCAGCCCTCGCGCGGGGTGGTCTGGTAGTGCCACTTGATCTCGCCGGTGGCGGGGTCAATCCCGATGCGGGAGGCCGCGTAAAGGTTGTCGCCCGCGTTGCCCTCAACCGGGGTGCCCGCATTGCGCAGGTGGCTGTTCCACGGTGCCGGGTTGCCGGTGCCGAAGACCAGCGTGTCGGTATCCGCGTCATACGAACCGCCCAGCCAGGTCGCCCCGCCGCCGGTCTTCCACATGTCGCCGGGCCAAGTTGCGTTCAGCGTGCCGGTCATGGTGCTTTCTTCGCCGTTCAGCGTGCCCATATGACCTTCGATCACGGGGCGGGTCCACACGATGTCGCCGGTTTCGGCGTCACGCGCCTCGACCGCGCCGACGATGCCGAACTCGCCACCGGAATTGCCGGTCACGACCAGCCCGTTCACGATCAGCGGCGCGGCGGTGTAGCTATAGCCCGCCCGGTAATCCGCGATCCGCTTGTTCCAGACCGTGTCGCCCGTCTTGGCGTTCAGCGCGACGATGCGCGCGTCCAGCGTGCCGAAATAAATGTTGTCGCCGTAGATGGCAGCACCCCGGTTGACCACGTCGCAGCAGGGCAGGATCCCCTCAGGCAGGCGGGCATCGTATTGCCACAGCTCTTTGCCGGTCTTCACGTCGATGGCGAACATCCGCGAATAGGAGCCGGTGATATACATCACACCGTCATGCACGATCGGCTGCGTCTCTTGCCCGCGCTGCTTTTCACCCCCGAGGGAGAAGGCCCAGGCCGGCACCAGATTGTCCACATTGTCCTTGTTCAGCGTGTCCAGCGGCGAGTAGCGCTGCAGATGGCGGCCCATCCCGTTGGTCAGCACGTCGCCGGTCGAGGCGGTGTCATTGGCCAGCATTTCCTCGGTCACGCCCTCGGCATGCGCCGACGTGGCCAGCATCGCGGCAACCGCCGCTATCACGAACCTGTTCATGTGTATGGTCTCCTCCCAATGCCCTTTTCCGGGCCAAATTCTCACGCGCACGCCCACAAACAGGGCGCAGCTATGCGTTCACGCAGTATTCGTGGAACACGGCAGCATAGGTATTGAACAATGGTCGTAAGACCCCAAGACCCTTGACAGACCCCCGGGCCGGCAGCGCAAAACAGCGACTCAACGACATACGCCAAGGGGAGGGGTTTGGCATGAGAGGGATGGCAACAGCGCTGGTTCTGGCTTTGACTGGCCCCGGGATGGCCGACACGCGGCAGGTGTTTCTGGAAGGTGCGGACGGTGCCCGAACCCAGATCGCGACCCTGACACTTGAGGGTGATGGCGGCTACAAAATCGCGATGAATGACAGCGCCTTCACCGACCATTTCCTGTCCATGCGCCCCTTCAAATGCCTGGAGGGGCCGAACAAGCATTGGTGCCACGTGCCATACCCTTACGAGATCAGGCGCGACCTCTCTGCTGATCTGACGGATCTGGAATATGACCTGCTATTTGTGTGGAAGGGGTCCACCGAATACGGGATCAACATGTGGAACGGGGTCTATTACAAGCTCGCGCAGGAGGGCGACCGGATCACAGGCGTGCTGCACGAGATCGATATGGGCGGGCTGGCCGTGCCGCCTGACGCGGGCGAGCTGCGCCCGATTGCGCCGGGTGACCTGCATGAAAGCGACGCGGACAGCCATTGGCTTCCCAAGCTTGTGATCGCGCCTGCCAGCGGTTAGACGCCGCGCCCCGCCTTTGGTCGTATTTGCGACCCCCACTGGCCTGCTACTCTTGCGACCAAACGGGAGGAACAAATGACATTCATAAAAGCCATTGGCGCCGCTGTCGCGGCCGCTTTGCTGACCACTGCTGCCTTCGCTGAAAGCCCCACCTTGCGCGCCGCCGTGCTGAAATTCGGCACCGTGAATTGGGAGCTGAACACGATCAAACATCACGGCCTTGATGCAGCAAACGGCTTTGCGCTGGAGGTTCAGGGCATGGCAGGCGGCTCGGCTGCGAAGGTCGCGTTTCAGGGGGGCGAGGCGGATGTGATCGTCTCGGACTGGCTGTGGGTCGCGCGGCAGCGCGCGGCGGGCAAGGACTATGTTTTCATTCCCTATTCCAAGGCCGTGGGCGGCGTGGTCGTGGGCCAGGAAAGCACCGCGCAAAGCATCGCGGATCTCAAGGATGGCAAGATCGGCATTGCGGGCGGGCCGCTGGACAAAAGCTGGCTGATCCTGCAGGCCTATGCGCAGCAGGAATACGGGATGGACCTCAAAGCCTCGACCGAGCAGGTGTTTGGCGCGCCGCCGCTGATCTTCAAATCCGCCCTGACGGGCGAGGTCGGCGCCGCGATCAACTTCTGGCATTTCATGGCCAAAATGGAAGCGTCAGGCATGCGCAAGCTGGTGGACGTGGAAACCGCCGCCACGGCTCTGGGCCTTGACCCCGACACCCCTCTGCTGGGCTATGTGGTTAAGGGTGAGCTGCTGCGCGACAAACCCGAGCTGGTCAACGGGCTGGCCGCCGCCTCCCGCGGCGCGAAGGAGATGCTGGCCAGCGACGACGCCGAATGGGACCGGCTGCGGGAGAAGATGAACGCCAAGTCCGACGCGGAATTCGAAGCCCTGAAAGCAGGCTTCCGCGCGGGCATCCCGGCACCGGGGCCCGTGGACGAGGCCGCCGCCACCCGCATGTTGGAGCTGATGGTCCAATTGGGCGGGGAGGAGCTGTTGGGCACTGCCACCACCTTGCCCGCTGGCACCTTTTTGCAAAGCGGCAGCTAGGCGATGTTTGAGGTGGTCGGTGGCGCTGAGGTTTTGGGCGACAGGCCCGTCCTTGACGCGCGGCTGACCTCCCTCATTTTTGACGGCACCCCGGTTCTGGGGGAGATCGCGCTAAAAGTCGCGCGGTCTGAAACCGTCGCCCTTGTCGGTCCTTCGGGCATCGGCAAGACGTCGCTTTTGCGTATCGTCGCGGGGCTGGAGACCGGGTTTCAGGGCAGCTGCAATGTGTATGGCACCACCGCGATGATCTTTCAGGAGCCGACCCTGCTGCCCTGGCGCAACCTGCGCGACAACCTGTGTCTGACCTCGGGCATAAGTCCAAGCGCGGCGGATCTGGCATTGGCGGAGGTCGGGCTTGCCGGGCGCGGGGCAGAATACCCGGACCGGCTATCCCTGGGCCAGCAACGGCGCTTGTCGCTGGCGCGGGCCTTTGCGGTGAAACCGGATTTGTTGCTGATGGACGAGCCCTTCGTCTCCCTCGACCCGGCTTTGGTGGATGAGATGATGGCACTGTTTGCCAAGCTGCGCGCGGCCCATCAGGTGGCCACGCTGATCGTCACCCATGTGGAGGCGGAGGCCCGCGCGCTGGCCTCGCGCATCGTGACGCTGGGCGGCACGCCCGCACGCATCACCAGCGACCTGCCCAATGACGCTCAGAAAAGCGGGGCGTATTTCCAGTTATCGGCGTCCGGCGTGACCTCGTCCAAGTCGTAGTCGGCCGATTGCAGGCGCTTGGCGACTTGGAGCCCGTCGCGTGCGGCGTCATCGACGAGTTGCCGCCCCAAAGCCTCGTTTTTGGCCACGCCATGCCCGCGCATCAGGTTCAGGCCGTGGTTGAACTTGCCAACCGCGTCACCCAGATCCGCGGCCTGCCGGTCCCAAGCTGCGGAGGCATCGGGGTCGTAGTCCCCCCCCAACCCGTTATTGTCGAGCTGGCTCATCCAGGTCATCGCACCGGTGTAGCCTGCCGCGGCGCAGGCCGTGAAAATCTTGCGCGCATTGGCGTGGTCACCCGATTTGGTCAGCATGTAGCCGCTGGCGCAGAGGGCCATGTCGACCTCGCCCCGCTCCGCCCGCGCGATGTTGGAGCCCCATGTCATCTCGTCCGGGTTCAGCGTGCCGAACTCATCCGCCGCAGCGGGCAGGGTCAGCAAAAGCATGGCGATGATTTTTTTCATTCAGCTAGCATAGCAGGGTCAGCCCCGTTTTGCGAGGCCGGTGCGGGCCGGGTTGTAGCCCCACAGGGCCGCCGCCGTGAAAACTGCCCCCGCCAGCACCGTCCAAAGCAGGGCCATGGCGTTGAAATCGGCGTAAAGCGCGAAGCGGATCAGCTCCACCGCATGGGTGAAGGGGTTAACCGCGCAGATGTCATGCAAAAGCTCGCTGCTTTCGGCCATTTTCCACAAGGGGTAGAGGGCAGAGGACAGGAAGAACATCGGGAAGATCACGAAATTCATGACGCCGGCGAAGTTCTCCAGCTGCTTGATGAAGCTTGACAAAAGCAGCCCGAGCGCGCCCAACATGACGCCCGCCACCATCAGCGCGGGCAGCACCGTCAGGTAGCCAAGCGCGGGCATGGTGATGCCGAACGCGGCGGCGATGGCCAGAAAAGCGTAGACCTGCAGGATAGAGATCGCGGTGGACCCCGCCAGCTTGCAAAATAGCAGCCACCAGCGTGGCAAGGGCGAGGTCAGAAGCAGCTTCATTGACCCCATTTCGCGGTCATAGACGAGGCTGAGGGAGGATTGCATGCCGTTGAAAAGCATTATCATCCCGCATAGCCCCGGCACGATATAGGTCTCGTAGGTGATGTAGGTCTGGTAGGGCGGGATGATGCTGAGACCCAGTGCCGCGCGAAAGCCTGCGGCGAAGACCAGCAGCCAGACCAGCGGGCGGACAAGGGCTGCGATGAAGCGCTCCCGCTGGTGGATGAAGCGCAGCGCCTCGCGGGTGACGATGGCTTGCAGCGAGGTCAGGTACGGGCTCATGCAGGCGCGCCGGTGAGTTGCAGAAAGCGGTCCTGCAGCGCCATGTCGCCTGCAACATCGCGTGCGATGCCGTCGGCCAGCACGCGGGCGCGGTGCAGGATCACCAGCCGGTCATCCGGGCGCACCTCATCGGTCAGGTGGGTGGCCCACAGGATCGTCGTGCCTTCCGCGCTGAGTTGATGGACATAATCGGTGATGGCCGCCCGCGCGGCGGCGTCCAGACCCACGGTCGGCTCGTCCAGCAGCAGTACCTTTGGGGCGTGGATCAAGGCGCGGGCAATCTCCGCCCGGCGGCGGTGGCCGCCATTCAGGGACCGGGCTTTCTCATGGGCGCGCTCGCGCATGTCCAACCGGTCCAGCGCGGTGTCGATGCGGCGGGCGCCATCCGTGCCGGACAGGCCGTGAAGGGCTGCGAAATAGCGGAGATTCTGCGCTACGCTGAGGTCCAGATCGAGGGTGGATTGCTGAAACACGATGCCCAGATGCGCCAGCGCCGAACGCGGGTCATGGGCAAGGTTGTGACCTGCAATCTCGATCTCACCTTTGCGGGCCGCAAATAGCCGGGTCAGCAGGTTGAACAGCGTGGATTTGCCCGCGCCGTTTGGCCCCAGAAGCGCGCAGAACTGGCCCGGTTCAAGGGCGAAGGCGACATCGTCCAGCGCCTGTTTCGCCCCATAATTGTAGCTGAGACTCGCGACCCTGAGACCGCTCATTTGATCGTGATATCAAGGCGTTGCGTCTCGCCGGTGGTGCCGGGTATCTTAATGTAGTAGCGGCCGGGCTTGATAGCGACAAAGCCGATCTCCATCTCGCCGGCCTCGTCAAATTCGATGCTATCAAGGCCAAGCGGGCGGATTTCCAGCCCCTCGATGACGATCTCGTCAATCCAGATGGCGCGGAAGAATTCGGGGCCGACAAGCGCCAGTTCCTGGCTGCCATCCCCCTGAATTTCAAACTCGTAATAGGTGCCCGATTGCAGCACCCATGGGCCGTCCGGGGCAATAGGCTCTCCAGCGGAGAGGATGATCGGGGGCAGGTCCTCCTTGTTGCTGCCCGACAGCACACCCGCCGCGCCGAAGCCTTCGGCCCAAAGCGGCGCGGCAAATGTCAGCGCAAGCGCGCAGGCGAAGGGTTTGATCATGTCAGGCCTCACGGGGTTGGGCGGTAGGCGGCACCCCAGGGGAAGCGACCTACCTTGATGGATTTGATCGGTTTGCGGGAGGCCACGTCGATGACGGTCACATCGCCAGAGACCCCGTTGGTGGTGAAAAGCTGCGAGCGGTCGCCGTTGAACGCCATGTGCCAGACGCGGCGGCCGACAAGGATATAATCCTCTACCTCGTAGGTCTCGGCATTGACGACGGCCACGTGGTTGGAGGGGCCAAGGGCCACGAAAGCATGCGTGTCGCCTGTCGTCAGCTCGAACCCCACAGGTTGGACGCGGTCGGGATGGACGCCTTGCACCTCGAACCCGATCTTGGCCTTCTCGGCCTGCGTGGCGGTGTCGAAAATGGTGAGCGTGCCGCCGATCTCTGAGCTGACCCACATCTCCGTGCCGTCCTTGACGAATTCAGCGTGACGCGGGCGGCTGTCCACGAGGGAATTGGCGAAAAGTTCCTGTGTTTCAGTGTCGATCCAATGCGCCATGTTGGTCGTCTCTGACGTGGTGATCGCGATTTTGCCATCGGGGGAGACAGCCATGCCTTCGGGCTCGACCCCCACATCAATCTGCGCCACCACCTTGCGCGAAATAGTGTCCACGACCGTTGTGATCGCGTCATCCTCATTGGCGATATAGAGGTGGACATCGTCGGGGTGCAGCACGAACTGCTCAGGATCCTCCCCCGACGGCAGATCGTTAAGGATCTTCCCGGTATCGGGGTCCATGACCTGCACCGCGTTGCTGTCAGAGGCCGCGATGAACAGGCGCGAATAGTCTTGCGAAAAGGTCACCCCTCGCGGGCGTTCGCCGGTCTCATAGGTTTGGATGACCTCCAGCGTGTCGGTCGAGATCACGGAGATTGTGTCGTCTTTCTCATTGGTGACCCAGATCTCGCCCCCCTGGGCCGGGGCCAGCGACAGCAGGAGGGCTGCGCCTCCGGCGGGAGTATTTTTGAAGCAGTGATGCAGTAGATCGCGCAGTCGGCGCACGCCCGTTAACCTTAATATTCCGTGTGTCATTGGAAGGCCTCACATTGGCTTTCGGGGCGGTCGAGCCCCAGGCTGTCAAGCTCGTTGATCTGGTGCAGGAACCCTTCCAGCGGGGCCTGGGCGACCAGCGCGCGGGGGTGGGCCAAGGCAATGGGCTGGCGCAGCTGGCCATTCCAGTCGCGATAAGTCAAGGGGCGACCCTTGAAACCTGCAAGCTCGAACGCATCCGACAGGATGTAGCGGCGAAGTGTCTCCCCATCTGTCGCGTTGGTGCGGGTGACGGCTTCGCCAAGCGTACGCATGGCGGCCCAGGCGGCGTAGTCCTGCGAGGTCATATCGCGATCATGCGCGTCTTCGAAGCGGGATTGCAGCTGGGCGGCGCCCCATTGCTCGATCACCGGGGACCAGGTGACGGCGGTTAGTCCTTCCGACCCCGTCACCGGCCGGGCGGCCCAAGTGTTGTAAAGAACGTAGCGGCCGAAATCATGCAGCTCGTCGGCCAGGATCAATGCGTCGTAATCGCCGAATTCCTGGGTAAACAGTGGCACCTCCTGGCTGGCGTTGCGGCGCATATCGGCGTCAAACACCCATTCCTTCTCGGCCTCCAGCCTCAGCCCGAATTTGGTCAACGACCGGCGCATCGCTTCGGCATAGCTGACAT
Source organism: uncultured Litoreibacter sp. (assembly GCA_938030665.1). Taxonomy (GTDB): domain Bacteria; phylum Pseudomonadota; class Alphaproteobacteria; order Rhodobacterales; family Rhodobacteraceae; genus Litoreibacter. The sequence goes on along the minus strand of CALHHY010000015.1, from coordinate 27,971 downwards.
CCTGCGGGTGGGTGCCGGTAATCATCGCCAGATCCCGCCAGCGCTTTTGGACGAAGATCTGCGCCAGCGCGTCGGTGCGCATCGCGTCTGAGGGCAGGGTGTGAAAGAGGTTCGCGCGGCAATCCGTGTCACGCAAGTCCAGATCCCCGGCGGTGGCATTAAAGATCAGCGCGCCCTCGGCCTGGGGCAGGTCTGCAAGTGCGACCAGCGTCTGGGCCGGCGCGTCGATGATCAGGTACGGTGTCTGCGACAGCAGCGCGGTTGCCGCCGCCAGCGGGTCGTCGCCAAGGGGCACCGTGACATGGGTCATCTCGTAGCTGTGGCCCAGAAATTTGCCGGTGGTCAGGTTGTCCTGCAGCCCGGTCAAGGCACCCGCTATGCCGTTGTCTTCGGGCACGGGGTCAAGGTTTGACAGGGTTGGCGGCAGGTCCTGTTCGACCTCAAGGTAGCCCACATGCAGCGACAGCTCCGCCTGCGCGATGCTGGCGGGCGCGAAGAGGGCCACGGTGACCGCGACCCAAGACCTGCTGAAAACTCCCATAGAGCGACGCTAACAAGCGGGGTTTCGGGGATCTAATGCGACTTTGGTCTAGGCATCGCGACAAGCGCAACCAAAGTCCAATACAAAGGCCCGGCGCGGATCGCGTAGCGTCCGGGCGAAAGACTGGAATCTGCGATCCGGGAGGACCCAAAATGCCAATGACCCCGACACAATTTTCCCTGCGCGCGGGGCTTGCTGCGGCAACCTTGTTTGGCGCGACAACGCTTGTGCTGGCCCATGGCGACGTGACCCCGCAAGCGGTGGACACAACCGGGCTGCCTGCAAGCGGCGAGGAATGGCTGTTTGAAAACCCCTACCGGGCCGACAAGGTGGGCGAAGAGGTTTGGCTGAAGGCGGTTGAGATCGGCGCGTCAGGCTACAACCAGAATTGCGCGCGGTGTCACGGGCTTGAGGTCGTCTCTGGCGGGTTGGCGCCCGATCTGCGCTTTCTGGAGGCCGAGGAATTCGGCGACGAATGGTATGTGGAGCGGTTCCGCTCAGGCTACACCCAGAACGGCGTGACCAAGATGCCCGCCTTCGGCGAGCTTCTGGGCCAGGACGCGGCCTGGGCGATCCGCACCTATATTGAAACCCGGCCCGATGGCGAGGCGATGGACGCGGTCTCAGACGAGCTGGCGGGCTTGCGCGATGCGCTGAAAGGCTTTGGCGATGACCCAAGCGGGGCCGATGCGGAGGCACTGAAGACGCAGCTTTCCGAGATCGCCGGCAACATCGAAACCCTGTCGGGCGCGCCGGTGGCCGATAGCGTGGCCTTCCGCGCGGCCAATATCATCGATGGGTCGCCCGAGGGCTACCGCTCTGCTGCGGAGACCTTGACGATTGGGCTGTCAGCGGCACAGTAGTCCCATGACAGTTATTGCGATGCGAATGCTTTGTGTGGCGCTTGGCCTGAGCCTTGGCAGCGCTGCTTTGGCCAATGATCCCTGCGCAGATTACACCCCGCAGGCCAAGCCGCAAAATGTCGGACGCGACATTGTGGGTCAGGAAATGGACCAGATACAGGAGCAGGGTCACATGCTCTTTGCGGTCTACGAGGATTTCCCGCCCTATAGCTGGCAGGAGGGCAGCAAGCCGCGTGGGGTCGATATCGAGATCGCCAAGATCATTGCCGCTGACCTGGGGGTGGAGCCGCGGTTCAACTTTGTGGCCGCGGGGGAGAACCTGGATGCGGACCTGCGCAACAACATCTGGAAAGGCGCGCTGATTGGCGGCAAGATTGCCAATGTGATGATGCGCATCCCCTATGACAGCGCCTTCAAATGCCGGGTGGAGCAGGTGGTCTTTACCGGCCAATACGCCGCCGAAAGCATCGCAATTGCCTACGATACCGGCGCCTATCCCGACAGCAAGCCGGTCCCGGCCTTCTTCCGGTTTGACCCTGTGGCGGTGGAGAACGACTCGATTGCGGATTTTTACCTGTCCTCCTTCGCGGGCGGGCAGCTGGCCAGCAATGTGCGGCGTTTCACGGATATGTCGCAGGCCATGTCGGCGCTGGATGAGGGCGCAACCAAAGCGGCCATGGGGCCTTTGGGACAATTGGAGTTTGGCCGCCCGGAAGGGGTCGACATCCACACGCCACCGCTGGCGGGGTTTGCGGTCAGCGAATGGACGCTGGGCGTGGCGGTGAATTTCCGCTACCGGCCCCTGTCTTACGCTGTTGACGATGCCATACGCTTTGCCATCGAGGATGGGCGCATCCCGCAGATCTATGCCGATTACGGATTGACCTATCAACCGCCGGAACGATGACTAATACTTTAGTCGTACACATTTGGTCGAATATGCCGGGCCATAGTGGCTCCGTAGGCTGAAAAAACACTGGGAGAGGACCACCATGCAACTAACCGACAGTCGGGAGCTGCGCGCGGACATCGACACGGTCTGGGCGGCGTTGCTGGATCCGGAGGTCTTGAAAGCCTGCGTGCCTGGCTGTGAAGAAATGACCGGCTCCCCCGAGGAGGGGTTCGAGGCGGTGGTGGTTCAGAAGGTCGGCCCGGTGAAGGCGACCTTCAAAGGCTCGGTCGAGTTGCTGGACATGGTCAAACCCGAAAGCCTGCGCATCCAGGGTGCCGGCAAGGGCGGGGCGGCCGGTTTTGCCAAGGGCGGGGCCGACGTGCGACTGGAGGCCAAGGGCGACGCCACGATGCTGCACTATGATGTAGAGGCCAAGGTGGGCGGCAAGCTGGCGCAGCTGGGCTCGCGCATCATTGACGGATTTGCCAAGAAAATGGCGGATGAATTTTTCAACCGGTTCCAGAACGCGGTCGAACCGCCCGAGCCGGGAGATGAGGGAACAGAAGCTGAGGGCGGGGACGGAGCAGCCAAAAAGGGCTGGTTCAAGCGTCTGGTCTCATAGGCGACAGATTAGGGAGGAAATTATGACCAAAGTCACGATGACGGTGAACGGCAAGACCGTCTCCAAAGAGGTGGAGGGTCGCACGCTATTGTCGGCCATGCTGCGCGAGCAGCTGAACCTGACAGGCACCCATATTGGCTGCGACACGTCGCAATGCGGCGCCTGCGTGGTACATGTGAACGGCGAGGCGGTGAAATCCTGCACCATGTTTGCCGCCGAAGCTGACGGCGCTGAGGTCAAAACCATCGAAGGCATGGCCAATGCGGATGGCTCATTGAGCACCATTCAGGCGGCGTTCCAAGAGCATCACGGTTTGCAATGCGGTTTTTGCACGCCTGGTATGGTGATGTCGGCGGCAGCTCTTCTGAAGGACAACCCGAAGCCGTCCGAGGCTGAGGTGCGCGAATATCTGGAAGGCAACCTGTGCCGCTGCACGGGCTACCACAATATCGTCAAAGCCATCATGGCGGCGTCCGGTCAGGACGTGCCCGCCGTGGCCGCAGAATAAACAAATTTTCACAGAAAATTTGGGCCCAATGTTTCGATCAAACATTGAGTCCACAATGGGAGGACTATCATGCCAAAAGATGGAGGCATCGGCGCCAGCTCGAAACGGCGCGAGGACCTGCGGTTTCTGACCGGCAAGGGCAAATACACCGACGACATCAACCTGCGTGACCAGACCTACGCCTATTTTATCCGCTCGGATGTGGCGCATGGCACGATCAACAGCATCGACATCTCGGCCGCCATGAAAATGCCGGGCGTGGAGCGCGTCTTTACCGCTTCCGACTTTGAGGGCGTGGGCGGCGTCCCCTGCGGCTGGCAGGTCACCGACCGTCATGGCCAACCCATGCAGGAGCCCAAGCACCCGGTGCTGGCCGAGGGCAAGGTGCGCCATGTGGGCGACCCGATTGCCGTTGTGGTGGCCGACAGCCTGGCAGAGGCGCGCGACGCCGCCGAGCAGGTGGAGATCGACATCACCGAGCTGCCCGCCGTCCTCAACATGAAGGACGCGCTGAACGACGGCGCCACCAAGGTGCATGACGACCTGACCTCGAACCTTTGCTATGACTGGGGCTTCGTGGAGGAAAACCGCGACGCGGTGGACGCGGCCATCAAGGGCGCGCATCACGTCACCACGCTGGAGCTGAAGAACAACCGGCTGGTGGCCAACCCGATGGAGCCGCGCGTGGCCGTGGCTGATTTTGACAGCTCGACCGACGAGTATACGCTCTATACTACCTCGCAAAACCCGCATGTGATCCGGCTTTTGATGGGCGCGTTTGTGCTGGGCATTCCGGAGCACAAACTGCGTGTGGTCGCCCCCGACGTGGGCGGCGGCTTTGGTGCCAAGATCTACCACTACGCGGAAGAGGCGTTCTGCACATTCGCGGCCAAACAGATCGGCCGTCCGGTGAAGTGGACATCCAGCCGTTCAGAAGCGTTTATGTCGGACGCCCATGGCCGCGACCACGTCACCAAGATCGAGCTGGCGTTGGACAAGGATGGCAAGTTCCTGGCCTTGCGCACGGACACGCATGCCAATATGGGGGCGTATCTGTCGACCTTCGCACCGTCGATCCCGACCTGGCTGCATGGCACGCTGATGGCCGGCAACTACACCACGCCATTGATCTATGTGAACGTGAAGGCGGTCTTTACCAACACGGTGCCCGTTGACGCCTATCGCGGCGCGGGCCGGCCCGAGGCCACGTTCCAGCTGGAACGTGTCGTGGACAAAGCCGCGCGCGAGATGGGAATTGATCCGGTCGAATTACGACGGAAGAACTTCATCACCGAATTCCCCTACGCCACCCCGGTGGCTGTGGAATACGACACAGGCGACTACCACGCCACGATGGACAAGCTGCTGGAGTTGTCCGACCACGCAGGGTTCGAGGCCCGCGCGGCGACAAGCAAAGCCAATGGCAAGCTGCGTGGCTTCGGCATCGCGCATTATATCGAGGCCTGCGGCATCGCGCCGTCCAACTTGGTGGGCCAGCTTGGCGCGCGGGCGGGGCTTTATGAAAGCGCCACGGTGCGGGTCAACGCCACCGGCTCGATCAGTGTGATGACGGGCAGCCACAGCCACGGGCAGGGGCATGAAACCTCCTTCGCGCAGGTGGTGGCCGAGATGATCGGCATTGACGAAAGCCAGATCGACATCGTGCATGGCGACACGGCGAAAACCCCGATGGGGATGGGAACCTACGGGTCACGCTCCATCGCGGTCGGCGGCTCCGCTATGGTGCGCGCGACGGAGAAGATCATCAACAAGGCCCGCAAGATCGCGGCGCATTTGATGGAGGCCTCCGAGGCGGATATCGAGCTGAAGGACGGCCAGTTCACGGTCGCGGGCACCGACAAGTCGGTGGCCTGGGGCGACGTCACGCTGGCGGCTTACGTGCCGCATAACTACCCGCTTGAGGATATCGAGCCGGGGCTGGAGGAGACCGCGTTCTACGACCCGGCCAACTTCACCTACCCGTCGGGCGCCTATGGCTGCGAGGTAGAGGTCGACCCTGAGACCGGCAAGGTCACCGTGTTGGGCTTTACCGCTGCGGATGACTTCGGCAACATCATCAACCCGATGATTGTCGAGGGGCAGGTCCATGGGGGGCTGGCGCAAGGCATCGGTCAGGCGATGATCGAGAACTGCGCCTATGACGATGACGGCCAGCTGCTATCGGGCTCCTACATGGATTATGCGATGCCGCGGGCCGATGATCTGCCGATGTTCACGGTGGACCATTCTTCGGTCACCCCGTGCACGCATAACCCGTTGGGCGTGAAAGGCTGCGGTGAGGCGGGGGCGATTGGCTCGCCACCCGCGCTGGTCAACGCCGTGGTGGACGCGCTGCAACGCGCCGGCCACGACGTCACCCATATCGACATGCCGCTCAGCCCTGACCGGGTCTGGGCCGCGATGAACAGCTGAAGCTCGGAAGGAGTGAGATATGTACGATTTTGACATCGAACGCCCAAGCCGGATCGCTGACGCGGTCAAGCTGATGAGCGACAGCACCGACGCCCAGCCATTGGGCGGCGGGCAGACCCTGATCCCGACGCTGAAGCAGCGTTTGGCAAGCCCCGAACGACTGGTGAGCATGGCCGGCATCGACGAGATGGTCGGCATCTGCAAGGATGATGCCGGGCGGCTTTGCATCGGTGGGGCGACAACCCATGCCGCTGTTGCCGCCGATGGCAGCTATCCGGGCCTGTCCGGGCTGGCCGCGCGGATTGGCGACCCGGCGGTGCGCAACCGTGGCACGATCGGCGGCTCGCTTGCCAATAACGACCCGGCCGCCTGCTACCCGGCCGCAGCACTTGGCTCCGGGGCCACAATCGTCACCAACAAGCGCGAGATCGCGGCGGATGACTACTTTAGGGGCATGTTTGACACCGCCCTTGAGGAGGGGGAGATCATCACCGAGGTCAAGTTTCCGATCCCGGAAGTGTCGCATTACGCGAAATTCGTCCAACCGGCCTCCCGCTTTGCGCTGGTGGGTGTGTTTGTCGCGAAGTTTGCGGATGGGGTGCGCGTCGCCGTCACCGGCGCCTCGGAAAGCGGAGTGCACCGTTGGAGCGCCGCCGAGGAGGCGCTGTCGCGCAGCTTTAGCGCGGGGTCCATTGGGTCGCTGGAGGCGCCATCGGCAGATGGTCTGATCACCGACCTGCACGGCACTGGTGCTTACCGGGCGCATCTGGTCAAGGTCATGACGGGCCGCGCGGTCGCGGCTGCAAGCTAACGGCATCGCCGCGGGCTTTGCCCACGGCGATCCATTCATTTTGGGCCATTCGGCCTGTTGAATGGGGGAGGGCGGTGCCCTCCCCCAAACCCCCTCCCAGAGTATTTTTGAAGCAATGATAAGAGCTGCCTGTCGCCTATAGGCTGGACAGGTTTCCTTGGCCGTCGACCAGCAGGATACGGCGCAGATTTGCGGCCTGTTTGAGCTGGCGGATCTGGGCCTCAGGCATTAAAACCATGGCGGTTGAAAGCGCATCGGCCTGTGTGGCCGTGGCGGCTTCCACCGAGACGGTGGACCAGTGAGGGGCAGCCGTCGGGTGCAGGATATGTTTCCGGGTGCCGAGCTGCATCGCGCAAGGGCTGGAGGTGGCGATGGCCCCCTCGCTGAGGCTTCGACGGGCGAGCATCCCGTAAACAGGGTCGCTGACGCCAAGCTGCCAAGGCCCGCCCTGCGCGCGGAATTCACCGATATTGACGAGCGTTTCCGTAAGCCCATGCGCCTTCAGGCTGGCGGTGACCAGATCGGTGGCAAACCCTTGGGCGATGCCGTTGAAGCTGAGCGCCTGACCGGTGGCAAGTTGGACATGGCTATCGTCAAAGGCGACGCGGTGCCAGCCGATCAGGGTCGCGGCCTTTTGCGGGTCGCGCCCTTCCGCCAAGGCGCGCCAGAGGGGCTGGATCGTGGCGTCAAAAAGCCCGCCCGTGTCGTGGTAGGCGCGATCGGCATGCTGCATGAGCGCATGGAAGCGGGGGGAGGGGGTCAGCTGGCCTGTGGCGTTCAGGCGCGACATGGAGGAGGCCGGATCATAGAGGCTGAATTCGTCCTCCACCTCACGAATAATCTTGCGGGCGGCCTCAAGGGCGGGGCGGGTTTGTTCTGCCGGCCCCTCAAGGGTCAGCGCGATGTCGGCTCCGAAGGCACGGCCCTGCCAGCTTTGCGCTGTTGCGGCGGCGGGCAAGCAGACCGCTGCGGCGGTGACCGTCAGGAAACGGCGTCGGGTCAGGGGCGCATGGGTCATTCGGCAGCCACCCCTTGCGCTACGCCCGACTGCAGGGCGCGCCCGCGTTTGGCCGCTATGATCAGCGGCACACATTGGTCGGCATCGTCATGGATGGTCACACAGTCGAGACATTGGAAGCATTCGGAATACTGGATTTCCCCGGTCTTCTTGATTGCGCCATAGCTGCATTTCACCTTGCACAGCTGGCAGGGGGAGCCGCATTCGGCGCGGCGCGCGATCCAGTCCCGCCCGCGCACCAGCCCGCCAATGGCCATCACCGCGCCAAGCGGGCAGACGTAGCGGCAAAACCCCTTGAACAGTACCATGGACAAAAGCAGCAGCCCGACCGCATAGGCCACGTAATACCATTCGCGGATGAAAAAGGTGGTGATGGCGGTCTTGAAGGGTTCCACCTCGATGGCTTTGTCGAGCCGCGCGGGCGCAGTGAAAAGCAGCGCCACCAGCGCGAAGAGAACCGCGTATTTCACCCATTTCAGCCGGTCGTCCCACACGGCCGATGGCTCTATCTGGGGCAGGCGCAGCAGGCGACCGATGTGGTGGGCGAATTCCTGCAAGGCGCCAAAGGGGCAGAGCCAGCCACAGAAAAGGCCGCGACCCCAGAGGACGAAGCCAATGATCGTCACCGCCCAGACCACCAGCGAAAACGGGTCGTAAAGCAGGAATGCGTAGGAGCCGCCTTCAAGCGCGGTGCGGGCAACGGCCAGCGGGGTCGCGATGGAAAGCTGACCCTGCCCCCACCAGCCGATAAAAACGGTGACGAATGCAAGTATGGCCAGCCTGATCGGGGTGAAATGGCGGTGGCCCGCCAGCCGGTTCAGACGTGCGCCCAGAAGCAGCAACAGCCCTGTCAGAAACAGACCCAGCACGATCAGGTCACCCTGCCGGTTGCGCAGCGCGTCGACCCAGGGCGGGACGGGCTTGATCACCGCGGGTCGGGTGTAGAAGCGTTCCGGCGTCACCAGATTGACCGGCGTGGTGACGGAGCCAAGCTCGGGCTGGAACGACCCGTGTTCGCGCAGCGACTTGATGTTGAGCGTCCATTCGGACGTCGGATCAAAGCCGAGCCTGCGGTCCGTGCGCAGGATCAGCGCGGCCCCGAAGCTGGCGGCGTCATGCAACGCATCGGGCAGGTCGTCATGCAGCTCGATATAGATATCGCTGTCGCGGAAAGCGATCGGGAAGCCGCTTTGTTCGGCGCTGATCAGGTCGGGGGCGGTGTTGCGGGTGAATTCCTCCGTCACCAGCCCGTGGCGGGCGGCCTCGATGACCAGCACCGGCTCGTCCGTGGTGGAGATCGACATGAACTGCTGCAATTCGGCGTAGGTCGAGGGGCTCAGCACCGCCTGCGCGATGGAGGGCGCGCCGATGTCAACGACCCAAAGATCAATATACGGATCGTCCGGGTTATCGCTCGCCTCAGGGTCGTCATCCTCCCACAGGGTGCCGGCGAAAGCCGCGTCCATCTCGCTATTGAGTACGATATGGCGGGTGACGATGCCCTGTTCCACCAGATCATCCCAGCTCAGATCCTCGCTATACTCAGTGTTTGGAAAGGCGGGTGGGCCGGTGGAGACGCCGCTCATCTTTTCGCGGGCGACCTGAAGGGCGGCGGCAAGGATGCTTTCATGGGCGATCCGCACCGAGGCCGTGCCTTTGGTGACCCCGTCCAGATAGACAAGCGCCGACCCCTCCCCACCCTCGCCGTAAGGGGAGCCCACGACAAGGCTGTCGGAAATCGAGTGGCCCCGGTATTGCTTGAAAAAATCGTAAAACAGCTTTTCCGGCAGGCCTGAGACGAAAATCGGTTCGTTATGCGAGATCAGCTGCACGTCCAGAAACCGGCCATCTGCGTCAAGGACCACGAGCAGGTTAATCGCGGCACCTGAAAAGCCGGGCAGGGGGGCCATGGGCTCGGTCTCGAAGACGTATCCCGCCTCCGCCCCGCCGGAATTCAGCAGCTGCCATACGCCCTTGTCATTTACCTGCTCGCCCAGGCTCATGGGCGGCACGATATAGGGCTCTAGCACCTCCCGCGGCAGCGGCTCGGCCAGCACAGCAAGCGCGGACGCAACCCAAAGCAGCGCCGCGGCAAGAATTGCGCGAAATCCTGTCCCTCCCAACATGGTGCAAAGCCTACGCGGATCAGCGCCGGCGGCCCTATGCGACCATGGTATGAGCGGGCGGTTTTCTGTTTGGCCTGGGGCCGTGCGCATGTGACGATAGCCCGATGCAAAGCAACGCGCCGCCGCCTCATATTCTTGCGATCTCCCTCATGGGGATGGTCGCGCTGTGGGCGTTTGCGGCGTGGCTGAGTGCCGACCGAACGGTGTTGCCCGGCCCGGCGGAGGTCTGGGGCATTTTCACCAAGGAGGTCGCGTCAGGCGAGCTGCCCGGCCATGTCTTAGCCACTTTGGTCCGTGTCGCGGCGGCGTTCTTTCTGGCGGCGTTTTTCGGGCTGATCATCGGCATCGCCATGGGGCTGCATGCCGGGCTGAACCGCTGGTTCGGGGCCTGGCTGGTGGTGCTGCTGAACGTGCCCGCGTTGGTCGTCATCGTGCTGTGCTACCTGTGGATCGGGCTGAACGAGACGGCGGCCATCACCGCCGTGGCGCTGAACAAGACGGCCATGGTGGCGGTCACAATCCGGGAGGGGGTGCAGGCGCTCGACCCCAAGCTGCGCGACATGGCGCAGAGCTTTCGCATGTCGCCCGCCGCCAAGCTGCGCCATGTCATCATCCCGCAGCTTTGGCCCTATATCGCGTCATCGACGCGCAACGGGTTGGCGATCATCTGGAAAATCGTGCTGGTGGTCGAGTTTCTGGGCCGCTCCAACGGGGTGGGGTTTCAGATCCACCTGTATTTCCAGCTGTTTGAAACCAGCTACGTGCTGGCCTATGCGCTTAGTTTCGTGGCGATCATGCTGGTCTTGGAATATTCGCTCATCCGTATGTTCGAGCAGCGCATGACCCGCTGGCGTGCGCCTGCACCTGCTTGAGCTTGCGCCGCGTTCTGGCTAGCGTCCGCGCAAGCTAGGAGAAGAGCGCAGCGATGCCCGACGTAACCCTGTTTGAGATGGCGCCCCGCGACGGGCTGCAAAACGAGGCGCGGATCATTCCGACGGCAGACAAGATCGCGCTGATCGACATGCTGTCGGACTGCGGCTTTACCAAGATTGAGGTGGCGAGTTTCGTTAGCCCGAAATGGGTGCCGCAAATGGCCGACGCGGCGGAGGTTCTGGGCGGCATCGCCCGCGCGCCGGGTGTGGCCTACGCCGCGTTGACCCCCAATATGCGCGGATTTGACGGGGCGGTTGCGGCCAAGGCCAGCGAAATCGCGATCTTCGCATCGGCCTCCGAAGGGTTCAGCCAGAAGAATATCAACTGCTCCATCGCTGAAAGTCTGGAGCGCTTCGCGCCCGTCACGGTTGCTGCCAAAAAGGCGGGTTTGCCCGTGCGCGGTTACGTCTCCTGCGTGACGGATTGCCCCTATGACGGTGCAGTGGCGCCTGCGCAGGTGGCCAAGGTCGCGCAGGCGCTGTGGCAGATGGGCGTCTACGAGGTCAGCCTTGGCGACACGATCGGGGCGGCGACACCTGAAACCGTGGCCCTAATGCTCGATGCGGTGTCCAAAGTGGTGCCGCCTGAAAAGCTTGCCGGCCATTTCCATAATACGCGGGGCCGGGCGCTTGAGAATATCGAGGTCAGCCTGGACCGCGGCCTGCGGGTCTTTGACGCCTCTGCCGGGGGGCTGGGGGGCTGCCCCTATGCGCCGGGTGCCAAGGGGAATGTCGCAACCGAAGAGGTGGCAGAGCTGATGGCGCGGCTTGGACTTGAGACCGGGATCGACCGGACGAAGCTGGCGCGCGCAGCCGCCTTTGCCCGCAGCCTGAGGGAGGGCGCGTGATGGGATATGAGACGCTTCAGGTCAGCACTGACCTGCGCGGGGTCGTCACGCTTTGCCTTAACCTGCCCGATACCCGCAACGCCATGTCCGCCGCAATGATCGCGGAGCTGACCGATTTCGCGCAGACCACCGGGGCCGCGCCCGAGACCCGCGCGGTGGTTCTCATGGGCGCGGGCAAGGTGTTCTGTGCGGGCGGCGATCTGGGCTGGATGCAGCAGCAAATCAAAGCCGACCGCACTGCCCGAATGGTGGAAGCGCGCAAGCTGGCCATGATGCTCAAAGCGCTGAACGAGATGCCAAGCCCGCTGATCGGCCGCATCCATGGCGGGGCTTTCGGAGGCGGGGTCGGGCTGGCCTGCGTCTGCGACGTGGTGATAGCGGATGCTGCCACCAAGTTCGGCCTGACCGAGACGAAGCTGGGGCTGATCCCCGCTACGATCAGCCCCTATGTGATTGCCCGGATGGGGGAGGGGCGCGCGCGCCGGGTCTTCATGTCCGCCCGCCTTTTTGGCGCGGGCGAGGCGGTCGAGCTGGGGATTGCCGCGAAAGCCGTGCCTGCGGGCGATCTTGATGCGGTGATCGAGGCCGAGGTTGCCCCCTATCTGAGCGTGGCGCCCGGCGCGGTTGGTGCCTCCAAAGCGCTGGCGCGGGCCTTGGGGCCGGTGATCGATGACGCGGTGATTGACGACACGATCACGCGGCTGGCCGACACCTGGGAAGGGGCAGAGGCCGCCGAGGGCATTGCCGCCTTCCTCGACAAGACCAAGCCCGGATGGGCATGACTTGACCCAGCAGGAGGCCCCGGTATGACACTCCCCGACGTGATGAACGCGATGGTCACCATGGGCTATGGCGGGCCGGAGCAAACCGTGTGGCGTACTGACATGCCGGTCCCGAAACCGGGCGCGGGGGAGGTGCTGATCCGGGTCAGGGCCTGCGGGCTGAACAACACCGATATCAACACCCGCGCGGGCTGGTATTCGAAGGCCGTCACTGGCGCGACGGATGGCGCGGACTACGATGCGGCAAATCTAGACAATTCGGGATGGGGTGGGGCCGGCATCGCCTGGCCGCGCATTCAGGGCGCCGATATCTGTGGGGAGATCGTCGGGGTTGGCGCAGATGTGGCGCAGGCCCGGATGGGTGAGCGGGTGATTGCGGATACCTGGCTGCGCGACGCCGATGATCCGGGTGACACGAACAAGACGGGCTATGTCGGCTCGGAATGTGACGGGGGCTTCGCGCAATATGTGGTGCTGCCATCGGTGAACGCGCTGGCGGTTCAATCAGCCCTTAGCGATGCGGAGCTTGCGACTTTCAGCTGCTCGTATTCCACCGCTGAGGGGATGCTTGCCCGCGCGGACGTCACGCAAGAAGACACGGTGCTGGTGCCCGGTGCGTCCGGCGGGGTGGGTGGCGCGCTGGTGCAGTTGGCCAAGCGGCGCGGGGCGCGGGTCATCGCGATGGCGTCCGAGGCCAAGCACGCCGATGTCGCCCAGCTGGGCCCTGACCGCATCCTGCCGCGCGCGCCGGGTGATCTGCGGGCCGCCCTGGGGGCGGAGAAGATCACGGTGCTGGCCGATATTGTCGGCGGCGACGCCTGGTCCGAGATGATCGAGGTGATCGAACGCGGCGGGCGCTACACCTGTTCCGGCGCGATTGCAGGGCCGATGGTGACGCTGGATTTGCGCACGCTTTATCTGCGGGACCTGACGTTCACCGGCACCACCGTACTGGGACCCGACGTGATGCGCAATCTTGTGGGCTATATCGAGGCGGGCGAGGTCAAGCCCGCGCTGGCCGCCACCTACCCGCTGGAAAAGCTGCATGACGCGCAGGCGGCGTTCATGACCAAAAACCACACCGGCAATATCGTGGTTTGCCCCTAACCGCTTGCACCCGGCATCGGTTTTGCCGATGGTTTGCGCGCAGAATTTCCCGATTGAAGGACCGGTCCGATTTCCAAGATAGCTTCCGTCACCCCGCGCCTGTTCCACATCCCGCTGGCCGAAGTGCTGGTCGATGCAAAGCATGGCGATCACCACTTTTTCGAGCTGGTGACAGTGACGATCCGGCTGGAAGACGGCTCTGAGGGGACGGGCTACACCTATACGGGCGGCAAGGGCGGTTTTGCGATCCACGCGATGGTGGAACATGACCTTGCGCCCTTCCTGCTGGGCCGCGACGCCGAGGATGTCGAGGGGCTGTATGACGCCATGGGTTGGCACGTCCATTATGTGGCGCGGGGCGGCATCGCCTCTTTCGCGATCTCGGCTGTAGATATCGCGCTATGGGACCTGCGCGGCAAGCGGACGGGGCGGGCGCTGTGGCAGATGGCAGGTGGCCATGCGCAAAGCTGCAACGCCTATTGCGGCGGCATCGATCTGGGGTTTGACCTGCCCAAGCTGCTGGGCTCGGTGGAGGGATATCTGGCCGCGGGCTTCAACGGGGTCAAAATCAAGGTGGGGCGTGACGATGATCAGGCCCGCGCGCAGGCGGTGCGCGACCTGATCGGGCCGGATGTGGCCTTCATGGTGGATGCGAATTATTCGCTGTCGGTCGATCAGGCGATTGAGGCCGCGAACGGGTTCAAGGCGCTTGATATCTTGTGGTTTGAAGAGCCGATCCTGCCCGATCTCTACCCTGACTACGCCCGCATCGCCAAAGCCACCGGCGTGCCGCTGGCCATGGGGGAAAACCTGCACACGATCCACGAATTCGACTATGCTTTTGAGCAGGCGGGCCTCAGCTTCATCCAGCCCGACGCCTCCAACTGCGGGGGGATTACCGGCTTCCTGCAAGTCGCGGAGCGGGCGGAAAGGCACGGCGTCGCGCTCTGCTCCCACGGGATGCAGGAGCTGCATGTCAGCCTTCTGTCAGGACGCGGCAGCGCGGGCTGGCTTGAGGTGCATTCCTTTCCGATTGATCAATACACGACCCGGCCCTTGCAGGTGGAAGACCATCTGGCGCAAGCGCCTGACACGCCTGGAACCGGCGTGACCTTCGACTGGCCCAAACTTGAAGCCACCAACCTGCTTACAGCATAATCTGACTTATTCCGGCGATCTTAAAGGACACAATTCTATGACCCATCAAGCGGCGATCTATCGTGGCGACAAACGCTTCTCGGTGGAGGCGGTGGAAGCCGCACCTCCTGGCCCGGGCGAGGTGCAGGTCGATGTGGCCTATTGCGGCATTTGCGGCACCGACCTGCATATCTATCTGGGTCACATGGATGGCCGCGTCGGTTTCGAGCGGACAATCGGGCATGAGATGTCCGGCCGCATTGCCGCTGTGGGCGAGGGCGTCGAGGGGCTGGCCCCCGGTCAACCTATTGTTGTCCGCCCGCTGGACCATTGCGGCACATGCCCGGCCTGTGCGGCAGGGCACCAGCATATCTGCCACAAGTTAACCTTTATCGGCATCGACAGCGCCGGCGCCTTCCAGCAGAAATGGAACGTGCCGGCCCATACGATCCACGTTTTGCCCGACGGTCTGGACCTATCCCACGCCGCGCTGATTGAGCCGCTGGCGGTTGCGGCGCATGACGTTTCACGCGCGGACCTGAAGCCTGGCGAGGATGTTCTGGTGATCGGCGGCGGCCCCATTGGGATGCTGGTCGCCATGGCCGCGCGGGAGGCGGGCGGCAATGTGACGATCTCAGAGATTAACGCGCACCGGTTGGCCTTCGCCGAGAAAGCCGGCTTCAAGACGCTCAACCCCAAGGACGGGGACGTGGCGGCAGCGATGCACGAGGCCACCGGCGGCAAAGGGGCCGATGTGGTGTTCGAGGTCTCGGGCTCTCAACCCGGCGTGGACCTGATGACGGCGGCCGCGGCGACCCGCGGGCGCATCGTGATGGTGGCCATTCATGCAACCAAGCCCACGATCGACATGTTCCAGTTCTTCTGGCGGGAGCTTGACCTGCTGGGCGCCCGCGTCTACCGGCCCGAGGATTACGACACGGCGATGGCGCTGCTCGACAAGGGGGTCGTTGATTGCGACGCGTTCATCACCGATATCAAAGGGTTGGACGACATTCAGGGCGCATTCGAGACTTTAACGCAAACGCCAGACGCGATGAAATCCATGATCCGCGTGACGGAAGGGGTGTGAAGATGGGTGTCCTCGACAGCTTCAATCTTGCAGGTAAAACGGCGCTTGTTACCGGCGCGAAACGCGGGATAGGCCGCGCCATGGCAGAAGGTCTGGCCGAGGCGGGGGCGGATGTGATCGGCGTCAGCGCGTCGCTTGACCCGGCAGGCTCGGAGGTGGGGGACACCGTGACCTCCCTTGGCCGCAAATTCACCGGATATGCCTGCGATTTTGCCGACCGCACAGCCGTCAAAGCCTTCGCCGCGCAGGTGCTGGAAGATCACCCGCAGATCGACATTCTGGTGAACAATGCCGGTACAATTCTACGCATGCCGGCCGCCGAACACCCCGACGAGATGTGGGATAAGGTGATCGAGGTGAACCTGAACGCCCAGTTCATTCTGACGCGTGAGATCGGCGGCGCGATGGTCAAACGTGGCTCCGGCAAGGTGATTTTCACGGCCTCGCTGCTGACCTTCCAGGGTGGGATTACCGTGCCAGGCTATGCGGCCTCCAAGGGCGGGATTGGCCAGCTGACCATGGCTTTCGCGAATGAATGGGCGGGCAGTGGGGTTAATGTTAATGCCATCGCGCCCGGCTATATCGCGACGGACAACACCCAAGCGCTGCAGGATGACCCTGACCGCAGCGAGGCGATCCTGGCCCGGATCCCGGCGGGTCGTTGGGGACGGCCTGATGATTTCAAGGGCCCGATTGCCTTCCTGGCCTCTGACGCAAGCCAATACATGCACGGCCATATCCTGACGGTGGATGGCGGCTGGATGGGCCGGTAATTATGAAGATCGCCTGCCTCGGTGAGGTGATGTTGGAACTGGTCCCCACGGACGGCAATAACGCGCTGCTCGGCGTGGCGGGCGACACGTTCAACACGGCCGTCTACCTGCGCCGCGCGTTGCCCGCACCTCATCTGGTGGCCTATGTCACCGCGCTTGGCGATGATGCGGGGTCGGCGCGGATACTGACGGCCTTGCGGGGCCATCAGCTGTCGACGGATTTTATCGAGATGCGCGAAGGCGGGACGCCGGGCCTTTACATGATTACCACCGACGACGCGGGGGAGCGGAGTTTTGATTACTGGCGCTCAGCCGCCGCCGCCCGGTCGCTGTTTCAAGAGCCTTGCACCGTGACGCCGGACGCGTTGAACGGGTTTGACATCGTGCTGCTGACCGGTATTTCACTGGCCATCCTGCCACAAACCACGCGCGATCTGCTGGTCGATTGGGTGGACCGGTTCCGGGCGCAGGGGGGGCGGCTCGCCTTCGATTCCAACTACCGTCCGCGCCTGTGGGAGGACGTCGAGACCGCACAGCGCGAGACCATGCGCCTGTGGTCGCGCTGCGATATCGCGCTGCCCTCCGTCGATGACGAGATGCTGTTGTTTGGCGACCGTGATGAGGCTGCCGTCTTGGCCCGATTAACCGCTACCGGCGTGGTCTTTGGTGCATTGAAGCGCGGGGATGCGGGGCCACTTGCGCTTGATGGCAGCGGTGCGGTGATCAGTGCCCCGCCCGTCAGCAATATCGTTGACACGACGGCGGCGGGTGACAGTTTCAACGCCGGGTTCCTCAGCGGTGTCGCCGAAGGGATGCCCCTTGCCGATGCAATGGATCGGGGTCACAGGCTGGCTGCACAGGTCATCCAGCATCGCGGGGCGATTGTGGACCTATAGGAATTCTGCCAGACGTTTCTGGCCCAGCAACCCGCCGCAATCTCAGCCATGAAGGGCCGCGACCGTTTTGAGGGTAGAGAAGCCATAAAGCGCCTCGAACCCCTTTTCCCGGCCATGGCCCGACAGGCCAGTGCCGCCAAAGGGCAGCTCCACCCCGCCGCCCGCGCCGTAATTGTTGATAAAGACCTGCCCCGCCTCAAGCGATTTGGCCAGCCGCATCTGCCGTGCGCCATCGCGCGACCAGACGGAGGCGACTAGACCGTAATCTGTCCCATTGGCGATTTGGACCGCTTGGGCTTCGTCGTCGAACGGGATGACGACCTGTACGGGGCCGAACACCTCCTCCTGCGACAGCACGTGGTCGGGGGTGGCATCCGCAAACAATGTCGGCGCGACATAGGCTCCGCCTTTGGGCGCGTTTGCGACAATCTGGCCCTGCGCCGCGATGGTGAGGTCCGAGCCCTTGGCAAGGTAGCCCTCCACGATCTCCTGCTGCCGGGCGGAGACGAGCGGGCCTACCTCCATGTCTTCCAGCGCCGGGCCTGCGCGCAGCTTTTTGTAGCGATCGGCCATGTGGCTAACGACTTCGTCATAGCGGCTGCGATGGACAAGAATACGCGACGCGGCGGAGCAGGTCTGCCCCGCATTCTGGATGCCCGCATTGACCAGAAAAGGCAGGGCCGCGTCGATATCGGCGTCCTCGAATAACAGCTGCGGGGATTTTCCGCCTAGCTCAAGCGTCACCGGCACGACGTTCTGCGCGGCGGCGGCCTGCACCAGCTTGCCCACCCCGACGGAGCCGGTGAAAGACAAATGCCGGACGCCGGGATGCGCGCTTAGCGCGGCCCCCGCTTCCGCCCCCAGTCCGGGCACCACATTCAGCGCGCCATCTGGCAGCCCGGCCTGACGGGCCAATTCGCAGAAAGCCAGCGCGGTCAGGCAGGCCTCCTCCGCAGGTTTTAACACGCAGGCATTCCCCATGGCCAAAGCCGCCCCGACGGAGCGGCCAATGATCTGCATCGGGTAGTTCCACGGCACGATGTGGCCGGTGACGCCATGTGGCTCGCGCAGCGTATAGACGGTGTAGCCGGCCAGATAGGGGATGGTCTGGCCGTGCAGCTTGTCGGCCGCGCCCGCGTAAAATTCCATATAACGGGCCAGCGCGGTCACATCCGCGCGGGCCTGTGTCAGCGGCTTGCCGACATCGAGCGCTTCCAGCCGGGCGAGCGCGTCGATATTCTCCTGCACCAGCGCGCCGACGCGGGCCAGGATGCGCCCGCGCTCGAATTGAGGCAGCCGGCCCCAAGGGCCTTTGCGCGCCTCTTGCGCGGCGGCCACGGCGCGGTCGATATCGACCTGCCCGCCCCGCGCGATCCGGCACAGCTCTGATCCGTCGGAGGGGTTGAGCAGGGGCAGCGTCTCGCCGCTGTCGCAGGGCGCCCATTGGCCGGCTATCAGGCAATGGCTGGCATCAAGGCCCAAAGGGGTTTCTGTCATAGCGCGCCTTTCCAAACGGGTCATGCCCGGTGACTGAAGCCTGAAACCGGGGGCGCATCAAGCCTTGAGCGTAACAACCGCGCCGCGTGACACGGCAAGCGCTACAATCCCCCGCGATGACTTGCCGCCCCCTGCCATTGCGCGTAAGTCAAAGGCAATTGCGATTTCCCGGCCGGAGGTTCGATATGCCAGCCTATCTGCTTGATCTGCTCAGTTGGGGCGCCTTTTTCATCGTGTTTTTCTTCGGCCTGCGCTGGTTCCAAAGGCGCAAAAAGGACCGCGACGACCCCTAGTCCGATATCTTTGACAATTTTTGTCGGTTTCCCTTGAGGAACCGGTCATATGACCCACATAAAGCGGAAGTTTTCGCCCGAGATCAGGAGTTCGCGTGTCCCTCTTCCTTGTCGTTGCCCTCCCCTTTCTGGGCGCTTTGCTGCCGGGCTTGATGAATTCTGCGGGCCGCAAGGCCTGCGCCGGGGTCACGTTCACCGCCACGCTGGCCGCCTTTATTGGCCTTCTGACGAACCTGCCCGCCGTCTGGGCTGGGGAGGTTGTGACCGCCCGCGCCGACTGGCTGCCCGAGCTGGGGCTGAATGTCACGCTGATGCTGGACGGGTTGGGCTTCTTCTTCGCGTTCCTGATTTTGGGCATCGGCCTTCTGATTATTGCCTACGGGCGTAACTACCTGTCGCGCAAAGATAATATGGGGGAGTTCTTTACCTATCTCCTGCTGTTCCAAGGCGCGATGGTGGGCATTGTTCTAAGCGACAATATCCTGCTTTTGCTGGTTTTCTGGGAGCTGACATCGCTGTCCTCTTTCCTGCTGATCGGGTTCTGGAAACACCTGCCCGAAGGCCGGCAGGGCGCGCGGATGGCGCTGACGGTGACCGGCATGGGCGGGCTCGCGATGATTGGCGGCATGCTGATCCTGGGCCAGATCGCCGGCAGCTACGATCTGAGCGTCATCCTGCAAAATCGCGACCTGATCCAGGCCGACCCGCTTTACCTGCCTGCTTTGCTGCTGATCCTTTTGGGTTGTTTCACCAAATCGGCGCAGTTCCCGTTCCATTTCTGGCTGCCTCACGCGATGGCCGCGCCAACACCGGTGTCGGCCTACCTACACTCCGCCACGATGGTGAAGGCGGGCATTTTCCTGATGGCGCGGCTTTGGCCGGTCCTGTCGGGGACGCCGGAATGGTTTGTGCTGGTCACGGGCGCGGGGCTGATCACCATGGTGCTGGGCGCGGTCATCGCGCTGTTCAAGCATGACCTAAAGGCGTTGCTGGCATTCTCCACCGTCAGCCATCTGGGGCTGATCACCATGCTGCTTGGTACCGGCACGGCTTTCGGGGCCATGGCGGCGATGTTTCACATCCTGAACCACGCGACCTTCAAAGCGGCGCTGTTCATGTCGGCAGGCATCGTCGATCACGAGGCGCATACCCGCGACATCCGCCGCCTTGGCGGGATGCGCAAGCTGATGCCCATCACCTTTACCATCGCCACGCTTGCGGCCTTGTCGATGGCGGGCATCCCGTTCCTCAACGGCTTCCTGTCGAAGGAGATGATGTTGGAGGAAGCCAACCACACCGTCCTCTTCAACTCCCCCTGGCTGGTGCCGGCGCTGGCGACCTTCGGCTCGCTTTTCTCGGCCGCCTATTGCTTCCGCCTGATTGGGCACACGTTCCTTGGACCCGTACGCGATGACTACCCCGCCAAGCCCCATGATCCGGGTTTCGGCCTCTGGGGGCCGCCCGCCATTTTGGTGGTGCTGGTGGTGCTGATCGGGGTCGCGCCGTTTTTGGCGGAGCCTGCGGTCAAGCGGGTCACCGCGGCCGTGCTGGGCGGCGTGGCGGATGTGCCGAAAGCCTATCTCAAGATTTGGCACGGGCTGGTGCCAGCGCTCTATATGTCGATCATCGCGGTAGTGGGCGGGCTGCTTTTGATGCTTGTCTTCAACCCGCTGCTGCGCCTGTGGGAGGCGACCCCGCGCCCGGAGGCCAAGACGATTTTCGAGGCGATCATTGCCGCTTTCGTCAAGGCCGCACGCGCTTTCAGCCACGGGCTGCATAACGGCGCCTTCACGCGCTATGCGATGTTCTTTGGTGTCGTCGTGATTGGTGGCGGGTACTACGCCTGGACCACCGGGACCCTTGATGCGCCTACGCGCGAGCTGCAGGAGGCAAGCCCGGTCATGATCGCAGGCTGGCTGATGCTGGTTGCCGCCACCCTTGGGCTGGTCTTCTTGCACCGCAACCGGCTGCTGGCACTGGTGCTGATCGGGATCGTGGGGCTGATGGTCTCCGTCGGGTTTGTGTTCCTGTCGGCACCGGATCTGGCCATGACCCAGCTGACCGTTGAGGTGGTGACCATCATCCTGCTGCTGCTGGCGCTGAACTTCCTGCCCAACCGGACGCCCAAGGAAAGCTCCGTTCTGCGCCGGACGCGAGATAGTTTGGTGGCTGTGGCGGGCGGGCTGGCGGCAACCGCCATGGCCTACCATTTCCTGCTGCGCGACGCCGTGACGACCCCGATATCCGAATTCCATCTGGCCAATTCCTACAAGGGCGGTGGGGGCACCAACGTGGTCAATGTGATCCTCGTGGATTTCCGGGGCTTCGACACCTTTGGGGAGATCATCGTGCTGGGCATCGCAGCCCTGCTGATCTACGCGCTTACTGAAACCCTGCTGTCCAGCCCGGTCCGTGCGCGGCTGATCAACCGCAAGCCCGACCAGCCCCGGTCCGGCGATATGCACCCGACCATGATGGTGGTGCTCACCCGCGTCATGATGCCTGTCGTGCTGCTGGTGGGTTTCTACATTTTCCTGCGCGGCCATAACGAGCCGGGCGGTGGGTTCATTGCAGGCCTGATCGTCTCCATCGCGGTGGTGATGCAATATATGGCCAGCGGCTTTAACTGGACGACCGACCGGCTGCGCTACCCTTATCACGGGATCATCGGCGCGGGCGTTTTGGTCGCGGGGCTGACGGGGATCGGGTCGTGGTTTGTGGGCAAGCCGTTCCTCACCTCCGATTTCACCTATGTGACCATCCCGCCCTTCAATGAATTCGAGCTGGCCACCGCAGCCGCCTTCGATCTGGGCGTGTTCCTCGCCGTCGTGGGCGCGGTGATGCTGTCGCTTGAAAGCTTCTCCCGCCTTGCGCATCGGCAGAACGTGCCTGAAAGCGACCACCCGATGGATATTGACCCCTCCCGCGACGACCCGCCGGAGCCGGCAACGGGGGGGGCTGCGTAATGGAGCTGCTTGTCGCCACCGCCATTGGCATCCTGACCGCCGCGGGCCTTTATCTGACCATGCGCCTGCGCACCTTCCCGGTGATCATCGGCATCTCGCTGCTGACCTATGCGGTGAACGTCTTCCTCTTTGCGTCGGGCCGTCTGGCCGTCGGCGCGCCGCCGATCCTGCGCGACGGGGTCGAGGTCTATACCGACCCGCTGCCGCAGGCGCTGGTGCTGACCGCGATCGTGATCTCCTTCGGGATGACGGCTGTGGTGGTGATGATCTCGCTCGGCGCCTATCTGGGCTCCAATGATGATCATGTCGACGACGAACCCGCAGAGATCGACCTGGCCGAGGAGGAGGCGCCATGACCCATTGGATCGTCGCCCCCGTCATCTTGCCCGCGATGCTGGCGCCCTTCATCGTGCTGGCCGCACGGTATCATATCGGTATTCAGCGCGTTTTCTCCGTCGCGGGGGTGCTGGCGCTGATCGCGGTAGCGGCTGGCTTGGCGTGGCAGGCATCTGACGGCACGGTCGCGCTCTACCGGCTTGGCGACTGGGCTGCGCCTTTTGGCATCGTGCTGGTGGCCGACCGGCTGTCGACCATGATGGTGCTGTTGACGGCAGTGCTAGCCTTGTTCGTCTTGCTTTACGCCATAGGCTCCGGCTGGGACGACCGGGGGCGGCATTTCCATGCGCTCTACCAGTTCCAGCTGATGGGCATCATGGGCGCTTTTCTGACCGGTGACCTGTTCAACCTGTTTGTGTTTTTCGAGGTGCTGCTGATCGCCTCCTACGGGTTGATGATCCATGCGGGCGGCAATGTGCGGCTGCGCGCGGGGGTGCAATATGTGCTGTTCAACCTGCTCGGCTCGACGCTGTTTCTGTTCGCCCTTGGTGCGATCTATGCCGAAACCGGCACGCTGAACATGGCCGATCTGGCGCAGCGGGTGGCGCTGATCGGGCCGGATGCGACGGTAGGGATCAGGCTGGCATCCGTGCTGCTGCTGATGGTATTTGCGATCAAGGCCGCGCTGGTGCCGTTGCATTTCTGGCTGCCCTCAAGCTATGCAGAGGCCCCTGCGCCCGTTGCCGCCCTTTTCGCGATCATGACCAAGGTGGGCGCCTATGCGATAATCCGGGTCTACACGATGATCTTCTCCCCCGAGCTGGAGGCCACGGCGGGCCTGCATGGCGCATGGCTTTTGCCCGCCGCGCTTGTCTCGCTGGCCATAGGCATGATCGGGGTGCTGGGGGCCAGGAAGCTGGACCGGCTGGTGGCGTTCTCCGTCATCGGATCCATGGGGATGGTGATGATCGCGATCTCGCTCTTTACCCCGGACGGCATCGCGGCGGCGCTCTACTATATCGTCCATTCGACGCTGGCGGCGGCGACCCTGTTCCTTGTGGCCGACCTTGCCCGCGCGGGGCGCGCCAATCTGTGGCTCAGCGCGCAGGCCCCGGTGGCTGGTGCCGCACTGACTGCGGGGCTGTTCTTTGCCGGTGCCATCGCCATGACCGGCCTGCCGCCGCTGTCGGGTTTCCTGGGAAAGCTGATGATCCTGCGCGCCTCCTTCACCTCGGACATTGCGGCCTGGGTCTGGGCCGTCATCCTGATCTCAAGCCTGATCAGCGTGGTGGGTTTTGCCCGCGCGGGCAGCGTGGTCTTCTGGAAAGCGCAAAGCGTGGACCGGACGGACCACCCCGCAGAACGCCCCGCACCGCTTGCCTACGCGGCCATAGGCGGGCTTCTGGCGCTGCTTGTTCTGCACACCGTCTTTGCGGGGCCGATGCACCGCTATATGATTGCCACATCCGCGCAGCTTTTCGCGCCGGAGCCCTATATCTCCACCGTGGTGAACACCCCCGGCAAGCTGAGCAAGCCCGGCGATGGCGCCTATGATGACAGCAAGCAGAAGGAGGATCACTGACATGGCCCGCGCGCTTTATTGGCTGATCCCGCATCCGTTTCTGACCCTGCTGCTGGCGGTGGTCTGGATCATTTTGCAGAATGAGGTTTCCGCCGGCATGGCGGTGTTCGGGCTGATCCTTGGCATCATCATCCCCTGGGGTACCTCCGTCTGGTGGCCCGATCAGCCCAAGGGGCTGCGGCTGGGCAAGTTCATCATCTACGCGCTGATCGTCATGTGGGACATTCTGGTCGCCAATGTGCAGGTCGCCTGGATCGTGCTGACCAAACCCAACGACAAGATGCGCCCCGCTTGGGTCGTGATCCCGTTGGAGCTGAAACAACCGGAGGCAATCACCATTCTGGCTGGCACCATCACCCTGACCCCCGGCACGGTTTCGGCGGATTTGTCGAGCGAGGGGCACAGCCTGCTGGTCCACGCGCTGGACACAGATGACCCTGGCGCCGTGCGCGACGAGATCAAACACCGCTACGAGCGCCGCCTGTTGGAGATTTTCGCATGAGCTTCGCCACCGAGCTGATGAACTGGGCGGTTGTTATCGCCTTCGTGGTGCTGGCTTTGGGCCAGGTCATGGCGATGATCCGGCTGGTGATCGGGCCGGATACCGGCGACCGGATCCTCGCACTTGATACCATGGTGATCAACGCCATCGGGCTGATCGTGCTGTTGGGCATCAGCCAGGGCATCCGCATCTATTTCGAGGTTTCGCTGATCATCGCCATGCTGGGTTTCGTGTCGACCGTGGCCTATGCGCGCTTTGTGCTGAGGGGGGACATCATCGAATGATGGAGACTATTGGAACCTATGCCATAGCCCTTTGCCTGATCATCGGCGCGATCTTCTCGCTGGTGGGGGCCATCGGGCTGCTTAAGCTCAACGATTCCATGACCCGGCTGCACGCGCCCACCAAGGTAGGCACGGTCGGGGTCGGCGCGCTGCTGCTGGCCTCGATGATCCATTCCTGGGTCTTCTCCGACGGGTCGTTCCATGAGCTGTTGATCATGGCGTTTCTGTTTGTCACCGCGCCGATCTCTGCCAATTTCATCGCCAAGGTGAACATCCACAAGCGCAGCTGCGAAACCCCGCCAAGCCCGCCGCGCGATGCCACATGGGGCACTTTGGACGTCCCGGCCGAAGACCGCGACTTCGCGCCCGCGGATCACAAGGCCTCCAGTTGACCACCGCGCAGCAGCGCTACCTTGTCTTTCAGCCGGGCAGTTGCCCCTTTCCATGGAAAACCGGGCCATGCTGCTTGAGGTCGATCAGCTACAGAAATCCTACGCCGGTGCCGAAGGGCCGGTGCCTGTCCTGCGCGGGGTGGACCTGACCTTGCAGGCCGGGCAGACCATGGCGCTAACAGGCGAATCTGGGTCAGGCAAAAGCACGCTGCTGCATTTGATCGGCGGATTGGATCAGGCAGATGGCGGCACAATCGTGCTGGACGGCGCCGATGTGACCCATTTGGGCGATGCGGACCGCGCGGCGCTCAGGCGTGACAAGGTCGGGCTGATCTTCCAGCAGTTCAACCTGATCCCGTCGCTCGACGTGGCGGCCAACATCGCGTTTCAGGCCCGCCTTGCAGGGCGGCACGACCCCGACCATGTCGCGCGCCTTGTCGCGGCGCTTGGGCTGGGCGCGCAGCAGTCGAAATACCCCGAACAGCTGTCGGGCGGCCAGCAGCAGCGGGTGGCCATCGCCCGCACCCTTGCTGCGCGGCCCAAGCTGGTGCTGGCGGATGAACCCACCGGCAATCTGGACGAGGAAACGGCGGCCCAGGTAATGGACCAGATGCTGGCCCTTGTGGCGGAAACCGGGGCGGCGCTCATGATGGTTACCCACTCTCCAACCCTCGCCGCGCGTATGGGGCAGCGGCTGCATCTGAGCGGCGGGCTTTTGGCGTGACGGCAATGCTGGCTCAGGCCTTGTGGTCGCATTGGCGCGCCAGCCCGCTTCAGCTCTTCACCCTGATCGCAGGGCTGGTCCTTGCCACTGCGCTTTGGTGCGGGGTGCAGGCGGTCAATGCCGAGGCGCGCGCCAGCTATGACGCCGCCGCCGCCACTTTGGGGGAGGGGCAGTTTGACCAGCTGTTGCCTGCCGCCGGTCAAACCATCCCGCAACATACCTATATCGCGTTGCGCCGCGCAGGATGGCAGGTGAGCCCGGTGCTGGAGGGGCAGCTTGGCAATGTCCGGATCGTGGGCATCGACCCGCTGACCGCGCCAGGCGGGCTTGGCGCGGTGCGCGCCGGCGAGGGGGACGGCGGCGATCTTGCCACCTACCTGCGGGACGGGCCGCTGCGTGCCAACCCGCAGACGGCGGCGCGTCTGCATGACCTGACCGACCGCCCCATTGAGATCACCGCTGAAATTGCCCCCGGTACCGCCATCGCTGACATTGGCGTGGCGCAGGAGGTGCTGGCACAACCGGACATCCTCAGCCGCCTGATCATCGCCCCCGGTCAACCTATGGGCGTGCCAGATCTGGCCGAGGTCGCGCCGGGGTTGGTCCGCCAGACGGCCTCCGCCGGCAGCGATGTGGGGCGGCTTACCGACAGTTTTCACCTGAACCTGACCGCTTTCGGGCTGCTGAGCTTTGCGGTTGGCATTTTCATTGTCCACGGCGCCATCGGCCTCGCGTTCGAACAGCGCCGCGCGCTTGTGCGCACCTTACGGGCCTTGGGCGCGCCGCTCAGCCGGATCATCACCGCGATGCTGCTGGAGCTGTTGGTGATCGCAATCATTGGCGGCGTGATTGGGGTGCTGCTGGGCTATCTGGTCGCAGCGCTTCTCCTGCCCGATGTTGCGGCCACCTTGCGCGGCCTATATGGCGCGCAGGTCTCGGGCACTTTGCAGATGCGCGCCAGCTGGTGGGCCTCGGGGCTCGCGATCTGCGTGCTGGGCGCGGGGCTTGCCTCCGCCGGGGCGCTGTGGCGGATCGCGCGGATGCCGCTTCTGGCCAGTGGTCAGAAACGCGCCTGGGCCATGGCCTCCACCCGCGCAGGCCAGATGCAGATGGCGGTGGCGCTGGTGATGTTGACCGTGGCCGGGGTGCTGGCGATGACGGGCGGCGGGCTGGTCGCGGGCTTCACCCTGCTGGGCTGCCTGCTGATCGGGGCGGCCTTGCTGCTGCCCGTGGTGCTGGGCGTCGTCTTGAAACGCGCGCAGGGATGGGCCAGCCATGTCCGCTGGCAATGGTTCTGGGCCGACACGCGGCTGCAACTGCCGGGTCTCAGCCTTGCGCTGATGGCGCTGCTACTGGCGATGGCGGCAAATGTTGGCGTGTCGACCATGGTGTCGAGCTTCCGGCTGACTTTCGTGGGCTTCCTCGATCAGCGCCTCTCGGCAGAGCTATACGTCTCCGCCGATACGCCGGAGGAGAGCCGCGCCCTGCAGGCATTCGTGGCCCCCCGCGCGCGGGAGGTGCTGCCGGTGGTGTGGGTGGACAAGACGCTGGCCGGGTTGCCAGCGGAGCTTTACGGCGTGCGCGACGCCATGACCTACCGGCAAAACTGGGGCTTTCTGGAAAGCATTAGCGACCCATGGGACGCCGTCGCGCGGGATACGGGCGTGCTGGTCAACGAGCAGCTTGCCCGCCGCGCCGGGATTTGGGTGGGGGACCCCTTGGATATCGGGGGGCTGACGCTGCCCATTGCTGGGGTTTTCGGTGACTATGGCAATCCCATCGGGCAGGCGATTATTTCCGAGGCGCTGTTCGAAGAACGCCACCCCGATCAGACCCCGTTGCGGTTCGGGTTGCGCAGCGATGACGCTGAGGCGATGCGGACCGCCCTGATTGAGGAACACGGGCTGCCCGAGCGCAACATCATTGACCAGGCGGGGATCAAGGCGTTCTCCCTCCAGGTGTTTGAGCGGACATTCACGGTAACCAGTGCGCTGAATATCCTGACCCTCTCTGTGG
>CALHHY010000014.1 GCA_938030665.1 uncultured Litoreibacter sp. | reverse complement strand
CCAACGCGAATATCGTGCCCGGAGGCAATCCTGCTGTGGGCGGCGATCCTGAATTTCCGCTGGGTACCGATCAGATTGGCCGCGATATCCTGTCCCGCCTGATCTTCGGCGCGCAGAACACGGTAGGCATTGCATTCGTGACCACTTGCCTGGCCTTCCTGATCGGCGGTTCCCTCGGGTTTTTGGCGGCGACCTTGGGCGGCTGGCTCGACCAGTTCCTGTCCCGTGCGGTTGATGCGCTGATGGCGATCCCTGCGCTGATCTTCGCGCTGCTGCTGATCACCATTGCTACCGCCTGGGCGGGGTCGGCGTCTTGGCAGGTGACGATCTACATGATTTTCATCATCGCCATCATCGACTCGACGCGGGTGTTCCGGCTGTCGCGCGCGGTGGGGCAAAACATCGTGGTCATGGACTATATCGAGGCCGCAAAGCTGCGCGGCGAGGGTCTGGGCTACCTGATCTTCCGGGAAATGCTGCCAAATGCCTACGCGCCGCTGCTGGCCGAATTTGGCCTGCGGTTCTGCTTCGTCTTCCTGACTATTGCGTCGCTCAGCTTCCTGGGTGTCGGTATCCAGCCGCCGCTGGCGGATTGGGGCACCATGGTGCGCGACCTGTCGCAATTCATTAACTTCGCAGCTTTCGCGCCAAACGTGGCCCTGGCCCCGCTTCTGGCCGCAGGCGCCATCGCGCTTCTCACTGTCGCCGTGAACTTCGTGGTCGACTGGATGCTGCACAAATCCTCGGGGCTTAAAGAATGAGTAATCCGCTTCTCCAAATTCGGGGCCTCAAGATCGAGGGCCGCTCAGACGAGACCTGGAACCCGATCATCAATGGCGTTGATCTTGACCTGAACAAGGGCGAGGTCATCGGGATGATCGGCGAATCCGGGGCCGGGAAATCGACCATCGGGCTGGCTGCAATGGGGTTTACCCGTGACGGGGTTCGCATCTCGGGCGGGTCGGTGGTGTTTGACGGGGTCGACCTCGTCACCGCTTCAGCGGCAGAGAAACGCGCGCTTCTGGGCAAACGCATCGCCTATGTGGCGCAATCAGCGGCGGCCAGCTTCAACCCGGCGCATAAG
Organism: uncultured Litoreibacter sp.; assembly: GCA_938030665.1. GTDB lineage: Bacteria > Pseudomonadota > Alphaproteobacteria > Rhodobacterales > Rhodobacteraceae > Litoreibacter. The sequence continues at coordinate 78,191 of CALHHY010000014.1, read as the reverse complement.
CTGATTGACCAGCATACCGAAGGCCCGGTGCAGCATGGCGTTTCCAACCGTGCCGCAAGCCAGGAAGACGGGATCGAGCTTTACCGCCGCCTGCGCCTGCCCAACCCCGACGAGATCGGGTTCCGCTATCCCCACCAGGTTTCCGGCGGACAATTGCAGCGGGCGATGACGGCCATGGCAATGGCCTGCCGCCCCGACCTGATCATCTTTGACGAACCCACGACCGCTTTGGACGTGACCACGCAGATCGAAGTTCTGGCCTCCATCCGCGACATCGTCGAACAGTTTGACACCGCCGCCATCTACATCACCCATGACCTCGCCGTCGTGGCGCAGATGGCGGACAAGATCAAAGTGCTGCTGAAAGGCGACGAGGTCGAGGAGGCGGATACGCGCACCATGCTGTCGGCTCCGAAGCAGGAATATACTAAGTCGCTTTGGGCGGTGCGCAGCTTTGAACGCCCGTCCAAGCCGTCGGTTATCACCGGTTCGACCCCGGTGGTTTCGGTCAAGAACGTCACGGCCGCCTATGGCACCGTGGACGTGCTGCATGATGTCAGCTTCGACATTCATGAGGGGCGCACCGTTGCGGTTGTGGGCGAGTCCGGCTCGGGCAAATCGACCACCGCCCGTTGCATCACCGGGCTGTTGCCGCCCCGCATGGGCCATATCGAGTTTGACGGCCAGCAGTTGCCGCTGAACTACCGGCAGCGCGACAAGATGCAGCTGCGCCAGGCGCAAATGATCTACCAGATGGCCGACACAGCCCTGAACCCGCGCAAATCCATCGGGGAAACCATCGGACGGCCGGTCGAGTTTTACCTTGGCCTGCGCGGCAAGGAGAAACGCCGCAAGGTGGATGCCCTGCTTGAAGAGATCGAGCTTGAGCCCACCACCTACCACGACCGGCTGCCATCCGAGCTGTCCGGCGGGCAGAAACAGCGGATCGGGATTGCCCGCGCGCTTGCCGCGGAGCCGAAGTTCATCATCTGTGATGAGGTGACCTCGGCGCTGGATCAGCTGGTTGCCGAGGGAATTTTGAAATTGCTGGCCAAGCTGCAGGATCAGCTTGGGCTCAGCTACATGTTTATCACCCACGACCTGGCGACGGTGAAGGCCATTGCTGACGAAGTTGTGGTGATGAAAGACGGGGTTGTCGTCGAGCAGGGCGAGAAGGACGACATGTTCCAACCCCCTCACCACGCGTATACGGACCTTTTGCTAAGCTCGGTGCCTGAAATGGACCCGGACTGGCTGGATAATCTGCTGAAAGAACGCGGAGTTGATAACATCGGTGACGCTGCTGTTGATAAAATGTAACGCGAATCAATCGACCGGCCATCCGGGTGCAAACCTGGTGAGCCGGTCATTCTGGCGGGAACGCCAAATTAAACCACTGGGAGATAACTAATGTCACAAATTTCAAGACGCGGTCTGCTCAAGACAGGTATTGCCGCGGGTGTGCTATCCGCGACAGGCCTGCCGCTGATGGCAGCCCCAAAGAAAGGCGGTCGCCTTCGCCTCGGTATTGCCGGTGCGAACACCTCAGATAGCTGGGATGGCCGGACTCATTCTGACAGCTTCATGATCATGTGTGCCCATGGCGCCGTGTTTGATTGCCTTACCGAAGTTGGCGCTGACGGCCAGCTGACGGGTGAGTTGGCTGAAAGCTGGGAAGCTTCCGCCGACGCGAAAACCTGGACGTTCAAACTGCGCAAGGGCGTGACCTTCCACTCCGGCAAGCCATTTGGCGCGGATGACGTGATCGCCTCGCTGGAAATGCACACTGCAGAAGGCGCGAAATCTGCGGCCAAGCCAATCGTCGGCGCCATCGCAGAGATGAAGAAAATCTCCGACCATGAGCTGCAGCTGACACTTGCCGCAGGCAATGCCGACTTCCCGTTCCTGCTGTCGGACTATCACATCCTGATGTTCCCGGCCGGCGAGATCGACGAAGCCATCGCATCGGGCAACGGCACCGGCCTTTACAAGGTCGAAAGCTTCGACCCCGGCGTTCGTTTCGTAGGCAAGCGCTTTGAAGGTCACTACAAAGGCGACGATGCCGGTTACTTTGATGAAGTTGAGGTCATCGCGATCAACGACGCCTCCGCCCGGATGAACGCGCTGATGACCGGCCAGGTCGACGCCGTGAACCGCGTGGACTTCAAAACGGAAACGCTGCTGAAAGCCAACCCAAATATCAATATCTTCGAGGTAACCGGCAACCAGCACTACACGTTCCCAATGCAAACCGGCCTGGACCCGTTCACCGACTTGAACGTGCGCCGTGCGCTGAAGCATGCCGTTAACCGTCAGGAAATGGTCGACAAGATCCTGCTGGGCCACGGTAAGGTCGCCAATGACCACCCGATCGGGCCGGCAAACCAGTATTTTGCCGACGATCTGGAGCAGAACTCCTACGATCCGGACAAAGCGAAGTTCTACATGAAAGAGGCCGGTCTCGACTCGCTTAGCGTCGATCTGTCTGCCGCCAATGCCGCATTCGCGGGTGCCATCGACGCCGCACAGCTGTACCAGGCCTCTGCCAAAGCAGCGGGCATCGACATCAATGTAGTGCAGGAACCCGATGACGGCTACTGGTCCAACGTCTGGCTGAAAAAGCCATGGTGTGCCTGCTACTGGTCCGGTCGTGCGACCGAAGACTGGATGTTCTCCACCGCCTATGAAACCGGTGTGCCTTGGAACGACGCCGGTTGGGAGAATGCCCGCTTCCAGGAGCTGCTGCTGACCGCCCGTGCCGAGCTTGACAGCGCGAAGCGTCGCGAGATGTACACCGAGATGCAGATGCTGATGTCGCAAGAGGGTGGCACCGTGGTGCCGATGTACGCCAACTATGTTGACGCACATTCCACCAAACTGGCGAACTCTGGTACCATCGGTAACGTGTTCCAGATGGACAGCTCCCGCATGATGGAGCGCTGGTGGTTCGCGTAAGCGACACAGCCTAGCTAAATTAAAACGCCCCGCCTTGTGCGGGGCGTTTTGTCATTCCGCCGCGGTGCTTTGCACGATTGGCATCGGGAAAAAGCGGTGCAGCTCTTCAATCAGGTCGGATTTGGTCAGTGGTTTTGCCAGATAGCCATCCATACCAAGACCAAGATATTTGTCCCGATCTTCAGGTGCGCTGTCGGCGGTGAGCGCGATGATAGGCACCGTCGCATTTTGCGTAGTCGCCCTAATCTTTCGCGTCGCAGCGCGCCCGTTCATAACCGGCATATGCATGTCCATCAGGATCAGGTCGAAGCAATGCTCAGCCGCCAGATTGAGGGCTACGGCCCCGTTTTCAGCCTCCATGATCATGATACCGGTCGATTTCAGGTAAGCACGGACGATGAAGCGGTTCGACATGTTGTCATCCACAAGCAGGATACGACGGCCCTGAAGGTTTAGGGGACTTTCACCTGCTCGGTCTTGATCCTCATTCTGCATACTGTCCTCGACGTCGACCCGGCCTGCGAAGAAGGTCAGGATAAACTTGGCCCCCTCGCCAAGCTCCGACTCTAGGGCAATCTTGCCATCCATCAGCTGAGCCAAACCGAGGCTGATCGCGAGGCCCAGGCCTGTCCCTGACGCGGCCCGGTCATCGTGGTCATCGACCTGGCTGAAGGTCTTGAACAATTGGTCCTGCGCCGCAGGCGCGATGCCGACGCCGGTGTCGCGTACGGCGATCTGCACGCAAAACCCCTGCCCCGCATCGCAGGACACCGAGGTATGAATGTCGATCCCACCGCGGTCTGTGAACTTGATGGCGTTTGAGACAAGATTTGACAGGACCTGCCGCAAGCGGATCGGATCAAAAATCATCTTCTCGGGGATGTCCGCGTCAAGATGCTGGCGCAGCCAAAGCCCCTTCTCATCAGCGTTTGTCTGGAACAACCGCAAGACGTCAGCGGTAAGCTGACGGATATCTGCCTCCACCGGTTTCAGGCTCAGCTTTCCAGCCTCGACCTTCGCATGATCTAGCACGTCATCAACGAGTGTCTTCAGCGCAATCGCGGACCCCACCAGAACTTCGGAGCGCTGACGTTCCTCCGCTGTTATGGCATCTTCTTTCATTAACTGAGCAATGCCTAGAATACCGTTGAGCGGGGTCCGTATCTCGTGGCTCATGGAGGTCAGAAACCGGCCCTTGGCCTGATTGGCGGCATCAGCGGCATCCCGCGCCTCGATCAACACGCGCCGCGCCTTGGCGCCGTCGATCATCATCATCGTGATGTAGCAGACCATCAATAGCAGCACGGCGAAGCTGACGAGCACGTCCACAACGGAGCTTTGGTGCATCAGGCTTTCAACAAGGGTAAGGCCAATGACAATCACAACGGGTAACCCGGTCACCACGGCCAGCGGCAGGTGATAAACGCGGACCGTCGCGCAGTGAATGAGGGACGTCATCAACACGCAAAAACCAAACATCTGCGCTGCAAAACCGCCGATGTGCCACATCTCATAAGGTATGCGCAGAAAGACCGCCGACCCCAGACATGCGCCCGCCAGCAGGTTCAGGTAATTCCACCAGGTGATGCCCGCCAGGATGGATTTGGCGGCCCAAAAGCCCCAAAGCTCGATTACGACATAGGCGACAAGGGTGGTGACGACCAAATCGAAGGGCAGATAGAAACCGCTCAGCGCGATCACGATCAGAACCGACGCCATGCGCATGGGCAGATCGCCCACGGTCATGTTCTCTTGCCGCAGGACGGCTGATCTTTCGGGTAAAACGATCACGGGCTCTAAATTTGTGGTCCTTCGGCTGTCCGTGAAAATGAAGCAGAGCCCTTAATATCTGGTTTCGCCACGACAGATCTCGGGCGGCCTATACAAAGGCGTGGATTAGGCGTAGGTGGGCCGCTTGCACCCCGGAAGGTCCGACATGATCCACACCCTCGCCCGCGCGCTGGAAAAACGGCAATACACGACGCTGACACAAGTGCAGGAGGCCGTGACAGACCCTGTTCACGCGGAGAAAGACCTGCTTGTCTCCGCCCAAACGGGTTCGGGGAAGACCGTTGGCTTTGGGCTCGCCATTGCGCCGACACTGCTGGAAGAAGCGGAAAAGTTCGACCGGCCCGCAGCACCCCTGGCGTTGATCGTTGCACCCACGCGCGAGCTAGCGCTGCAGGTGAAGCGGGAACTCGACTGGCTGTACGAATTTACTGGCGCGGTCGTGGCGTCCACCGTTGGCGGCATGGACATGCGCACTGAGAAGCGCGCGTTGGAACGCGGCGCGCATGTGGTCGTCGCAACCCCTGGGCGGCTGGTCGACCACATCAGGCGCGGCAGTCTGGACATGTCCGACATCCGCGCCGTGGTGCTGGATGAGGCGGATGAGATGCTTGATCTTGGGTTCCGGGAAGATCTGGAATTCATCTTGTCTGAGGCGCCGGAAACCCGGCGCACCTTGCTGTTCTCGGCCACCCTGCCGAAAATGATCGAGCGGCTGGCGGAAAATTACCAGAAACCTGACGCGGTCAGGCTTCAGACCGCTGCTGAAAGATCGCAGCACTCCGACATTGAATACCGGGCCATGCTGGTCGCCGGAAACGATCCTGAGAACGCGATTATCAACGTGTTGCGGTTCTATGAGGCGCAGAATGCCATCGTTTTCTGCAACACCCGCGCGACGGTCAACCGGCTGACGGCGCGGTTTTCGAACCGGGGATTTCAGGTTGTGGCCTTGTCGGGCGAGCTGTCGCAAAGCGAGCGGACCCATGCCTTGCAGGCGATGCGGGACGGGCGGGCACGGGTTTGCGTGGCCACCGACGTGGCCGCACGCGGGATCGACCTGCCGAACCTCGAACTTGTGATCCATGCGGAGCTGCCAAATAACGGCGAGACGTTGCTGCACCGCTCCGGGCGGACGGGGCGGGCAGGGCGCAAAGGTGTCTCCGCTTTGATCGTGCCACAGCGCTGGTCGAAAAAGGCGGAACGCCTGTTGAAATTTGCCAAGGTCAATGCCGAATGGGGCGGGGCGCCAACGGCGGATGAGGTTCTGGAACGCGACCAAGCCCGGACCTTTGCCGACCCCGCCTTTACCGAGGCCCCTGCGGCGGATGAAGCAGACTTCGTCTCTAAACTGGCAGAACACTTTACACCTGAGCAGCTGGCGAGCGCCTATCTGCGTCTATTCCGGTCCCGCCAGACCGCGCCGGAAGACTTAGCCGCGCCGTCCACCAAGGATGCGCCAAAACCACGGCAGGAATTTGGGCCGTCTGAATGGTTTTCGATCTCGGTCGGTCGCAATGACCGGGCGGAACCCCGGTGGCTACTGCCCATGCTCTGCCGGATGGGCGATATCTCCAAAGATGAGATCGGCGCGATCCGGGTGCAGGACACGGAGACCTATGTCGAGATCAAGAAAAGCGCCGTTGATGGTTTTGTCGGGGCGCTCGGCCCCGATATGGCGCTGGAAGAGGGGGCAGTGCTGACCAAGCTGGATCACGTCCCCGAAACGTCGCGGCCTCCGCGTTTTGACAAGGGCGGCAAGCCCGGCGGCAAACCGCGCTTTGACAAGCCCAAGGGCAACATGGCGTCGAACCGCCGCAAACCCTTGGACGAGCAAGGCGATCCCCGTCGCGCGCCAAAAGAGAAGAAAGAATGGAAGGACAAGAAGCCCAAACACGACCCGGATGTCGTGTCGGACTTCAAGCCGAAGGCCAAAACCGCGCCCAAAGCAGAAAGCGCCCCGAAGCCGCGTTACGACGAGAAGCCTAAAGGGAAACCGAAGGCAAAATACGAGCCTAAACCGGGCGGAAAGCCAGCGGGCAAACCCAAATTCGACAAGCCAAAAGGGCCCAAACCGGAGGGCAAACCAAAGGGCAAGCCTGCCGCGAAACCAAAGCCGCGACCGGGCAACATGTCGGATCCGTCGCAGTCCCTGAGACCACGCGGCAAGGGTAAGCCTTTCAAGGCCAAGGGCGGTGATGCGCGACCAAAACGACCAGGGCCCAAGCATTAACCGCTTGGCCCTTGCAGACTCAGTGTGGCTGGCCTATATCCGTCTCAACAGCGGCGCGCTGGCCTCCACCCCCAGCGCCCACCGGGAAATATCAACGGGCCGTGCGCCCGTTTTTTTGTGCTCAAGGAAACCATGTCTGACCTGATCGCCAAAGCTGCTATTGACCGCCGTCTGGCCGAGATTGCCAAACCCGTTATCGAGGGTCTGGGGTTCGAGCTGGTGCGCTTGCGGTTGATGGGTGGCAAGACGGATATCCTGCAGGTGATGGCCGAGAAACCCGAAGGCGGGATCGAAGTCGAAGACCTCGCCAACATCTCGACGGCTTTGTCGGCGGTGATGGACGTGGAAGACCCTATTTCAGGGGAGTACAACCTTGAGGTCTCCTCCCCCGGGATCGATCGGCCTTTGACCCGGCTGAAGGATTTCGACATGTGGCAGGGCTACGAGGCCAAACTGGAGACAGAAGAACTGATTGACGGGCGGCGCCGCTTCAAGGGCGAGATCGCCGGGACCGAGGGCGACGAGGTTCTGATCAACATAGAGGAAGGCACGGTCGGGTTGAAATTCGACTGGCTGACCGACGCGAAGCTGGTGCTGACGGATGAGCTGATCCGCGACGTGCTGAAATCCCGCAAGGATGCGGGCGAAATTGACGAAACCCAATTCGACGAGGTCCAACAGATCGTCGATGGTGAGGAGGACGAATAAGATGGCAATTACCTCAGCAAACCAGCTGGAGCTGCTTCAAACCGCCGAGGCCGTGGCCCGCGAAAAGATGATCGACCCCGAGCTGGTCGTTGAAGCGATGGAAGAAAGCCTCGCACGCGCTGCCAAGTCGCGCTACGGGGCCGAGCTGGATATTCGCGTCTCCATCGACCGCAAAACGGGCAAAGCGACCTTCACCCGCGTCCGCACCGTCGTTGCCGATGACGAGATCGAGAATGACCGCGCCGAGATGAATTTGGAGGACGCTAAGGAATTTCTGGACGACCCCAAGATCGGCGACGAGATCATCGACGAGGTGCCCCCGGTTGATATGGGCCGGATCGCCGCGCAATCGGCCAAGCAGGTGATCCTGCAAAAGGTCCGCGAAGCCGAGCGTGACCGCCAGTTCGAGGAATTCAAGGACAAGGCCGGCACCATCATCAACGGTCTGGTCAAGCGTGAGGAATATGGCAACGTCATCGTCGATATCGGCCGTGGCGAAGCGATCCTGCGCCGGAACGAGAAGATCGGCCGCGAGGCCTATCGCCCCAATGACCGCATCCGCGTCTACATCAAGGACGTGCGCCGCGAAGTACGCGGCCCGCAGATTTTCCTGTCCCGCACCGACCCGCAATTCATGGCGGAACTGTTCAAGATGGAAGTGCCGGAGATTTACGACGGCATCATCGACATCAAGGCCGTGGCCCGCGACCCCGGTTCGCGCGCGAAGATCGCCGTGATCAGCTATGACAACTCCATTGACCCCGTCGGGGCCTGCGTTGGTATGCGCGGCTCCCGCGTGCAGGCGGTTGTGAACGAGTTGCAGGGCGAAAAGATCGACATCATCCCATGGAACGAGGACACGCCGACCTTCCTGGTGAACGCGCTGCAGCCTGCCGAGGTCTCGAAGGTGGTTCTGGACGAGGAAGCCGAGCGCATCGAAGTTGTCGTGCCAGAAGAGCAGCTGTCGCTTGCCATTGGCCGCCGTGGCCAAAACGTGCGGCTGGCGTCGCAGCTTACAGGTCTCGACATTGACATCATGACCGAGGAAGAAGAATCCGCGCGTCGTCAGGCTGAGTTCGAGGAACGCACCAAGCTGTTCATGGAAACGCTCGATCTGGACGAGTTCTTTGCGCAGCTGCTGGTCTCCGAAGGGTTCACGTCCCTCGAAGAAGTGGCCTATGTAGAGGTCGAAGAGCTTCTGGTCATCGACGGTGTCGACGATGATACGGCCAGCGAGCTGCAGGCGCGTGCCCGCGACTACCTCGAAGCGCAGAACAAGAAGGCGCTGGACCATGCCCGCGAGCTGGGCGCGCAGGACAGCCTGATCGGCTTTGACGGGCTGACGCCGCAAATGGTCGAAGCGCTGGCCGAAGATGACGTGAGGACGCTCGAAGACTTCGCCACCTGCGCCGATTGGGAGCTGGCCGGCGGCTGGACCACCGTTGGCGAGGAACGGGTGAAAGACGAAGGCGTGCTTGAGAAATTTGACATGTCGCTGGAAGAGGCCCAAAACCTAATTATGACCGCCCGCATTCAACTTGGCTGGGTGGACCCTGCCGATTTGGTGTCCGAAGAAGACGAAGAGAGCGTTGAAGCAACCGAAGAAGGGGCCGAGGCCTGATCTCGGGCCTCGTTGATCCGGCTATGAGCCGCGGCGGACGGGAAAAAAGCACGGAAGGGCCGGAACGGCGCTGCATCGCAACCGGCGAGGTTGGCGACCCAGCGCGTATGATCCGGTTCGTCGTCGGGCCTGATGGCGCAGCCATCGCCGATGTCGGAGGCAAGCTGCCGGGCCGCGGCATGTGGGTGACGGCCAGCAAGGACGCGCTGCAGACGGCGATCAAGAAGAAGGCTTTTTCGCGGTCCGCAAAGACGCAAGTCAGTGTGCCGGATGATCTGCTGGACCAGACGGAGCAGCTGCTGGCGCGACGCCTGGTCAATCTGATCTCGCTGGCGCGCAAGGCTGGTCAGGCGGTGACCGGGTTTGAGAAGGTGAAAGGCCTGTTGGAGACGGACCGGGCCCGTCTTCTGATACAGGCAAGCGACGGGTCGGAACGTGGGAAATCCAAGCTACACTCCCCGCCCGGCAAGGACGTATTTATTGGCTGTTTGACGGCTCAGGAATTGGGTTTGGCATTCGGCCGGGAAAGTGTGATACATGGCGCCTTAACGGCGGGTGGACTCAGCAAGCAAGTCAAAGCTGAGGGAATCCGCCTGAAGGGCGTCCGCGGAATGATGGGCGGCAAAAAAGCCCTCAGACAAGGAAAAGACGACGCATGAGCGATAGTGACGGCAAAAAACCTCTCGGCCTTAAGGGCGCGCGCCCCGGTAATGTGAAGCAAAGCTTCAGCCATGGACGCACCAAGAATGTGGTCGTGGAAACCAAGCGCAAGCGCGTGGTGGTGCCGAAGCCCGGTGCCGCCAACGCACCTGCGCCCAATGCGGCGCCCCGCGCCTCCGACCCGTCGAAACGCCCCGCCGGCATATCTGACGCGGAGATGGAGCGCCGGATGAAAGCGCTTCAGGCCGCCAAGGAACAGGAAGTCGCCGACGCTGCCCGCCGCGCGGAGGAAGAGAAGAAGCGCGAAGCAGATCGCGAACGTCGCCGCGCTGAGGCCGAGGCCAAGGAGCGCGAAGACCGCGAACGCGAGCAGGCTTTGAAGGCCAAGGCCGAAGAAGAAGAATCCAAGAAGCGCGAAGCCGAAGCTGCCAAAAACCGTCCGGCGGCACCCGCAGCGGCGCCCGCGGCAGACCCGGCCGCACCGGTTGCCGCACCGTCCGGCCCGCGTGGAGGTGGCAAAGCAGCACCGACACCCGCGCGGCGCGACCGCGACGACGACCGCAACAAAGGCAAGGGCCGCGTTGATGACGGCCGCCGGTCCGGCAAGCTGACGCTGAACCAGGCGCTGCGTGGCGGCGAAGGTGGTCGCCAGAAATCCATGGCTGCCATGAAGCGCAAGCAAGAGCGTGCACGGCAGAAAGCCATGGGCGGTGCCGTCGAACGTGAAAAGGTGATCCGCAACGTGAACCTGCCTGAGGCAATTGTGGTATCAGAGCTGGCGAACCGCATGTCCGAACGGGTAGCCGACGTTGTTAAAGCACTGATGACCAACGGCATGATGGTGACGCAGACGCAAACCATCGACGCCGACACCGCCGAGCTGATCATTGAAGAGTTTGGCCATAACGTTGTCCGGGTCTCGGATTCCGATGTGGAAGACGTGATTGAAGCGACGGAAGACAAGCCCGAAGATCTCAAGTCGCGGCCACCCGTGATTACGGTCATGGGCCATGTTGACCACGGCAAAACCTCCGTGTTGGACGCGATCCGAAATGCCCGTGTCGTTGCAGGCGAGGCAGGCGGCATTACGCAGCACATCGGTGCGTACCAAGTGGAACAGGGCGGCCAGAAGCTGACGTTCCTCGACACCCCCGGCCACGCTGCGTTCACCTCGATGCGGGCACGTGGCGCGCAAGTAACGGATATCGTCGTGCTGGTGGTTGCTGCTGATGACGCAGTGATGCCGCAGACAATCGAGGCGATTGCCCACGCGAAAGCGGCCGAAGTGCCGATGATCGTGGCAATCAACAAGATCGACCTGCCCGCCGCCACCCCGGACAAAGTGCGCACAGACCTGCTGCAGCACGAGGTCGTCGTGGAGAAGATGTCGGGCGAAGTGCAGGACGTGGAGGTTTCCGCAATTTCCGGCCAAGGCCTGGATGAACTGCTGGAAGCCATTGCGCTGCAGGCCGAGATTCTCGAACTAAAAGCCAACCCGAACCGCGCCGCAACCGGCGCTGTGATCGAGGCGCAGCTGGATGTAGGCCGCGGCCCTGTTGCCACCGTGCTGGTGCAAACAGGTACGCTCAAACAGGGCGATATCTTCGTCGTGGGCGAACAATGGGGCAAGGTCCGCGCAATGGAGAACGACCAGGGCAAACGCGTCAAGGAAGCCGGCCCATCCGTTCCTGTCGAGGTACTTGGCCTGAACGGTACGCCGGAAGCGGGTGACGTTCTGAACGTGGTCGACACCGAAGCGCAGGCCCGCGAGATCGCCGAATACCGCGAGAAAGCCGCCAAGGACAAACGTGCCGCCGCCGGTGCTGCAACGACGCTTGAACAGCTGATGGCGAATGCCAAGGCGGACGAAGATGTCTCTGAAATGCCGATTGTGGTGAAAGCCGACGTGCAGGGCTCCGCCGAGGCCATCGTGCAAGCGATGGAGAAGATCGGCAATGACGAGGTCCGCGTCCGGGTCCTCCATTCGGGCGTCGGTGCGATCACCGAAAGCGACGTCGGTCTGGCTGAGGCCTCCGGCGCACCGGTCTTTGGCTTCAACGTGCGGGCCAACGCGCCTGCCCGGAACTCCGCCAACCAAAAAGGGATCGAGATCCGCTACTAGTCCGTCATCTACGACCTTGTGGATGACGTGAAACAGGCGGCTTCCGGCCTGCTATCGGCGGAGATCAAGGAAACCTTCATCGGCTACGCGAATATCAAAGAGGTGTTCAAGGTCACCGGCGTTGGCAAAGTTGCCGGCTGTCTGGTCACCGAAGGCGTTGCGCGCCGGTCAGCCGGTGTGCGCCTGCTGCGGGACAATGTGGTGATCCACGAGGGCACCTTGAAAACGCTTAAGCGCTTTAAGGATGAGGTGCCCGAGGTGATTTCCGGTCAGGAATGCGGGATGGCGTTCGAGAATTACGACGATATCCGCCCTGACGACGTGATCGAGATCTTCACCCGTGAGGAAGTCGAGCGGACGCTGACGTAACCACGGCGAACCCGAGAAATTTGAAAGCCCCGTTCCCAGCGAGCGGGGCTTTTTCTATCCGCGCAGGGGCAGCACGGCAGGGGCACGGCCGATCACCAGGCATCCGAGCGTTTTCTGCAATGCGGTTGCCAGCTCTTCCACCGTCTCCGTCGACAGGTACAACCCGCCCGTACGATCCGCCAGACAACGGGCGATGGTGGTACCGTTGCGGTATTCGTCGGTGCCTTCGCTGTCCCAGCGAAAATGCTCCCCCCGGACTTTGAAACCGATCACATGGACGGTCAGCGCCTTGGCGTCAGCGATCAGCTCGGCCGCCAACTCGCACGGGGCGCCGCCGCAGTTTTCCTTGCCGTCGGTCACCAAGACAACGATGCCCGGCTCGTTCTGGTAATTCAGCACCTCCGCCGCGCGCTTGACTGACCGGGTTAGCGGGGTGTCGCCTGAGGGTTGCAGCTCGTCCAATGCCACCAGAATGTCAGCGCTGGCGTCGGGTTGGGGTGGAAAGCGCAGGTCGACATTATCGCAGCTGCCTTCCGGCCCCGGCCCGTAGATCAAAAGCCCAACGTCCCGCACTGGCGTAATCTGCGGCATGGCCTGCCGCATGGCACGGCGGGCGGCAAAAATGCGCGGCTCGTCCAGCAGATTAAACCCAAGCTCTGACATGGAGCCGGACCCGTCGAACACCAACATTGCATCACGCGTGCAGCTTTGGTTGGCAATGGACGGTCCCGCCAGAAGGCAGGCCATTCCGATAGGGGCGAGGTAGCGCGATAACATGCGTTAACCTGTCAGGCACGGCCCGGCTTGTCTAGAAATTGCGGTTTGCCCCGCCCGCCTCTATATAGCGCCAAAGACTTGTGAGGAGAGCACCATGGCCGACGAACATTTCCCCGGCTGGCACGGCACCACTATTATCGGGGTGCGCAAGGGCGGCACAGTCGTCGTGGCAGGCGATGGGCAGGTCAGCCTTGGCCCTACGGTCATCAAGGGGACTGCGCGCAAGGTCCGGCGACTGTCGCCCGGCGGTATGGATGTTGTTGCGGGGTTTGCGGGCTCCACCGCCGACGCCTTCACGCTTTTGGAGAGGCTGGAAGCCAAGTTGGAAGCGACACCCGGTCAGTTGGCGCGGGCAGCGGTTGAGCTGGCAAAAGACTGGCGGATGGACAAGTACCTCAAGAACCTTGAGGCCATGCTGATCGTCACCGACGGCAAGGATCTGTTCGTTATCACCGGCGCGGGCGATGTGCTGGAGCCCGAAAATGATGTGGCAGCTATCGGCTCCGGCGGGAATTTCGCGCTCGCTGCTGCGCGGGGCCTGATGACCAGCGACAAAGATGCAGAGACCGTCGCGCGCGAGGCCATGGCGATTGCCGCTGAGATCTGTGTTTACACGAACGGCAATCTGACAGTCGAAACGATCACTGGTTAATAGAAAACCCGCGCCGTTTGGGGCGCGGGTTGCGTCATTCTTTAGCTCAAGTCAGCGTGACTAGCTGATCTTTGCCACGCCCAGCGGGACGTTGAATTTTTCGCACCAGATCCAGACCTCGTTATAATCGTCCGGGTTGATGCCTGCGGGGATCTCGTAGCTGGATTTGCCACTGTTGGACTTCAGCAGACCCATCAGCGTCTTGCTGTCATAGCCATCCTTGCCCAAGGCCACCTTCGGGTCGGGCGCTCCGTCAAAGGTGAAATCAGCCAGCAGGTTCACCTTGCCATCGGCAATCTCGGCGGTGCCGGTGGTGATGTGATTGCTCTTACCCTTGAACGTGCCAAGGCGCCCATGGCCGCCAGCCAGTGCTGGGATTGCGGGCAGGGTGGTCAGGGCGGCAAGGCCCATCAAAACGGAACGGCGTGTGGTCATGTGTATGCTCCTTCGATCACATGTGGCGTCACATAAGCTATTGAACCGATCTGTCGATTTGCCACAACCCACCACACGGGATCGTCATAGGTTGTGCGCAGTGGGCTTGCGCTCACAGCGTCACGGCATAGATGTAGGCAACCACTAAAGAAAAGGCCTGACACGTGACCGACCTGACCCCCCGCGAAATCGTCTCCGAGCTGGACCGGTTCATCATCGGCCAGAAAGACGCCAAGCGCGCCGTCGCCGTGGCGCTGCGCAACCGCTGGCGGCGCAAACAATTGGGCGATGATCTGCGGGACGAGGTTTATCCCAAGAACATCCTGATGATCGGGCCCACCGGCGTTGGCAAAACAGAGATTTCGCGCCGCCTGGCAAAGCTGGCCCGCGCACCGTTTTTAAAGGTCGAGGCCACGAAATTCACCGAAGTTGGCTATGTCGGTCGCGACGTTGAACAAATCATCCGCGATCTGGTCGATGCGGCCATCGTCATGACACGCGAACACATGCGGGACGATGTCAAAGCCTCCGCCTATGAAGCCGCAGAAACCCGGGTGATCGAGGCCCTGGCCGGTGAAGGCGCGCGGGAGCAGACGCGCGAGATGTTCCGCAAAAAGCTGCGCGACGGGCTGCTGGACGACAAAGAGATCGAACTGGAAATCGCCGATACCTCCAACCCGCTTGGCGGCATGATGGAAATCCCCGGCCAACCCAATATGGGCGGCATGATGAACCTAGGCGAGCTGTTTGGCAAAATGGGCGGCCGCACCAAGAAGGTGAAAACCACCGTCAAGGAAAGCTACGAGCTGCTAATCGCGGATGAGGCTGACAAGCTGCTGGATGACGAAAGCATCAAACTGGCGGCGATCGAAGCGGTGGAGCAGAACGGCATCGTGTTTCTGGACGAGATCGACAAGGTTTGTGCCCGCTCGGACGCGCGCGGCGGCGATGTCTCCCGCGAGGGGGTGCAACGCGACCTACTGCCCTTGATCGAAGGCACGACGGTTTCCACGAAACATGGGCCGGTAAAGACCGACCACGTACTGTTCATCGCTTCGGGCGCATTCCACATTGCCAAGCCGTCGGACCTGCTGCCAGAACTGCAAGGCCGTCTGCCCATTCGGGTCGAGTTGCGCGCACTGACCGAAGAAGATTTCGTCCGCATCCTGACGGAGACCGATAACGCACTGACGTTGCAATACACCGCGCTGATGAAAACCGAAGAGGTGACCGTCACCTTCAAGGAGGACGGCATCAAGGCGCTGGCCAAGATCGCCGCAGATGTGAACCAATCAGTGGAAAATATCGGCGCGCGCAGGCTTTACACCGTGATCGAGCGGGTTTTCGAGGAGCTGAGCTTCACGGCCCCTGACCGTGCCGGCGACGAGATCACAGTCGACGCCGCCTTTGTGGAGACCAACCTGGGCGAACTTGCACGCTCCACCGATCTCAGCCGCTACGTTCTTTAGCACGGGCTAGTCGCCGCTACCGGGCCGGGCAAAGCTGGTCTATAGCGGTCGAATGGACACGCTTGCCTTCATTCGGGACAATTTGAAATTTCTGTCAGCGGGGTTTCTGCTGACCTTCGCGTCCTGCTTTGGGCAGACATTCTTCATCTCGATCTTCGCGGGTGAGATCATGGAGGCGTTCGACCTTAGCCACGGGCAATGGGGCGGCATCTACATGATCGGCACAATCGGCTCCGCGCTGGTGATGGTCTGGGCGGGGGTTCTGACCGACCGGTTCCGCGTGCGGCGCTTGGGCGGTTTGGTTTTGGGTGGGCTGGTTGCTGCCTGCTTGTTCATGGCGCTTAACACCTCCGTCTGGCTTCTGGCCTTTGCCATCTTCACGCTGCGGTTTCTTGGCCAGGGCATGGCCAGTCACCTAGCATCGGTCTCCATGGCGCGCTGGTATGTGGCTGCACGCGGGCGCGCCTTGGCATTGGCGTCCTTCGGGTTCCTGCTCGGCGAAGCGCTGTTGCCGATCCTCTTTGTCGCGGTACTTGGCATCATCGGCTGGCGCGCATCCTGGGGGATCGCTGCCGGGGCCACGCTTATGCTGTTGCCGGTGATGCTGATCCTGCTGAAAGCAGAACGCACACCGCAATCCGTCGCAGAGGAAAATCAAGCCACAGGGCTCGGTAACCGCCACTGGACCCGGCCCGAGGTTTTGAAACACTGGCTGTTCTGGATGCTTGTGCCGGTGCTTGTGGCACCATCCGCTTTTGGAACGGCCTTTTTCTTCCATCAGGTCCATCTGGCTGAAGTGAAGGGCTGGACACATTTGCAGATGGTCAGCCTGTTCCCGGTATACACGGTCACTGCAACGGTCATCTCGCTGATCACGGGGTTTGCCATTGACCGGTTTGGTGCCGGACGCATACTGCCTGCTGTCATGGTTCCCGCTGCGATTGGATTCTTCGTGTTCTCAATCACCGGCAGTTACGCCGGGGCCGCAGCGGGAATTCTGCTTTTTGGCGTGTCCAGCGGGATTAACTCCAACGTCCCCTCGGCCTTCTGGGCCGAATATTTCGGCACGCGGCACCTAGGCGCGATCAAGGCAATGGCAACGGCCCTGATGGTACTGGGGTCGGCGATCGGACCCGGTTTGACGGGCTGGATCATTGATCAGGGCATAGATTTCGCGGGTCAAATGCGGTGGGTGTCGTTGATCTACCTGCTGGGTGCCGCCTTGGCCGCCTTCGCGATCATCAAGGCCCAGCGCGACCTAGCGGTTCCGGCGCAAATAGACGAACAGCGCCCCTGACCCACCATAATTCTGGCTCGCTTCCGTTACCTGGAGGATGGCCTGCGACAGAGGCGCCTGCCGCAGCCATTGCGGTACCGCATGTTTCAGCACGCCCATGCGCACGGGGATCGGCCCGACATCATCGCGCTTCTTGCCCTTACCGGTAACGACCAAAACCAGCCGCTTGCCATCAGCGTGGGCGTTCAGGATGGTGGAAACCAGAGCCGGGTGCGCCTGATCCTGAGTCATCCCATGCAGGTCAATCTTGGCGTCAGGCGATACCTTGCCCCGCTTCATTCGCGTGTAGGTCTTGCGGTCCATCGCAACCGGGGCCTTTGCAAGCGGCAACGAAGTTTGCGGTTTGCGGACATCCGTTTTTTGCCCCATCTTGAAAGGTGCAATCGTTGGCTTGGCAGGCCCTGGTTTCGCTTGCCCCGGCTGAACCATGTCAACGAAGAGGGTTTGCGGGGTTTTCATCGGCGTTGCGGTTTCAACCACCCTGCCCCATAGCTCCTGCTCGTCAGGCCTCAGCCCGCGCGGTTTGCGGCGGGACATGGGTCAGCCCTCAATCAGAACGTAGGCGGTCTGGATCGGCAGAAGCACCACAATGCGGCCTTTGTCCTTGATCTTACCCGCCTCACGCCCGGCCTCAAACCCGGTCCCGAAATAGATATCGGCACGTTGCGCTCCCTTGATGGCAGAGCCCGTATCCTGCGCAATCATCAGGCGGTTCAGCGGCTCCGCCCCGCCCTTTTCGATCCAGACCGGTGCGCCAAGGGTGGTGAAGGCCGGGTCAATCGCAATGCTGCGCATCGGTGTGATGGAGCGGTTCATCGCACCAAGGGGCCCTTTATGCGCCGGCACTTCGGACACTTCGCGAAAGAAGACATAAGAGGGATTATGATGCAGCAGCGCCCGCCCCTCTTCGGGGTTACGTCGGACCCAGTTTTTGATCACCTGAGCTGAGACTTGATGCGGCTCGTACACGCCGCGTCGGATCAACTCCTGCCCGATGGAGCGGTACT
The DNA here is from genome assembly GCA_938030665.1 of uncultured Litoreibacter sp. Lineage (GTDB taxonomy): Bacteria > Pseudomonadota > Alphaproteobacteria > Rhodobacterales > Rhodobacteraceae > Litoreibacter. Next base: position 60,098 of record CALHHY010000014.1, on the reverse strand, counting down.
CCTGACCGTTCTTGCCAGCATACCCCACCCGCAGCGCATCACCGTCATCCAACGCAACGCGCCCCGACCCCTGGACCTGCAGGAAGAAAACATCGACCGGGTCGTCAATATAGGCAATCTCCAACCCGCGGCCGTCCAGCAGGTTTTCGATTTCGATCTCTTCGCGCGTGGCCCATGGGGTCCCGGCCTCGATCTCCGGCGGCAGGCGGTAGAGAGGGTGCTGGTACGGGCCGCCACGCTTACGAGAACCCTTCAGCTCCGGCTCATAGTAGCCGGTAAAAAGCGCCTCTTCGTGACCATTGATCAGCACGGGGCGGAAGAAAACTTCGAAAAACGTGCGCGCATCGGGTTGGCTGGTTGCCAGCGCGCATAGGGACGCCCAATCGGGGTCATTCATATCCGGGCAGGTGTCGAGAAAGACATTGAGGGCGGCCTGATGATCGTCATCAGCCCAGCCCTTGAGGTCAGAAAACGCGAGAACTTCGATGCTCGGGTCGGCTTGCGCAATATTGGCGGTCATTGCTGCACCCAAAGCCAAACCAGCGAGCCAACGCATGGCGAATTATTCCCCCGTGGCGACAAGCTGCCAGTTCGGGTTGTCGGAGCCCATGACCCGCTCGAAAGTCCAGATATCTTTCTGGCGTTTCACCTCGTTCGGGTTGCCATCGACAATGTCTCCGGCGCTATCGCGCACCGCATAGGTCAACTCCCCGACGAAGCGAATTTTCAACTCGCCTTCATTTGTGGCATCATTGAACTCAGCATCAAGCAACGAGGTCTCTCGCACACCCACAAAGTTGGCGTCCACGGTCAACCCTTCCTTCTTACGAAGATCGATCACCTCCTGGAAGGTCTCAAATACGTCTTTCGACAGGAAGGGTGCCACTTCGTCGATATCGCCATTCTCGAACGCCATCAGGATCATTTCATAGGCCTCCTTGGCGCCGCCAAGGAAATCGCCAACGCCAAAAGACGGCTCCACCCCTTTCATCTTGGCGAGCGCTGCGGCTGCTTTCGATTCCTCGGGCACATGGTCGGTGATATCGCGATCTGGGCCGCCTTCGATCACCTCAAAATCCCGGCGCGCCGCAGCGACAGGCTCGGCCTGACCGGGCACCGGGAGGGGCGGCTTTTCAAATCCTTCGCGGGTCCCAAGCACATTTTTCAGCTTGAGCACCAAAAATACCGCAATGCCGGCCAGCACAAGAAGTTCTATCATGTTGCCGTTCATATGATCCTCTGTTGGGCCACGTTGCCGGGCACAGAATGGAAATTTCGATCTTCCAGCCTTATGTAGGTGCAAGGTCCCTGCGAGTCCACCTAACTGCGACAAATCCCGAGGTTTCCCATGTGGTTGTTTTTGATCTTCGTCACGATCCCGATCATTGAGATTGCGCTGTTCATTCAGGTCGGCGGATGGCTTGGGCTTTGGCCGACCTTGGGGATCGTCATTCTCACGGCGTTGTTGGGCACCGTCTTGGTGCGACAACAGGGGCTGCAGGCCATGGGACAGATCAAGTCGAACCTCAATGAATTGCGGGACCCAACGGAATCATTGGCCCATGGCGCGATGATCTTGGCATCGGGCCTTCTTTTGCTGACGCCGGGGTTTTTTACCGACGCGGTTGGCTTTTCCCTGCTTGTGTCACCTGTTCGGTTGGCGTTGTTCAACTATCTCCGCTCAAAAGTGACCGTTCAGACTTTTGGCGGACCAACACCCGGCTCGCAGCAACACCAAACCACCCCGTCATCGGCTGATATCATAGACGGCGAGTTCTCGGAACTTGATGACATCGACCTACAGAAACCACCCAGTGGCCCGCCTTCCGGTTGGACGCGGCATTGAGTTGAGCCGACTGTATTGACCTGCTAGACCGGCCCGGACCGAATTTTACCTTTCAGGAGAAGATTTCCATGCCCGAAGAGAATGGCGCAGCAGCAGCCACCCCGCCCGTGCAGCCCAAGATGCAAATTCTGGCGCAATACATCAAAGATATGAGCTTTGAGAACATCGCCGCGCAAAAGGGTCTGGGCGATGGCGACCCGACGCCTGACATCCAGGTCCAGGTCAATCTGGATGCGAAAAAGCGCGGGCAGGACAACCAATATGACGTGACAGTCAAGATTGAGGTGAACGCCAAGACCAAGGAAGGCGGCAAACCGATCTTCCTGATGGAGCTTGAATATACTGGCGTTTTCCAGGTGGAGAACGTCCCGGAAGAGCAGCTGCATCCCTATCTGCTGATCGAATGCCCCCGGATGCTGTTCCCGTTCATCCGCCGCATCGTATCCGACGTGACGCGCGATGGTGGCTTCCCGCCGCTGAACCTCGAAAATATCGACTTCCTGGCCCTCTATCGCAACGAGCTTGCCCGCCGCGCGAAAGCCGAAGCCGGGTCGCAGGTCGGCACGGCGTAAACGTCACCTGATCCCAAACTTGAAAGGCCACCCTTCGCGGTGGCCTTTTTCATTGGCGGGCTTGATGGGAAGTTGCGTAGCCATGGCCAATGATTATCGCGCAAGCACCTGCAGATCCTTTCTGACATAGCTGGCATTCTGCCTTTCTATAAAAGCAGGCACCTGGGCAGCAGGCATGGGTCGGCTGAAATAATAGCCTTGGGCAAGCTCGGACCCCATCAGCTTCAGAAGAACCAACTGGCGGGAGGTCTCAATGCCTTCCATCACCAGCTTGAACTGCATGGAGTGTCCAAGCTCCAACATGGCTTTGATGATATTTTGATCGTCTTCATTCTCCAGAACATTGTCGATGAACGATTTATCGATTTTAATCGCTGTGATCGGCAGTTTTTTAAGCTGCGTGATTGAGGAATAGCCCGTACCAAAATCATCCAAAGCGACCCAGCAGCCTGCATCGCGAAACGCGTAAAGGTGATCAATTGCACTTTCCTTATCCGCACCGAACAGGCAATTTTCGGTCACCTCAATAGTCAGGTTTTTGGGGTCAAGGTCCCGCTCCCGAAGCCCTTCAAGCAGGCGATGCGAAAAATCATCGTCCTTCAAATCGCCATCGGTCACGTTTAACCCCACTTTCACAAAAGGAACGTCCATGCTTTTCCAATAAGCCATTTCATTTGCGATCTTATCGAACATGTATGTTCCCAACAGCGCACAGATCGCCTGATCCTCCAACGCTTCAGCGAAAACGACCGGACTCAGCACGCCTTTTTCGGGATGGTTCCAGCGGACCAACGCTTCAAATCCATCCACCTGACCGGTCGTCATATTCACAATAGGTTGGTAATGCGGCTCAATCTCGCCCTGCTGTAAGGCTTGCCGAAATTCGTCACGGATCCGAAGACGGTCAAAGAAGACGTCCCGAAGCTCCGGCGCATATTCGCGCACTTCGCCAGCCCGATCCTCTTTCGCGGCATAGAGCGCAAGGTCGGCAAGCTGCACCAGTTCCTCCGTCGTCTCCGCGTCGCGTGGGAACTGAACGACGCCTCCTGACACTGTCGTTGCCACCTCTTGCTTGCCACCATTTATCATGATGCGGACAGATTTGGGCGGGTCAAAATAATCTGTGAAGTGAAAATCTTTGCGGGAAATATTGCTGATCACGACCGCAAACTCGTCCCCACCGAAGCGGGCGATATAAGCGTTATCCGGGGCGGCTTGCTTCAGCGCGCAGGAAAACTGCCTAAGAATCTTGTCGCCCACCGGGTGGCCGTGGAAGTCATTGATCTCCTTGAAATTATCGAGATCGAATACAAACAACAACCCAGCCTCACCGCGTTCATGGGCGGTCCAGATCAGATCAGAAATCGTCTCCTGAAAATTGTTGCGGTTGTAGAGATTGGTAAGGACGTCATGATTTGCGAGGTATTTGACCCGCTGACCAGCCTGTTTTTCCCGCCGCGCGGCCTGAAAGTAGCGCCAGGTTGGGTAGCCAACAGCGAACCCCAGAATGACCGAGGTACCGACAACCGCGAGCGAAATGAACTGCCCATATAGCTTGGCCTGGTTCTCTAAATTGACGAGAACGCGAAGCAGATAGAGGGTCGTTTCGCCGTCCGTAACAGGATGGTAAACCTCGGCAAATGTGCTCGGAAGATGGGCGCCCTGGTCCGAATGAATGACAATTTCATTGACCTGACTGGCGATGATCTGACTGCTGAGGTCCCGATTAACCGGATACTGGTTCGGGCCGCTTTTGTTGGATCGTGGAACAGGATGGCTGCCATGATTCTGGACAACATGTTTCCACAACCCACCGGGAAGGTCGCCAAGTGCCTGTACTTCCACAGCGGGGTAATCGGGAAAAGACGGTATCTGCGGAAGGTGACCCGGACGGACCAGGCTGACGTCAGAATAGGTCGTCGCCGCATCCGCGTTCAGACTGATATGGCAGCGGCAGGTCGCGTTGATGAAATCAAACTGATAGATATGCCCGATCTCGAACACATCGCTTAGAAGATCGCGCATCTCTTCAGCGTCGGGCAGTAGCAGAATATCGGGGTTTTCTTTAAGCCGGGCAGTTTCGGTAAGAGTGCCTAGCCGTTTCTCGATATGATGGGCCCAATCCATACCTACCAGCCGCGCTTCGCGGTTGAGCGCCCACGTCAAAGATACCTGTGAGCCGCCCCAGAAAAGAACGATCAAGGCAAAGCCAAACGCAACAAAGATTGGCCATGACTTTGTCAGACCGAACATGGCAACTCACTCCCACTACGGGGGGTTGCCTAGGCCTGGTTCCTTAATATCCTACGAACCTGAAAACAGCGCTTGTTTAAAACTTGTGGCGAATCTGCACTGTCTGGAAGGTCAGCTAAATTTCTTCCACACAGTCTCTTCGCCCAGCTTAGCAACGAAACTGGCATGCGCAGCGCGTTCTTCGGTCGTTAAGCGCGAAGCAAGTGGTTTTGGCCGAGGTTGCGGACGCCAGTTTTGTCCCTGTGGGCCAGCGTCCGCAATCCGGCTTTCGGCCAATGCAAAATCAGGCTGCCGTCCGCCGATTAGCTCAAGGTAAACTTCCGCCAAAATCTCGCTATCAAGCAACGCGCCATGCTTTTCACGTGCGGAGTTATCAATGCCGTACCGACGGCACAAAGCATCAAGCGAGGCAGGTGAGCCTGGAAACTTCTTGCGTGCAATCGCCAGCGTGTCCAAAGCCTGGTCATTGGGCAGCAGGGGTTTGCCACACCACCCAAGCTCTGCATTCAGGAATTTCATGTCAAAAGCTGCGTTATGAATCACCAGCTTCGCCTCGCCCACAAAGTCGAGGAACTGCCCAGCGATATCCTTGAAAACTGGTTTGTCACGCAAGAAATCGTCGCCCAGCCCGTGCACCTCGAACGCTGCCTGCGGCATGGCCCGTTGTGGGTTGATATACTGGTGATAAACCCGGCCCGTCGGCATGTGGCCCCTCAGCTCAACCGCCCCGATTTCAACAATGCGGTCACCTTCTGACGGCTCAAAACCGGTGGTTTCCGTATCAAGCACGATCTCACGCATATTCATCCCTTAAGCTTTCAACCAAATCATGAACCTGTGCGCGGGCACCGTCCAGCGTGGCAGTATCAATGACCGTGTCGGCAAGGGCTTTCTTTTCCGCATCCGGGGTCTGTTTTCGCAGGATCATATTGAGTGTCGGCTCATCCATGGTGCCGCGCGACAAGACCCTGTTCCGCTGTTTTTCTGGCGAAGTTGAGACAACAACAACGTGGTCAACCTTCTTATGCGCCCCGGTTTCAAACAAAAGCGGGACGTCAAAGACGATGATCTCAGCGCCCTGATGTGCTGCTGCAAAGTCGCGCCTGTCCTGTTTGACCAGCGGGTGCACAATGGTTTCGATCTTGAGCAAAAGGTCCGGGGATGCAGCTATCGCCTTCTTCAGCTCGGCCTTGCTGACGGCCCCGTCAATGATGGCGGCCGGCACCAGCTCTTGCAAAGGGACAACGGCGTCCCCACCATGTGTGTAAAGGCGAGCGACTGCGGCATCTGCATCCCAAACCGGGAAGCCAAGATCGGCAAACATCCGGGCAGTGGTCGACTTACCCATCCCAATCGACCCGGTCAGACCAACCAAAATAGGGCGTTCTGTCACGTCAACATCATCCGTCTCACGTCTTCGTCCACGGTAGGGGTCGCACCGAACCAGCGTTCAAAGCCTGGAATGGCTTGATGGAGCAGCATCCCTAGTCCGTCCACCACTTGGCACCCTCTGTCGGCTGCACTTGCAAGCAATGTGGTGACGAGCGGTGTGTAAACTATATCCGTCACCACTGTGCCCGGCTGCAGGTTATCGAGCGGCAGCTTGATATCCTCTTTGCCGGTCATTCCGAGCGATGTGGTGTTGATCAGCGTTGCTGCGTCACGCAGTCGGGAGGCCACGTTGTTCCAGTCCACGACCTCGACCTTTGCGCCGAAATGCGCTTTTAACGCTTCTGCGCGCGCGCGGGTGCGGTTTGCCAGCAGGATCGACGGCGCCCGTTCATGCAGCAGCGCGCCGACAATCGCCCGTGCCGCACCACCTGCACCAAGGATCATTGAAGGACCGTCCTCCGCGCTCCAATTAGGAGCGCTGTGTTTCAGGTTCGCAATAAACCCCGCGCCATCCGTATTGTCAGCATGGATCTTGCCGTCGCTTTGAAAAGTCAGTGTGTTGGCGGCCCCGATCAGCGCCGCACGGTCGGATATGACGTCCGCGATATCTAGCACCAGCTCCTTATGGGGGATGGTCACGTTTACCCCGCGAAAACCGGCGCGAGGCAGGATGTTCAGCACATGTGCCAGATCGTTGCTTGCAACCTCCATCGGGATATAATGCCCGTTGATCCCGTGCTTCTTAAGCCAGTAGCCGTGCAGCCGTGGTGACTTTGAGTGGGCTATGGGATGTCCAATGACGCCGGCCAGTGGGATTGGGGGCAAATTCATCCGTCTATCGCGCCTTTCAAGCTGAGGTAGTTCAGTACATCTAATAGCGGGATCCCGAGGACCGTAAAGTAATCACCGCTGATCCGCGCAAAGAGCCGTGCCCCCTCAGCCTCCAGCTGGTATCCACCAACGCAGTATCGGATGTCATCCCAGTTCCGCTCTACATAGGCGTGCAGGTACGCGTCACTGAACGAACGCATGGTCAACTTGGACTCCTGAACCGAGCGCCAGACGGGTTTTCCGTCTTCGAAGATAACAGCGGCGGAGTGCAAACTGTGCGTACCGCCCCTCAGCTGGCTAAGCTGGTCAATGGCCTCTTGCGGGGAGCCCGGTTTGGAGAATACCTGCCCTTTCAAATCAAGAATTTGATCGCAGCCAATTACCAGTGCATCAGGCCTTTTGCCGGCAACCTTCAAGGCTTTAAACTCCGCCAGCGCGTCAGCGATATCGCGAGGCTTTGCCTTTTCGGCCAGCAGGCTTTGCTTGATCGTGTCCTCGTCAACGCGGGCGGTCAGAACCTCAAATTCCAGCCCCGCATTGGTTAGCAAATCGCGGCGAATACGGGAGCCGGACGCGAGAAGGATGGACCGTGTCATGTGGAAAACTCTGCGGGTAAGACATGGAATAGGTGATGGATTATTCCCAAGATATCCACCCCCTACAGCGGAACCCCCTCGCATATCCACACTGTCCGAAAAGAAGCAGGCATGTTGTACTATGGGGGTAGCCGTTCATCTGAGTTGTTATGGAATCGGGACTTCAAAAATTTTTGCACAAGTTGTCTACAGGTTTCCATACCGTTAACACTATGAAAATAGATATGAAAATTACCTAGGTGGGTGGAAATTTAACCTGTCATTCACACCCATCCAAACGTGGGATAACTATTTAATCCCCGCTATCCACAGCACCTACAAACAACATCATCTTTTCTTTCTTCTTTATTTATTTAAGAGGGATAACAGGAAACGGGGGGTCCCTATGTCAGAACTGCTGTTCTCTTTCTACCCATGGGTGAAAGCGCTGCACATCATCGCCGTGATCTCTTGGATGGCCGGTATCTTCTATCTACCACGACTGTTCGTTCATCATACAGAGAAAGTAGCGCTTGGCAGCGAGACGGACGCTCTGTTCCAGATGATGGAGATGAAGTTGCTCAAGGTGATTATGAACCCTGCGATGATCGTGACCTGGATCGCGGGTCTCTACATGCTGGCATTTGGGGCGTTTGACTGGGGGGCGGCCTGGGCCTGGGTCAAGCTGGCTGGTGTGCTGGGCATGACCTGGTTTCATATCTGGCTGGGTCAGAGGCGCAAGGAGTTCGTGGCGGGTGAAAACACGCTGTCTGGAAAACGGTACCGCATGATGAACGAGGTCCCGACGGTGCTGATGATCCTGATCGTCGTCGCGGTCATTGTCCGACCGTTTTGATTGACTCGCGGACATACGCTGCCTAAGTCTTCATCAAACAGCGCGCCGTCCGGCGTGGCTGACCCCCGAACGGAACAATTAGAAATACATGTGCGCCTGCGGATGCGAGGCACTGTACTATTTTGGAAAGCGCAAGATGTCTGACGAAACGATCATTGAGACTTCCGAGGCAACAGAAAAGCTGAACCTGTCTGATCTGAAGCGGCAGAAGCCCGCTGATCTGGTCACCATGGCCGAAGACCTTGAGATCGAGAACGCGTCTACCATGCGCAAGGGGGACATCATGTTCTCCATCCTTAAGGAGCGTGCGGACGATGGCTGGGAAATCTCCGGTGACGGGGTCCTAGAGGTTCTGCAGGACGGATTTGGCTTCCTGCGCTCGCCTGAGGCCAATTATCTGCCGGGTCCTGATGATATCTACGTGTCGCCTGAGATGATCCGCCAACATTCTCTGCGGACGGGCGACACGGTAGATGGGGTGATGGACGCGCCGAAAGAGGGGCAGAACTATTTTGCCATCAACAAGGTCACCCTGATCAACTTCGAGGATCCAGAGAAAGCCCGCCACAAGGTGAGCTTTGATAACCTGACGCCGCTCTACCCTGATGAGCGGCTGACGATGGAGATTGAGGATCCGACCATCAAGGATCGCTCCGCTCGGATCATTGATTTGGTTGCGCCTATCGGGAAAGGCCAGCGGTCACTGATCGTGGCCCCGCCCCGTACCGGTAAAACGGTCCTGCTGCAAAACATCGCGTCCAGCATCGAGCGGAACCACCCAGAGTGTTACCTGATCGTGCTGCTGATTGACGAGCGCCCGGAAGAGGTGACGGATATGCAGCGCTCCGTGAAGGGGGAGGTTGTGTCCTCCACCTTTGATGAACCTGCGACACGCCACGTGGGTGTTTCTGAAATGGTGATCGAGAAGGCGAAGCGGTTGGTCGAGCACAAGCGTGATGTGGTCATTCTGCTCGACTCCATCACCCGTCTTGGCCGCGCGTTCAACACGGTGGTGCCGTCCTCCGGGAAGGTTCTGACCGGTGGTGTGGATGCCAATGCGCTGCAGCGCCCGAAACGGTTTTTCGGTGCTGCCCGGAATATCGAGGAGGGCGGTTCTTTGACGATTATCGCCACGGCGCTGATTGATACCGGTTCGCGCATGGATGAGGTGATCTTCGAGGAATTCAAAGGGACCGGTAACTCCGAGATTGTGCTGGATCGCAAAGTTGCCGATAAGCGGGTCTTCCCGGCTATGGATATTCTTAAGTCCGGCACCCGGAAAGAGGATCTGTTGGTGGATGCGAAGGATCTTCATAAGACCTTCGTGCTGCGGCGTATCCTCAATCCAATGGGGACTACGGATGCGATTGAGTTCTTGATTGGTAAGCTCAAGCAAACCAAAACAAATGAAGAGTTCTTCGACTCGATGAATGCCTAAACTTGGCATTCCTCCCAAATTTTTTGTTTAATTACAAAAGGTTGAATGGGAATGGATACGATTTTTGCATTGGCCTCCGCGCGCGGCAAGGCGGGTGTATCCGTCATTCGGATATCCGGCCCAGGGTCTCGATACGTCGTCGAGACGCTGACTGGTCGGCCAATTGCGAGCCGCTTCCCGTCCTTGCGACGGCTTCTGGATGCCAGTGGCGCTTTGGTCGACGAGGCCCTTGTTCTTTATTTTGAGGCTGGTCGTAGCTTTACCGGTGAAGAGGTTGTCGAGCTTCAAACCCATGGTAGCCCGGCGATCGTCGCGCGGGTGATGGACTTGTTGCGCGAGATGGATGGTCTTCGGCTTGCTGATCCGGGTGAATTCACACGGCGTGCCTTGGAAAACGGCCGTATGGACCTATCACAGGTAGAGGGCCTGGCCGACCTCATCGACGCAGAGACGGAGGCACAGCGACGTCAGGCAATCCGCGTGTTTGACGGCTCGTTGGGCGAGCGCGCAGATCGCTGGCGCAAAGACCTCATCAGGGCGGGCGCATTGCTTGAGGCCACGATTGATTTCGCTGATGAAGATGTTCCCGTTGATGTGACGCCCGAAGTGGTCGCACTTTCGGAGGGGGTATTGGACCAGCTGAAATCTGAACGTGCGGGTGCCAAGATTGCGGAGCGTATCCGAGATGGGTTCGAAGTGGCAATTCTGGGTGAACCCAACGTCGGTAAGTCAACATTGCTGAACGCTCTCGCGGGCCGGGACGCGGCAATCACCTCCTCCATTGCTGGAACGACTAGAGACGTGATTGAGGTTCGGATGGATCTCAACGGACTACCAGTTACGTTTTTGGATACGGCAGGCTTGCGTGAAACCACTGACGAGATTGAGGCGCTTGGGATCAGCAAGGCCCTGGACCGCGCACGCAACGCTGATCTGCGGGTGGTTCTTACAAAAGATGGCGGCGGCCCTAGCGGTTTTTCTTTCGACAAGGGCGACATCTTCGTTGAGGCGAAAGCAGACCTTCATGACCGCGCGGGCGTCTCTGGGCTGACTGGGCAAGGCCTTGATGATCTGATTGGAAATGTGGTCGCACTATTAGAGGAACGGGCAAGTGGCGCCTCTCTTGCAATCCGGGCGCGCCACCAGCAAGCACTGGACTCAGGCATTGAGTCTCTGCAATACGCCTTGGAAGAATTGCAACATGGTATGGCACGCGCTGAGCTGGCAGCAGAGCAATTTCGTGTCGCGATCCGGGCCCTTGAAACGCTGGTAGGTCGGATCGATGTAGAGAACCTGCTGGACGAGATTTTTGCCAGTTTTTGCCTGGGTAAGTAAGCTTGTGAAGAGAAGGGAGTGTTTCACGTGAAACATTCGGATGTCGATGTAATTGTCATTGGCGGTGGCCATGCGGGTACCGAAGCGGCAGCTGCATCTGCGCGCACTGGAGCCGCGACGGTACTTATCACGCATAAATTGAGCACGATTGGTGTGATGTCTTGTAATCCTGCCATCGGCGGCCTCGGCAAGGGTCACCTTGTCCGTGAGATTGATGCGTTAGACGGGCTCATGGGGCGCGCCGCAGATGCTGCGGGTATCCAGTTTCGCTTGCTCAATCGAAGCAAAGGGCCTGCTGTACAGGGTCCGCGCGCCCAGACAGATCGCGCTTTGTACCGAAAAGCGATTCAAAACGCGATTTTTGCTCAGCCTGGATTGACCGTTATCGAGGCAGAAGTTGCTGACTTGTTAATGTTTCGGGCGATTGTAGCGGGGGTTCGCCTTAAGGACGGATCCGAAGTTGCGTCGAAAGCCGTTGTTTTGACGGCCGGCACGTTTCTGCGCGGTCTGATTCATATCGGCGATGTATCGAAGCCTGGAGGCCGGGTGGGTGATGACCCATCTATTCAATTGGCGGAGAGAATAGAGTCCTTCGGTCTGCCGCTCGGACGCCTGAAAACTGGCACACCACCTCGTTTGGACGGCCGGACGATTAACTGGGACGGATTGGAGCAGCAACCCGGCGATGACGAACCCACGTTGTTTTCTTTCATGTCGAATGCTCCTGGCGCACGCCAGACTTCGTGTGGGATCACGCATACAAACGCGAAGACGCATGAAATCATACGTGAGAACTTGGATCGCTCAGCCATGTATGGCGGCCATATTGATGGCGTAGGCCCGCGCTACTGTCCCTCAATTGAGGACAAGGTTGTCAGGTTTGCTGATAAGGAATCGCATCAGGTTTTCCTTGAGCCAGAGGGCCTGGACGACCCGACGGTGTATCCCAACGGCATTTCGACCTCTCTACCGGTAGATATCCAAGATGCTTATGTTCGGTCGATCAAAGGGTTGGAGGACGTAGAAATCCTTCAGCCCGGTTATGCTATTGAATACGATTACGTTGACCCTCGGGCGTTGACTCATAGCCTTGAGTTGAAAGACGTCGGCAATCTTTTTCTTGCGGGTCAGATCAACGGTACCACCGGCTACGAGGAGGCAGGGGCGCAAGGATTGCTGGCTGGCTTGAACGCTGCGCGCCGTGCAAAAGACGTTGATGCCCAATGGTTTAGTCGAACAGAGGCCTATGTTGGGGTCATGGTCGATGATCTTGTTACCCGTGGCGTCGTTGAGCCGTACCGGATGTTTACATCACGCGCAGAGTTCAGGTTGTCCCTCCGGGCTGATAACGCAGACCAACGTTTGACCGGGAAGGGCTTGGACCTTGGTCTGGTAGGTTCCGCGCGTCAGAAGGCACACCAAGTTAAGATGGAGGCTTTGGAAAGGGCGCAAGAAGAATTGCAAACTCGGACTCTGACGCCGCAAGAGGCGGCAAAGCACGGGATTAAGCTCAAAGCTGATGGACGTCGGCGTGACGGGGTGAATCTTTTGTCCCTTCCTGACGTCAGTTTCGAAACCTTGACGACTATCTGGCCTGAGCTTACCGCGATCAGCTTGACGATTGCGGAACAGATAGAACGGGATTCCCTCTACGCGCATTATGTGGGGCGGCAGAGCAGAGATGCGTCCATGTTGCGGAAGGAAGAAAATATGACGATCCCGGCTGATTTTCAGTTCGATTCCATTGACGGGTTGTCCAATGAGATGAAGTCGAAGCTTGGTATGCATAGGCCTAGGTCATTGGCGCAGGCGGCACGAATCGATGGCGTCACCCCTGCTGCGCTCACCCTGATTCTGGCAAACATCAAGAAATCTGACCGAAAACGCGCTGTATGACCGAACATGATGCTCGGCAACGGGTTGAGTCGCTTTGCGATGTTTCACGTGAAACAATGGTGCGCCTCGATCATTTCGTGGGAGACCTGCGAAAGTGGAATGCCAAGATAAACCTTGTTTCCCCGTCTACGCTGCCGAACGTCTGGCAGCGGCATATCCTCGACAGTGCGCAGTTATTTCCTTTGATTGGCGACGAATCTGAAACGCTATGCGATATCGGGACGGGTGGGGGCTTTCCGGGCGCTGTTCTGGCAATCCTTAGCCAACAGACGATCCCCCGGCTCAACGTTGCGATGATTGAATCGGACCGCCGAAAATGTGCGTTTCTTCAACAAATCAAGGCTCGCCAGGCCCTTTCTTCGCAAGTGATCCCTGAAAGAATTGAAAAGGTGGAGCCGCTTAGTGCAGATGTGATGACATCACGCGCGCTGGCGCCGCTGAAAAACCTTCTGGGGTACGCGCATCGCCATTTGTCACCTGATGGACGAGCAATTTTCCTGAAAGGTGCAAAATATCAGGCGGAAATTGATGAAGCGCTTGATTCATGGTGGTTTGAGCTTCAAGAAAGGGCCAGTGAGACAAGCGCAGATGCTGTTGTTCTCGAGATCTCCAACTTAAGGCCGCGTGATTAGATGCCGACTCCACCGCGTATTGTGTCCGTAGCCAACCAAAAAGGGGGCGTCGGCAAGACGACGACCGCAATTAATCTTGGGGCGGCGCTGGCATCCTTTGGTAAGAAGGTCCTGCTGATTGATCTTGATCCGCAAGGGAACGCGTCAACCGGGCTGGGCGTGGATCAGTCAGACCGGCGTGTATCGACTTATGACCTTCTGTTGAACGATATGGATGTGGAAAGGGTCGCCATCCCTGCCAATGTTCCGAATCTTTGGATCACACCTGCGACGACTGATCTCAGCTCTGCCGATCTTGAACTGGTATCCACTGCCCGCCGTGTTTTCTTGTTGCGTGATGCGTTGCGGACACCGGCTGTCAGCCGAATGGAGTTCGACTACATCCTGATAGACTGCCCGCCATCGCTGAATCTTTTGACGCTCAACGCGATGGTGGCGTCCGACTCCGTGCTTGTGCCGTTGCAAGCGGAGTTTTTTGCGTTGGAGGGACTTTCCCAGTTGATGCTGTCCGTCCGTGAGGTCCGGGAAACGGCTAACCCAAATCTGCGTATCGAAGGTGTTGTGTTGACCATGTATGACAAACGCAACAACTTGTGCCATCAAGTGGAAGTGGATGCGCGTGAGAACCTGCAGAACTTGGTGTTTGAAACGATGATCCCGCGCAATGTGCGACTGAGCGAAGCGCCGTCTTACGGGATGCCGGTGACGAATTACGATCCTACCTCGCGCGGTGCTGTTGCCTACAAGGCCCTCGCCCGCGAGATATCGGAACGCTACTAGGAAAGGGCGAGCCATGGCAGATCAACGAGAGAAGCGCGGACTGGGTCGCGGGTTATCCGCATTGATGGCTGATGTCGATCTTGATCAGCGCGATGCGGTTACTGGCCCATCCACCGGTGGTGCGCAGGTTCTGCCTATCGAGCAGGTTAACCCAAACCCCGATCAGCCCAGACGGGATTTCGACAAAAATGCGCTTCAGGAACTGGCGGATTCCATCGCTGAGAAAGGGATCATCCAACCATTGATCGTGCGCGCTGATCCCAATACCGCAGGTCAGTACCAGATCGTCGCGGGGGAGCGGCGGTGGCGTGCGGCACAGATTGCAAAGCTTCATGAAGTTCCGGCTGTCATTCGGTCTTTCAATGATACCGAAGTGCTGGAAATTGCGATCATTGAGAACATCCAACGTGCAGACCTGAACCCGGTTGAGGAAGCCCTTGGCTACCGGCAATTGCAAGAGAAGTTCGGGCATACGCAAGAGCAGCTGTCATCCGCGTTGGGCAAAAGCCGTAGCTATATCGCAAATCTGATGCGCCTGCTCAACCTGCCCCATGATGTGCTGAACTGGTTGCGGGAAGAAAAGTTATCTGTGGGCCATGCACGTGCGTTGATCACCTCCGAGGATCCGGTCGCGCTTGCACGGATCGTGATCGCCAAAGGCCTGTCTGTCCGAGAGACGGAGCGTCTGGCAAAAGCGCCAGCGCAACAGCCAGGTGTTGTGACGCCCGCTCAGGCAGTCGCTACCAAAGACGCTGACACCCGCGCCTTGGAGCAGGACCTGACAGCCGCTTTGGGCATGCGTGTATCCATTGAACACGGGCCAAGCAGCGAGAAGGGCGCGGTGACGATTTCCTACGGGAATTTTGAGCAGCTGGATGAGCTTTGCAGGAAGCTATCGCAAACCGTGACGGGCTAGGTCAGAAGCTCTTTCAAGATCGCATTCAGTATAATCCTGCACTCTGGTTTGACCCTGAGGGCATCATTTTCGTATTCCAAGAAATCTTTTAAGCTGTTGATTTTATTTACCAAATTAAACTTTTCACTCTGACTGATCCACTCAAGATTGGCACCTTCATCGGTGCGCAACGCCATCATCAGGTATTCCGTATCCCGCTCATCCCGGCTGATCAGCTCTCTGTTGGTTTCGCCCGCGCCGGAGTTCTCCACCAGCTGCAGCCACCTACCGGGATTGAGCGCTGTTTCGGTCGCATAGCGCTTCCCGTCCATTGTTAGCCTCCCATGCGCGCCGGGTCCGATGCCAAGGTAATCTCCCCCCCGCCAATAGATCAGGTTATGTCTGCTTTCCTGATCCTTACGCGCGTGGTTTGAAATCTCATATGCGGGCAGCCCGTGGGCGCTCGTCAGTTCCTGGGTCAACTGGAACATATCAGCGGATCGGTCATCGCTGGGAAGGCCCGCTAGTTTCCCGGCGTCAAAACGATCGCCGAAGGCGGTGCCCGGCTCTACTGTTAGCTGGTAGAGCGAGAGGTGGTCAGTGCCGACTGCCAGGGCGCGGGACAGTTCATCTTGCCAGCTTTCAACTGACTGGTCCTGCCGTGCATAGATCAGGTCAAAACTGACCCTATCAAAAGTTGTTTGCGCAATCTCGATTGCCCGCAAAGCCTCAGACACGGAATGTAGTCGACCCAATTTTCTTAGGTCACCATCATCAAGCGCCTGGACCCCGAGGGACACGCGGTCGATACCGGCAAGGCGGAACACTGCAAACCGTTCTGCCTCAACAGAGGTGGGATTAGCTTCAAGCGTTGCCTCGAAGTGATTGGCCAGTGACCAATTGGCCCGAACCCTGTCCATGATGCGGGTCACGACATGGCCTTCCATCAAGCTGGGTGTACCGCCGCCAAAGTAAACAGTGTCTAATACACGGTTATTCGTGCTTTCGGCGACGCGATCTAGTTCCTTGATATATGCGTCGGCCCACCTGTCGTGATCAATTTGCGCGCTGACATGGCTGTTGAAATCGCAATAGGGACATTTTGCAGCGCAGAAGGGCCAATGGATATAAAGGCCAAACCCGCCCAGCCGCCAAGGCTCAGCAGTCAAAGGCTTTTACCAGCTTGGCAAAGGCATCGGCGCGGTGGGAAATGAGGTTCTTTTGATCCCAACCCATCTCGCCAAAGGTGATATCGTAGCCTTCCGGCTGAAACATGGGGTCATACCCGTGTCCGTCCGTGCCGCGCATGGGCCATTGCAAGGTGCCCTCCACCTTGCCTTCAAACACCTCGTCATGCCCATCGGGCCAAGCCAGCACGAGGGTCGCGCGAAACCGAGCGGTCCAGGGCCTGGGCAGCTCGGTTTTCACCACCGCGTCATGGGTGCGGGTCATCGCCAGTACGAAGTCACGGCCATCGGGTGTCTCCGCCCAATCCGCCGTGTATACACCCGGCGCGCCGTCCAATGCGTCCACCTCAATGCCGCTATCGTCAGACAGCGCGGGCAGGCCGGTTGCTTTCGCGGCGGCATGGGCCTTGATGCGGGCGTTGCCGACGAAGGTCGTCTCCGTCTCTTCCGGCTCTGGCAGGTTATGGGCCGCGGCTCCGGTGACCTTGATGCCGAGGGGTGCGAACAGATGCTCCATCTCTTCCAGCTTGCCCGCGTTATGCGTGGCGATCAGCAGCGTATCACCGGTGAACTTCCGCATTTAGGCGACTGCGGCTTTCTGGGCCGCGACCAGTTCCGCAACGCCCTTTTCGGCCAGGTCCATCAAGGTGTTGAATTCCGTGCGGGAGAAGGTAGCCCCTTCCGCAGAGCCTTGGATTTCTACCAGACCGCCGGCGCCCGTCATCACAAAATTGGCGTCTGTACCGGCATCGCTGTCCTCAAGGTAGTCAAGGTCCAGCACGGGTTGCCCCGCATAGATGCCGCAGCTGACCGCGGCGACATGGTCTGTCAGCGGGTCGGTCGTGATCTCGCCCGCCTTCATCAACGCATTGACCGCCAGCCGCAACGCGACCCAGCCACCCGTAATCGAGGCGCAGCGCGTGCCGCCGTCCGCCTGAATGACATCGCAATCGATGCTGATCTGGCGCTCGCCCATTGCCACCCGATCAACGCCAGCCCGCAAGGCACGGCCGATCAGGCGCTGAATTTCCTGCGTGCGCCCGGATTGCCCATTCTTTGCTTCCCGCCGCATCCGGGTGTGGGTCGCGCGGGGCAGCATGCCATATTCAGCCGTCACCCAGCCAAGGCCGGAATTGCGCAGGAAGGGTGGTACGCGATCCTCAACCGTGGCAGTGCACAGAACATGGGTTTCGCCGCATTTGATCATGCAGGAGCCTTCGGCGTATTTGGTCACGCCGGTTTCAATTGAAATCGGCCGCATCGTGTCTAAGTCACGTCCAGAGGGTCGCATGATCGCTCCTGTCATTGGGGTTGTTGATCCATACGCCCGGCCCCGTTTGGGTTGCAAGCAGGTTTGAGCCTTTCTAGAGATACATGTCGTGCAGTGTCGCAGGTGAGTATGGACAACGCCAACCTTCTGAACGAGATGACGGACCGGTCCCGCGAGGTATTCCAGCGCATTGTCGAGGGGTATCTTGTCACGGGCGACCCCGTGGGCTCCCGCACTCTGACCCGGACGATGTCCGAGAAGGTCAGCGCCGCCACGATCCGGAACGTGATGCAGGATCTTGAGTATCTGGGTCTGTTGGGCAGCCCGCATGTTTCTGCCGGGCGGGTGCCGACGCAGCAGGGCCTGCGGATGTTTGTCGATGGCATGATGGAGGTCACAGATCTCAGGGACGAAGATCGCAGCCGGATCGAGTCGACGATGCAAAGCAACCAGCCTGATGTAACGACCATGCTGGACAGTATTGGCAACGCTCTTTCGGGTCTAACACAGGGGGCTTCGCTTGTTTTAGCCCCTAAACATGAAGCGCCGATCAAACATATCGAGTTTGTCAGCCTGGCTGCTGACCGCGCGCTTGTTGTCCTCGTTTTTGCCGACGGCCATGTCGAGAACCGGGTGTTTGAGCCACCCCTTGGTCAGACCCCATCTTCCATGAGGGAGGCCGCTAATTTTCTGAATGCGATGGCGGAAGGTCGAACGATCTCCGAGTTACAACACCGAATTGTGGCCGAGATCAAAGCCCGCCGCCAGGAACTTGACGCGCTGGCGCGTAGCATGGTGGAGGCTGGGCTTGCAGTTTGGGAAAATGAGGGGGAGCGTAACGAGCGCCTAATGGTCCGTGGCCGCGCCAACCTGTTGGGCGACGACGATGCGGAGGGCCTGGATCGAATCCGAACCCTGTTTGACGACCTCGAACGCAAGCGCGATATCGCCGAATTCCTTGAACTTGCCGAAGAAGGTGAAGGTGTACGCATTTTTATCGGGTCTGAGAACAAACTCTTTTCACTTTCGGGTTCCTCTCTGGTGGTAAGTCCCTATATGAACGCTGATCGAAAGGTGATCGGCGCTGTTGGCGTCATTGGCCCGACCCGGCTCAATTACGGACGGATCGTACCAATCGTGGATTACACGGCAAAGCTGATCGGCAAAATGATTTCGGATGGTGGGTGAGACCCTGACATGAGTGACATGAGAGACGACGAAGAATTTCTGGAAGACCCGCTTGAGGCATATGCCGAGGAAGAGGTTGATATCGTGGCTGAGTCCGCCGACGAGCTGGACAGCCTGCGTGAGGAAAACCAGCAGCTCAAAGACCGGCTGCTGCGCGCGATGGCGGATGCCGAGAACATTCGCAAACGCGGCGAGCGTGATCGCCGTGAGGCGGAGCAATATGGCGGTTCGAAACTTGCCCGTGATCTGATGCCCGTTTACGACAACCTCAAGCGCGCCATCGAGTCTGCCGATGAAGCGCAGCGTGAGGCTGCGAAAGGTGTGTTCGAGGGGGTCGAGCTGACGCTTCGCGAACTGATTTCCGTTTTCGGTAAACACCAGATCGAGCCTATCGTGCCCGAAGTTGGTGATCGTTTTAACCCCCAGCTTCATCAGGCAATGTTCGAGGCCCCCCTGCCAGACACAAAAGCGGGCGACATCATTCAGGTGATGACCGAAGGTTTCCTGCTGCATGACCGCCTGCTGCGGGCCGCACAGGTCGGTGTGTCATCCACGCCGGGTTAGGTCTTTCAGCTCATACAGCAATTGCAAAGCGTCGCGCGGTGTAAGTTCGTCAGGCAGGATATCCTGCAGGCGCTCATCCACCGCCGACGTTTTCTGTTTTTGTGGTGCAGGCGTGGGCGTCGCTGCGAATAGCGGGAGGTCGTCGATCAGGGCTTTCGGGCTCGCGGCCCCTTCCCGCTCCCCCTTTTCCAACGCGTCCAATACAACGCGGGCCCGTTCAACCACCGCTTCGGGCAGGCCTGCCAGCTTTGCGACCTGCACGCCGTAAGACCGGTCCGCGGCGCCTTTGCGGACCTCGTGCAGGAAAATAACGTCGCCCTCCCACTCCTTCACCGCTACGGTTGCGCAATCGACGCCATCGAGTTTCGAAGCAAGCCCCGTTAGTTCGTGGTAATGCGTGGCGAAAAGCGCACGGCAGGCATTGACGTCGTGCAGATGCTCCATCGTGGCCCAGGCGATGGACAGCCCGTCATAGGTTGCCGTGCCGCGCCCGATCTCGTCCAAAATGACCAGCGCCCGGCTGTCGGCCTGATTTAGGATCGCCGCGGTTTCGACCATTTCGACCATAAAGGTCGACCGCCCCCGCGCCAGATCGTCGGAGGCCCCGACCCGGCTGAACAGCTGCGAGACCAGCCCGATATGCGCTGATGATGCCGGTACATAAGACCCTATTTGGGCCAAAAGTGCGATAATTGCGTTCTGGCGCAGGAATGTTGACTTGCCTGCCATGTTGGGCCCTGTGAGCAACCAGATATTCGCATCGCCCGGTTCTGCCGACAGATCACAGGAGTTTGCCACGAAGGGCGCGCCGCCTTGCGTCCTCAATGCGCGTTCGACCACCGGATGGCGTGCATCGCGGATCTCAAAAGCACGGCTTTCGTCTAGCTGGGGTTTTGTCCAGTTCTCTACCGTCGCCAGATCAGCCAGCCCTGCAGATAGGTCAATTTCGGACAAGGCGTCAGAGGCTTGGGTCAGCTTGGGCGCGTGGGCGTTTATCTCTGCCCGCAGGTCTTCAAAAATACGTTTCTCAATCTCAATAGCGCGACCGCCGGCATTTAAGATCTTCGTCTCCATCTCGGACAGCTCAACCGTTGTGAAGCGCACTTGGTTCGCGGTTGTCTGGCGGTGGATGAACTGTTCAGACAAGGGTTCTGAAAGCATCTTTTCCGCATGGGTGCTGGTCGTCTCGATGAAATAACCCAGCACGTTGTTATGCTTTATCTTCAGTGCGGTGATGCCCGTCGATTGCGCGTATTTCGCCTGCATCTCGGCGATCACCTTGCGCCCGTCATCGCGGAGCCGGCGCATCTCGTCCAGCTCTTCGTCAAAGCCATTTGCCACAAAGCCGCCATCGCGAGCCAGCAAAGGCGGCTCAGCGATCAAAGCGTCGCCTAGCAGGCCGATCAGCGTATCGTGGCCGTGCAACGCAGTCGAGGCGGTTTCAAGCACAGCTGGCAACGCCTCATCAGAAAGCCTTCGGTATAGAAACAGACACTGTTCAAGAGCATTTCTGACAGATGAGATATCCCGTGGACCCGCCCGATCCAGTGAAATACGCGACAACGCGCGGTCCATATCGGGCACTTTACGCAAGGCCTCGCGGACCTGATCCCGCAGCGCGCTGCTGTCAAAAAAGAAGTCAACGGCAACCTGTCGGTCAAGCAGGGTGGCAAGATGCGTCGAAGGGCTAGCGATGCGCTGGTCGAGCAAACGACTGCCGCCTGCCGTCATCGTGCGGTCAATGCATGACATGAGCGATCCATCGCGACCCCCCGCAAGCGCATGGGTCAGCTCAAGATTACGACGGGTCGCGGCGTCAATCTGCATGACCCGGTTTGCTTCCTCCCGTACGGGCGGGCTCAGGCGGGGCATCTTCCCTTTTTGCGTGATGTCGAGGTAGTCGAAGATCGCACCCATGGCTGACAGCTCTGCCCGCCCGAACTGACCAAAGGCGTCGAGCGACCCGACCTCGTAAAACTGCATCAGCTTTTTCTCGGCCGAGACGCTGTCAAAACTTGCGCGGCTGAGCGGAATTGTTGCGATACCGGTCTCAGAAACTTGCGGGTCCATCGCTTCAATATTGGTTTCCGACAATAGAAGTTCGCGTGGGGCGAGGCGTGCGAGATCTGGGCCAAGTCGAACCTGCGGGCAAGGCGTAACCCGAAAGACTCCGGTTGAGATATCGACCCATGCCAGCGCACAGTCGCCCCGTATCTCGGCGAAAGCCGCAAGGTAGTTGTTGCGACGAGCGTCCAGCAGCGTGTCTTCCGTCAGCGTTCCGGGGGTAACCAATCGGATGACATCACGCTTTACGACTGATTTAGAGCCTCTTTTCTTCGCCTCAGCCGGACTTTCCATCTGCTCGCAAACGGCCACGCGGAAACCTTTGCGGATCAGCGATAGCAGGTAGTTTTCTGACGAATGCGCTGGCACGCCACACATCGGGATGTCTTGACCCAAGTGTTTGCCGCGTTTCGTCAGGGCGATGTCCAGAGCCTCTGCAGCGGCCACCGCGTCGTCAAAGAACATCTCGTAAAAATCACCCATGCGGTAGAACAGTAGCGCATCGGGATATTGCGCCTTGATCTCAAGGAACTGCGCCATCATGGGCGTTGCCGCTGATGTCTGCGCTTGGCCCATGCTGCCCCCGGTTCTGCGCCACTACCTGTGGGCTATAGATCTCGTATCTTTGCCATAGTGACAAGTGCCGACTTGTGTCTTCTTGCCGCCGCGCTAGGGTGGTGCTTCCGAGCGATCAAGACAAGGCGCATACATGTCCAAATCCACCCGTGTCACCCCGGAAGAGGCGCTGAATTACCATCTGGAGCCGACGCCCGGAAAGCTGGAGATCAACGCCTCTACCCCGATGGCCACGCAGCGGGACTTGTCGCTGGCCTATTCGCCGGGTGTCGCAGTGCCGGTGGAAGCCATCGCGGAGAATCCCGGCCTAGCTTATGATTACACGACCAAGGGCAATATGGTTGCTGTGATCACAAACGGCACCGCGATTCTAGGTCTCGGCAATTTGGGCGCTTTAGCGTCGAAACCGGTGATGGAAGGCAAGTCGGTGCTGTTCAAACGCTTCGCTGATGTGAACTCCATCGACCTTGAACTTGATACCGAGGATGCGGACGCTTTCATCAACGCGGTGCGGTTGATGGGTCCGTCTTTTGGCGGCATCAACCTTGAGGATATCAAGGCGCCCGAGTGTTTCATTATCGAGCAGCGCTTGCGCGAGGAAATGGACATTCCCGTTTTTCACGATGATCAACATGGCACGGCTGTCATTTGCGCCGCCGGCCTGCTGAATGCGTTACATCTGACTGGCAAGAAGATCGAGGACGTCAAGATTGTGCTAAATGGCGCCGGTGCTGCCGGGATTGCGTGTGTTGAGTTGATCAAGGCGATGGGTGCCAAACACAACAACTGCATTGCGTGCGACACCAAAGGTGTCATTTATCAGGGCCGTACTGAGGGGATGAACCAGTGGAAATCGGCGCATGCCGCCAAGACCGATGACCGGACGTTGAAGGATGCGATGAAGGGCGCGGATGTCTTCCTGGGGGTCTCCGCCAAGGGCGCTGTCACGCAGGAGATGGTGCAATCAATGGCCGATAATCCGGTGATTTTCGCCATGGCAAACCCCGATCCCGAGATCACACCAGAAGAAGCGCATGAAGTGCGGCCTGACGCGATCGTGGCGACGGGGCGGTCGGATTATCCCAACCAGATCAATAACGTGCTTTGTTTCCCCTATCTGTTCCGCGGGGCGCTGGATATTCGGGCGCGCACGATCAATGACGCCATGAAAATCGCCTGTGCTGAAGCCCTGGCGCGATTGGCGCGGGAAGATGTCCCTGACGAGGTCGCGATGGCCTATGGGCGCAAGCTGACTTTCGGGCGCGACTACATCATTCCGACGCCGTTCGACCCGCGGCTGATTTATACGATCCCACCTGCGGTTGCGAAGGCGGGGATTGATACCGCCGTGTCGCGCAAACCTATCGTCGATTTCGACCAGTATGAGGCTGATCTGCGTGCGCGTCTTGATCCCACGGCAAGCATGCTGGACGGGCTTTACAATCGTGCACGGAAGACGCAGGCGCGGATGATCTTTGCGGAAGGGGACGACCTGCGCGTGCTACGTGCGGCTGTTTCCTATGCGCGGGCCGGGCTGGGCGAGGCGCTTGTTGTCGGTCGCGAGGATGATGTGCGCGAAAAGCTGGATGCGGCGGGGCTTGCCGATGCCTACCGTGAGCTAACAATTGTTAACGCCCGCAATAGCGCTCATTTAGACACTTATCGTGACTTTCTTTATGCTCGTCTGCAGCGCAAAGGCTATGACCGGCAAGACGTGCATCGCCTCGCATCCCGCGACCGGCACGTGTTCGCCGCGCTGATGTTGGCGCATGGGCATGGTGACGGGTTGGTCACCGGTGCAACCCGCAAATCCGCACAGGTCTTGGGCCTGCTTAACCACGTCGTTGATGTGTCGGAGAATGACGGCGCGGTTGGCGTGACGGCCCTGTTGCACAAAGGGCGGATCGTGTTGATCTCGGACACATTGGTGCATGAATGGCCGGACGAGCATGATCTGGCCAAGATCGCGACGCGCGCCGCTGGAACCGCCCGATCACTTGGGTTAGAGCCGCGCGTAGCCTTTGTCAGCTTCTCGACCTTTGGGTATCCGGTCAGCGAACGGGCCGAAAAAATGGCCCACGCGCCCGAAGTTCTGGCGCAACGCGGCGTGGATTTCGAGTTTGATGGTGAAATGACGGTCGATGTGGCGATGAACGCCGACGTGTTAGCGCAATACCCGTTCTGTAAGCTCAGCGGTCCGGCCAATGTGTTGGTGGTGCCAGCCCGCCACTCCGCGTCGATCTCCGTCAAGCTCATGCAGGAGATGGCCGGGGCCACGGTCATCGGTCCGATCTTGAGTGGACTGGATCAGCCGATACAGCTGTGCACCTCCACATCCACGGCGAATGATATTCTGAACATGGCGGTGATGTCGGCCTGCAAGGTCGGGTAGCGCAAAAGGTGGGACGAACCCCGCCTTTTCGCTTACTTAGAGCCGTCCCAGAAAGATTTGACCTTCTTGAAGAAGCCGGAGAGATTTGGATTATTTTCTTCGCTTAGCTTCTCGAACTCCCTTAGTAGTTCTTTCTGCTTCCCCGTCAGGTTCACCGGGGTTTCAACTGCAAGCTCGATGAACATGTCACCCTGCCCACCACCACGCAGTGCGGGCATGCCTTTGGCACGCAGCCGCATCTGACGGCCGGATTGGCTGCCTGCGGGGACCTTCACCCGGGACCGGCCGCCTTCGATCGTCGGCACTTCGACATCGCCACCAATCGCGGCGGTCGTCATGGAAACTGGGACGCGGCAGTAAAGGTCGACGCCGTCCCGCTCGAACAGGTTATGCTCGGTCACCTCGATGAAGATATAAAGATCACCCGCAGGGCCGCCGCGCAGCCCGGCCTCCCCCTCGCCGGCAAGACGAATGCGGGTGCCCGTCTCAACACCTGCCGGGATGTTAACAGAGAGGGAGCGTTCTTTCTGCTCCCGCCCAGCGCCGCCGCAGGTTTGACAGGGGTTCTTGATGATCTGGCCCACGCCTGAACAGGTCGGGCAGGTCCGTTCAACGGTGAAAAAGCCCTGTTGCGCCCGAACTTTGCCCATGCCGGAACAGGTCGGGCAGGCCTGAGGCTCGGCACCGCCCTCGGCACCGCTGCCATCGCAGGATGAACAGGATACTGAGGTCGGCACGGTGATTGCCTTTTGCAGCCCGCTATAGGCGTCATCGAGACTGATCCGCAGATTGTAGCGCAGATCCGAGCCGCGTGAGGCGCGCTGCCGACCGCCGCCGCGCGCGCCGCCGCCCATGAAATCGCCAAACAGGTCTTCGAAGACGTCCGAGAAGGCGGACGAGAAATCGCCGCCGCCGCCCATACCGCCGGGTCCGCGTCCACCGCCACCCATGCCACCTTCGAAAGCCGCGTGGCCGTAGCGGTCATAGGCCGCTTTCTTGTCCGCGTCCTTCAGGACCTCATAGGCCTCGTTCGCTTCCTTGAACTTGGCTTCGGCTTCGGGGTTGTCGCGGTTGCGGTCGGGGTGCAGTTCCTTGGCCTTGGTGCGGTAGGCCTTCTTCACCTCATCCGCGGAGGCCCCTTTCGAGACGCCGAGTACATCGTAATAGTCACGTTTTGACATTTATTCAGCTCTCCCCTGAAAACCATGAGACCGGCCTGTCGATGCAAGCCGGCCTCACGTGGTTCAGGTCAAGGCACCACTTAGGCGCGTTTGTCGTCGTCGAGGTCTTCGAAGTCGGCGTCGACAATGTCGTCATCGACACCGCGCGGTGTGTCGTCAGGCTCCGCATCCGCGTCAGGCGCGGCGGCTGCGTCGTCCTGACTGGCCTTGTAGATCGCTTCGCCCAGCTTCATGGAAGCTTCCGTCAGGTTCTGGATGCCGCCTTTGATCTTGCCCGCATCTTCCGTCTCTAGGGTCTCTTCCAGCGCTTTGATCGCCAGCTCGATCACCTCAACGGTGGAGCCGTCAACTTTATCGCCGTGATCTTCCAGCGACTTCTTGGTGCCGTGGATCAGCCCTTCGGCCTGGTTCTTCGCTTCGACAAGTTCTTTGCGCTCGGCATCCGCCTCGGCATTTGCCTCGGCGTCTTTCACCATTTGCTCGATCTCGTCATCGCTCAGCCCGCCAGAGGCCTGGATGGTGATCGCCTGCTCTTTCCCGGTGCCCTTGTCCTTGGCGCCCACAGACACGATGCCGTTGGCGTCGATGTCGAAAGTCACCTCGATCTGTGGCAGGCCGCGTGGGGCGGGTGGGATTTCTTCAAGGTTGAACTGGCCCAGCATCTTGTTGTCCGTGGCCATCTCGCGTTCGCCCTGGAAAACCCGGATCGTTACAGCGTTCTGGTTATCCTCAGCGGTGGAGAAAATCTGCGACTTCTTCGTAGGGATCGTCGTGTTGCGGTCGATCAGGCGGGTGAAGACGCCGCCCAGTGTTTCGATCCCCAGCGACAATGGCGTTACGTCCAGCAAAACCACGTCCTTGACGTCGCCTTGCAGAACACCTGCCTGAACGGCGGCGCCCATGGCAACCACTTCGTCCGGGTTCACGCCTTTGTTCGGCTCTTTACCGAAGAATTTGGAGACCTCTTCCACCACTTTTGGCATCCGGGTCATACCGCCAACGAGCACGATCTCGTCCACATCGCCTGTGGACAGGCCCGCGTCTTTCAGCGCTTCTTTACACGGCTTAATGGAGTTCTTGATCAGGTCGGAAACCAGGCTTTCCAGCTTGGCGCGGGTCAGCTTCATCACCATGTGCAGCGGCTGGCCGCCTTTCGGGTCCATGGAGATAAATGGCTGGTTGATTTCGGTCTGTTGGCTGGAGGAAAGCTCGATCTTTGCTTTCTCAGCAGCCTCTTTCAGACGTTGCAGCGCCATTTTGTCCTTGGTCAGGTCAACGCCATTCTCTTTTTTGAACTCGTCGGCCAGGTAGGACACGATGCGCATGTCGAAATCTTCGCCGCCAAGGAACGTGTCGCCATTGGTGGATTTCACTTCAAACAGGCCATCGTCGATCTCAAGGATCGTGATGTCGAATGTACCGCCGCCAAGGTCGTAGACGGCAATGGTTTTGCTTTCTTTCTTATCGAGACCATAGGCAAGCGCGGCGGCTGTCGGCTCGTTGATGATGCGCAGCACTTCAAGGCCCGCGATCTTACCCGCATCCTTGGTGGCCTGCCGTTGCGCGTCGTTAAAATAGGCAGGCACCGTGATCACGGCCTGATCAACATCTTCGCCAAGATAGCTTTCGGCCGTCTCTTTCATTTTCTGAAGGATGAACGCGGAGACCTGCGCGGGGGAGTATTTCTCGCCGCCGGCCTCGACCCATGCGTCACCCTGACCGCCATCAACGATGTCGAACGGCATGTTCTTCTTGTCCTTGGCCAGATCCTTGTCGTCAAATCGACGGCCGATCAGACGCTTGACGGCGAAAACAGTGTTGGTCGGATTGGTGACGGCCTGGCGTTTGGCGGCTTGGCCAACCAGACGCTCGTCGTCAGTGAATGCGACAATCGATGGTGTCGTGCGCGCGCCTTCAGCGTTTTCTATAACGCGAGGCTGCGAGCCGTCCATGATTGCAACGCAGGAGTTCGTGGTTCCGAGGTCAATACCAATGACTTTTGCCATGATGCAGGTCCTTTTTCCTATCGGCGATGTTTTGGAGAACAGGCCCGCTTCGGCCCCTGTCCTCCGATCCCATTGAACCGGGGATGGCTCCCCTAACGGAGTTCTGCCGGTATATAGGGATGCGGTTTTGGTGCTGCAAGGCGCTGGAGGGGCCGATAGTGCTGAAAAGACTCATATTTCTTGCCTTGAGCGGTTGAGCCCGAAGGTTTGTCCGGTTTGGATAGCCCCATGACACCTGATCTGACCCTCTCCGGCTTCAAGATTTACGAGCAGTTCCTGCCGCCAGCCGCGCAGCGCGACCTTGTTGACACGTTGCGCGACGCCGTGCGGGAGACCCCATTTGTGCAGCCCGTGACACCTAGCGGGAAGCTTATGTCGGTGCGTATGACATCCATGGGCAGGCTGGGTTGGATCACGGACCGCGCCGGCTATCGCTATGCGCCCACCCATGTCAACGGACGCGCTTGGCCGGCCATACCTGAAACGGTTCTGGGTATCTGGCACGCGGTGTCAGAGGTCAGCCGCCTGCCGGATGCCTGCCTGTTGAACCATTACAGCGAGGGGGCCCGGATGGGGCTGCACCAGGACAAGGACGAAGGTGATTTCAGTTGGCCGGTCGTGTCTATTTCGCTGGGGGACGAGGCCCTGTTTCGCATGGGCGGGATCGAACGATCTGACCCAACACGCAGCGTCTGGCTGCGTTCGGGCGACGTGGTTGTCATGGGCGGTGCGGCAAGGCTGGCCTATCACGGCGTGGATCGCATCAAATTCGGCACCTCCCCGCTTCTGCCGAAAGGAGGCCGCTTGAACCTGACGTTGCGAGTGGTCGTTTAGCGTGTTGCCATCCAGCTGATCGAAGCTTTCCGACGGGTATAAAATTCGCCCATCAGACCGATCATGATCAGCACGGTGCCGACCGCAAGCGGATAGCTCCACGAACTGAAATGCGGATTGTAGTTGATAAAGGCAAAGCCCCGCGCCTGGTCAATCGCGTGGAACAGTGGGTTCCAGTCGAAGAAGGCTAGCAAGTACCCGGGCATCGTGTTGGCGACGAACATCTTGCCGGATGCGATCATATTGGCGCGGCTGTAGACCATCATAATGGTCTGCGCGAAACCGGGCGCCCAAGGTTTCAGCGCAAGCAGGACCATGCCGACCGCGACGCCGCAGA
Source organism: uncultured Litoreibacter sp. (assembly GCA_938030665.1). Lineage (GTDB taxonomy): Bacteria > Pseudomonadota > Alphaproteobacteria > Rhodobacterales > Rhodobacteraceae > Litoreibacter. Next base: position 31,198 of record CALHHY010000014.1, on the reverse strand, counting down.
ACCACGCCGTCAGAAACATCCCGATCGTCGGCATGACACGGTAAATCTCGACAGGCTGCCAGACCACATGCATGACAAAAAGGATGACCGCAGCGGACAGAACCTGCAAATACAGCGACGACAGCGCGGAGGATGTGATAGCAATGGCTGTATTCATCGGCGCGTGTTTCATCATCGCCGACGTTGGCCCCTCTGACCCGAACACGGCGCCGACCGCCTTGGTATGGGTCAGAAACAGGAAGATGCCCGACAGCAGATACAGGATGAAGTCGCCCCTGATCGTGTTACCGCGTAGGCCAAGCAAGGTGAACATGATGTAGAAAACTGCAACGAAAACGACCGTCTGCATGATGTTGGACGCAAGGCCGACAATCGCATTGCGATGCGTTTTGCGCACCTGCCGGACGGTGCTGTGATACACCAGCTCCGCCAAACCCAAGGCAGAGCGAAAATGCGAACTGCGTTCTTCCGTTCTGAACATATGTGATCTGCCCTTGCGTGGCCGTTCGGAGGCTTATGCCACCAGAAAACTTGCCGATCCGTTATTGAACCAGCATAAGGAGGCGAAAGTGCCCAAGCAACTCTCACGCTGGAGATGAATAATGGACTATAACAAACTGGCAACGGTGTTTCGGACACTCGCGCTGGAGGCCGGGGATATCATCATGGATATCTACAATGCTGATGATTTTGAAGTAAAAGCAAAATCTGACGACAGCCCCGTGACCGCCGCTGACGAAGCCGCTGATGCGCATATCTCCGCCGGTTTGGCAAAGGCCTTCCCCGATATGTTGGTCGTCACCGAGGAACAGGCTGCAAGCCACAGCGAATCCGCGACCGACTTCATCATCGTTGACCCGCTGGACGGTACGAAAGAGTTTATCAAACGCCGCGGCGATTTCACGGTGAATATCGCGCTTGTCGAGGGCGGCACGCCCACCCGCGGGGTGGTTTACGCGCCAGCAAAGGAACGTCTTTTCTATACGGACGCCGAAGGTCGGTCCGTCGAAGAATCGGGGCCGTTTGACAGATCTCAAATAGGCTCTGCAAAGGCGATCTCGGTAAAAAAACCGGACAATGCCGCGTTGGTTGTTGTGGCGTCTAAGTCGCACCGCGATCAGGCGACCGATGACTATATCGGCAAATACGACGTGGCGGATATGACAGGTGCCGGCTCGTCGCTGAAGTTCTGCCTCGTGGCCACTGGTGAGGCGGATATCTACCCGCGCCTGGGGCGCACGATGGAATGGGACACAGCCGCAGGGGATGCGGTGTTGCGCGGTGCCGGCGGCAAGGTGGTGCGCTTCGACGATCACCGCGATTTCACCTATGGCAAACCGATCTACGAGAACCCGTTCTTCATCGCTTACGCGCCCGGTGTTGATCTGAAATCCGCTTGATGTCAGTTGCGATCATCATCCCGGCGCGCTTTGCGTCGACCCGGTACCCTGGAAAGCCGCTTGTTGCGCTGCAAGGGGTATCCGGTTTGAAACAGACCCTGATTGAACGTTCCTGGCGCGCGGCTATGCAAGTTTCTGGCGTGGACCGGGTGGTCGTGGCAACCGATGATGACCGTATCAAATCTGAAGCGGAATCCTTTGGGGCTGAGGTCGTCATGACCTCCACCGATTGTCAGAACGGCACCGAACGCTGCGCGCAGGCTCATGCGGAAATGGGCGGTGGCTACGAGATTGTCGTTAATCTGCAAGGCGACGCTCCCCTGACCCCACATTGGTTTGTAGAGGACTTGATTTCAGGGCTTCGACAGGATCCGGACGCGATGATTGCGACGCCCGTTCTGGAGACGAATGGCGCTGCGCTGAATGGGTTTCTGAATGACCGCCGGCATGGCCGGGTTGGCGGCACGACTGCAGTTTTCAACCGCAAGAACCATGCCCTCTATTTCTCCAAAGAGGTGATTCCGTTCACGTCACAAAACTACGACGACGCGGCCATCACCCCTATTTTCCACCATGTTGGGGTCTATGCCTACCGGCCGGAGCCGCTTGCGGCATACCCCGGTTGGCAGCAAGGTCCGTTGGAGAAACTCGAAGGTCTGGAACAACTGCGTTTCATGGAGAACGGACATTCTGTGCTTTGCATTCAGGTTGCCGCGAAAGGCCGCCAGTTTTGGGAGCTTAACAACCCTGAAGACGTAGAAAAACTCCAAGATATGATGCGACAGATGGGTGTGGAATAGCTGGCAAAGGATCGCCTGGCTAGGACCAGCCGGGCGATAAATCATGGTTAACACATTAGCGTGAGATTTCGTGAAATGCCGAGCAATAAGTTGCCGGAAGAGCAACCAAACCGCATTATATAAACCTAAGTTCATGGTGTTTTACATTAATCTGTGTACCACCAGTTCGTGTGTTATTCTTTGTGGTGAGGTGTATGACTATCTTTTCGATGCAATCTGAAAAGTCGGATCCAAGGCTGTCGGCCAAATCTTGCCTTCGCAAGACCTTTGGATCGGCTGGTTGTCACCCAACACAAAGTCGCCCTGTCGAAGATCGTTGCCTGATGTCACACAGTCACCTCAGTTAGGGTTGTATTGGCCATAAAGTTGACTTTTTCGTCGGCGATATGACAACGACTTATTCGTTCAACGAATGAACACGGACATGAAATTGAGAGTTCTATGAAGCGCAAAGTAACAAAAGCCGTATTTCCAGTCGCAGGTCTGGGTACGCGGTTCCTGCCGGCTACGAAGTCGATCCCCAAAGAGATCATGACGCTCGTTGACCGCCCACTGATCCAATATGCGATCGATGAGGCGCGCGCAGCCGGGATTAAAGAATTCATATTTGTTACGTCACGCGGCAAAGGTGCTTTGGAGGACTATTTCGACCACGCCCCAGAGCTTGAAGGCTCACTTCGCAAAAAGGGTAAGAAGGACCTGCTGAATGCCCTGAAAAGCACCAACATGGATAGTGGCGCGATCGCCTATATCCGCCAACACAAGGCGCTCGGCCTGGGGCACGCCGTTTGGTGCGCCCGCCGCTTGATCGCCAATGAACCCTTCGCGGTTATCTTGCCCGATGACGTGATCGCCGCCGAACAGTCTTGCCTGCAGCAAATGGTCGAGGCTTATGCTGATACTGGTGGCTGTATGGTAGCCGCGATGGAAGTGCCGCCAGAAAAAGCACCGTCCTATGGTGTTCTGGATGTCCGTGACGACATGGGATCGTTGGTCTCCGTCAACGGAATGGTCGAGAAACCTAAGATGGAAGAAGCGCCCTCGAACTTGGCTGTGATTGGCCGCTACATCCTGACACCGAATGTTTTGCAAAATCTCAACAAGATCAAGCAAGGTGCGGGTGGCGAAATCCAACTGACCGATGCCATTGCGCGCGAGATTGAAGATGGTCGCGATGTGTTCGGCTATCGCTTCCGCGGTCAGCGCTACGATTGTGGTTCCAAAGCGGGCTATCTGCAGGCAACCGTGGCTTTCGGCCTGTCCCGCCCTGAACTGAGGGACGAGTTTGGCGCCTATCTTGATGAGATGGTATCGTTGCGGCAGGCGGCTGAATAGGGTCTTCCAATGTCGCAGAAGCAGACCGTTCTGGTCACGGGTGGCGCGGGCTATATCGGCTCCCACGCCTGCAAAGTTCTTGCTGCGGCAGGCTATATTCCTATAACGGTCGACAATCTTTCAACCGGATGGAAAGAGGCTGTTAAATTCGGTCCTTTTGAGCATGCTGATCTTCTTGATCGTGCCCGGCTGGATAAAATTTTTACCAAACATGCGCCTGTGGCCGTGATGCATTTCGCAGCCTTCAGCCAAGTCGGTGAATCAATGAAGGATCCCGGACTTTACTGGCGCAACAATGTCATCGGCTCGCTTACCCTGATTGAAGCGTGCGCCGCTGCTGGCTGCCAGAAATTCGTCTTTTCGTCGACTTGCGCCACCTACGGCGAACAAGACGGTGTAGCGCTGGACGAAAACAGCCTGCAGGCTCCGATCAATGCATACGGCGCGTCCAAAAGAGCCATAGAAGACATTCTTGAGAATTTTGAGGCGAGCCACCGCCTGAACCATGTGATCTTCCGCTACTTCAATGTTGCCGGCGCTGATCCCGACGGCGAGGTGGGGGAGTTTCATCAACCCGAAACCCATCTGGTCCCCCTGGTGCTTGACGCGATTGAAGGCAAGCGAGACGCGCTCACAATCTATGGCACCGATTATGACACGCCCGATGGAACCTGTATCCGCGATTATGTGCACGTCATGGATCTGGTTGATGCGCATGTTCTCGGTCTGAAATGGCTGATTGATGGCAAGGGTAGCGCTGCGTTTAATCTGGGGACAGGAACCGGGTTTTCGGTCCGTGAGGTGATCGACAATAGCGGCGTGATCACAAATAGGCAGGTCCCTATTGTCGAAGGGCCGCGCCGACCCGGTGACTGCACCGCTCTTGTCTCGGGCAGTGACAAAGCGCAGAAAGAGCTTGGATGGCTTCCGAAGCGTTCCACCATGGAGGCAATGATCAGTGATGCATGGCGATGGCACCAAAACGGCCATTACGACCAATGACGCTGCGCTTGCGCCTCGACCATTTTTCGCCCGCGCCGCCCAAGCATATCGAATGCGTTGGAAGCGCCGTCGTCTCATTTTCCGCGCCATGCGTTCACGGCGGGTTTTGACGCAGCTACAGGGTCACCAAAAGAGCCTAAACAGGGAATCGATCCTTGTTTTCTGTTGTTTTCGAAACGAGCAGGAAAGGCTGCCTGCATTCTTGCGACACTACCGCAACCTAGGCGCTTCCGCCTTCTTTTTCATCGACAATGGCAGCAACGATGAAAGCGCGGCAATTGTCGAGGGCGAGACTGATTGCGCGGTCTGGCGAACGGAGGCTGGGTATAAGAATGCGCGGTTCGGCATGGACTGGTTAAACTATCTGCTGCTCCGATATGGAACGGGCCGATGGTGTTTGACGGTCGATGCAGATGAGCTGTTGGTCTATTCGGCCATGGAAACGGTCAATCTAACCAATTTGACATCAAGCTTGACTGCCGCTCGCACACCCGCCCTAGGTGGTTTGATGCTCGACCTTTTCCCAAAAGGCAGATTAAGCCAGGCTCGGTTCGATGGGACAGATGACCCCGTGACAACCCTCGGCTGGTTTGATGCCGGACCCTACCGAGCACAAAGACAACTTCCCTTGAAAAACCTGTGGGTTCAGGGAGGTATTCGCGAGAAACTGTTTTTCCGTGATGAAACCCGCCGCTCGCCGACGCTGAACAAAATACCGCTTGTCAAATGGCAGCGCAGCTTTGCCTATGTGACCTCCACCCATTCGATGTTGCCGCCGCGGCTCAACGTTGCCTACATAGACTTCGAGGGCAGGATGGGGCCGTCAGTGGCCTTGCTGCATACAAAGTTTCTGCCGACGGTGGTCGAAAAATCACGGATAGAGAAAGTCAGAGACGAGCATTTCACAAATGGAGCTGCGTTCAGCGCCTATTATGATGCGCTCGCACAAGATCCCGATCTTTGGTCAGAGGGGGTTGTCGCCTATAAAGACCCCGAGCAACTTGAAGAGCTGGGGCTCATTCAGCCGGGTCCTTGGGCGGAGCGCTCAAGGACGGTCCCCACGGAATGTTAAGATTTTTATACAATTCTCCTTAATTAGTGCACATTGTTTCGTAATCTGCTGAAAGTTTTTAGCGCGATGAAGAATAGTTGGTGGATGCCAACGGAGACTGGGATGCGACGTTGAACTATCTGGAGAAATATCGCCTCCGCCGGCAACGGTTGCGCCTCCGCCTCCGCGCGTTTCGCAAACGCCGTGAGTTGAAACCGCTGATGGACCGCACCCAACAGATTGCCACGGGCGACACGCTTCTGTTCTGCACACTCCGAAATGAACGGAATCGGCTGCCCTTCTTCCTCGACTATTACCGTGGTCTAGGAATTGACCATTTTTTCTTCGTCGACAACGGGTCTGATGATGGGTCGGCCGAGTATCTTTCCCGGCAGGCTGACGCGACTGTGTTCCTGACCCACCACAGCTACAAAAGCGCACGCTATGGCGTTGATTGGCTACAGTGGTTGCAACGCCTTTACGGACACGGGCATTGGTGCCTGACCGTGGATGCTGATGAGTTTCTTGTGTACCCCTATTGCGAAACCCGTCCGATCAGGGCGCTGACCGATTGGTTGGACGCATCGTCTGTGCGGTCACTCGGCTGCTTGTTGCTGGATATGTACCCGAAAGAGCCGATCAATTCTGTAAGCTGCGGCGAAGGCGAAAACCCACTTGAACTCGCGCCTTGGTTCGACAGTGGCAACTATATGATCGAGAAGAACCATTACTATGGCAATCTCTGGATCCAAGGTGGTCCGCGTGCACGGGTGTTCTTTGCGAACGACCCCAAGAGAGCGCCAGCGATGAATAAGATTCCACTTGTGAAGTGGAGCCGGCATTATGCCTATGTCAGCTCTACCCACATGCTGTTGCCGCGCGGATTGAATGGCGTATACGACACCCAAGGGGGAGAGAAAACTTCCGGCTGCCTACTCCACGCAAAATTCCTGGACACATTAAAATCAAAATCATCGGAAGAAATTGAGCGCCAACAGCATTTTTCCAACAGCATTGAATACAGAGCCTATTACAAGGGGTTATCGGATAACCCGGTGCTTTGGACCCAATGGTCCGAGAAGTATATCGGCTGGCGCCAGCTAGAAATCCTTGGCCTGATGTCAAAGGGAAACTGGGCATGAGCGTGGGTTTCATCATGCTGGTCCACGACGCACTGGACCGGGCTGCTCTGGTGGCGCGACACCTTCACGAGCACGGCCAACCTGTTGTTCTTCATGTTGATGAACGGGTCTCGGATGCTGAGTTTAAATGGTTCCGCGATGGGCTCCGAAACTGTGATCACATTCATTTCTGTCCCCGCCATGCGTGTGAATGGGGCAGCTGGTCGATCGTTGCGGCGACACTGACGGCCAGCGAAGTTTTGCTGAAGAACCACCCCGACCTTGGCCATGTCTACCTTGCCAGCGGCTCATGCTTACCATTGCGGCCGGTCGCGGAGTTACAGCGCTATCTTGAGGAACGACCGCGAACAGATTTCATCGAATCTGTTACTACCGACGAGGTCGACTGGACGATTGGAGGGTTGGACCGGGAACGTTTTACCTTGCGTTTTCCCTTTTCGTGGAAGCGGCGGCGTCGATTGTTTGACGGATACGTTCGGCTTCAACGTCGCCTGAAGTTTCGCCGCCATATTCCGTCTGGACTTACACCGCATCTGGGTTCCCAATGGTGGTGCCTGACGCGGGAAACGCTTCTGGCTATTCTCAATGATCCCCGACGGGTCGAGTATGATCGCTACTTTCGGCGCGTCTGGATACCCGATGAAAGCTATTTTCAGACCCTTTCTAGGTTGCATACCCGCCATATCGAAAGCCGCTCACTAACCCTGTCGAAGTTTGATTTTCAGGGCAAACCGCATGTCTTCTATGATGATCATATGCAGCTGTTGCGCCAGTCGGATTGCTTTGTTGCACGGAAGATCTGGCCGGAGGCTGAGCAGTTGTATCGCCATTTTCTTGCCCCCCCGGATCTCAGCCTGATCCGGTTGGAGCCGAACCCCTTGAAGATTGACCGCCTATTCAGTCGGGCAACCGAAAGGCGTATTCGCGGTCGTACCGGCCTATATATGTCGGCACGTTATCCCAATAATGATCGTGAGACACGTATTTCGGCGGCGAGGTACTCTGTCTTTCAGGGCTTTGACGAACTGTTCGACGGCTTTGACATATGGCTTTCAAGGCGGACAGGAAACACGGTTCATAATCGACTTTTTAGCCAAAACAGAGTCGAATTTGTGGATGCGGTTGACATCACGAACGGCGCGCTTTCGAGCAGTAATCTCCTGAGAGATTACAATCCCAAGGCATTTCTGACCAACCTCATTTGGAACACCCGCGGCAGTCACCAGTGCTTCATGTTTGGCCCTAACGACCAGCAGGATATCAGCAAGACACTGGCAAATGATACAAATGCGCAAATTTCCGTGATCAGCGGGGCCTGGGCTATTCCACTGTTTCATTCGGATCGGGATTTTTCTGACGTTCGGAAAGAGGCGGCGCGCCTGCAACGCATTGAAGCAGGCTTCATCGAGCTGTTGCGCGACAGTCAAACCAGAGCCCGTGTCAGTATCTGGACCTTGGCTGAATTTATTGAGGACCCGATGGAAAAGCTGCAGATGATCCTTGATGAATTGGGCGGGGGCGTGCAGCGCCGATTGGCCGAAGTCCCCCAAATGGCTGATCTCGAAGGCTTCGGACAGTTTTTGCAGAGCCTGAAGAACCAAGGTATGAGTCCTCATTTAATGGGTGACTTTCCTGTTTTAGAGCCTGGTCAGCGAACTGATGGCGCTCAGCGCCCCTATCTGGTTCGCTAAATGAGTTTCACCTATTTCGTTATTCTTGCGGAAATGCGCACCGGGTCGAATTTCCTTGAAGCCAGCTTGAGTATGGCAGCTGATATTACATGTCATGGGGAGGTATTTAATCCCGCATTCATCGGCTATCCCAACCGTGAAAGCCTGCTTGATCTGGACATGGCCGCCCGTGAACGAGACCCGATAGGTTTTCTAGAAGCCATTCAATCCCAGTCGGACAGGTTGGGTGGGTTTCGGTATTTCAGTGATCACGATCCCCGTGTGTTGGACCATGTGTTGCTCGATCCGAAATGCGCAAAGATCATTCTGACCCGAAATCCGTTGGAAAGTTATATTTCCCTGAAAATTGCACGCGAAACGGGTCAATGGAAGCTTGGCGACGCGAAGCAACGGCGCGACGCGAAGGTAAAGTTCGACGCCGCTGAATTTCAGGAGAAGCTAAACGACAGGCAGGCATTTCAGACAAGACTGAGGGCCGCGTTGCAGCAGTCAGGGCAGGTAGCTTTCCATTTGGATTATTCTGAGATCGCCGACCCTAAAGTTCTGAACGGGGTACTGACGTTTCTTGGTTCCGCCCATCAGGTCGACGCAGCAGCGAAAACGATCAAAAAGCAGAACCCCGCCCCGATGGAGGAGAAGGTCAGCAACTACAAACAGATGGTCCAAAGCCTGGCGCAAATCGACCCGTTTGAAGTTGCGAAAATGTCGGACTTTGAGCCGCCACGCGGACCGGGCGTGCCGCGTTATCTGGCCGCGAAGAACGTGCCGTTGCTCTATATTCCTGTGCCGGGTGCTCATGAAGATGCCTGCGCCGAGTGGTTGACTCAGCTTGACGGTGGCACCGCCCCAGTGACCGGCTTCAGTCAGAAATCATTGCGTCAGTGGCAGCTATCGCAGCCCGGTCACCGGACGTTCACAATTGTCGACCATCCCCTTGCCCGCGCGCATCGCGTGTTTTGCAAATATATCCTCCCGAAAGCTGACAACCCGTTCAAAGAGCCGCGCCGCATCATGGCCAAGCGCTATGGGATGCCATTGCCAACGGGCAAAAAGGAACCTTATACGCTGGACATGCACCGGCTGGCGTTTGAGGGGTTCCTGACATTTCTGCAGGCTAACCTTGCCCGACAGACTTCCGTGCGGATTGATCCTTTGTGGGCGACACAATTCGCCACTGTGCAGGCGGCCGCTCTGGCCACGCAGCTTGATCTTGTTATTCGGGCCGACCATTCGGCACGCGATTTAGGCCGGATTGCGGAAGATTTCGGCTTGAAGGCACCTGCATGGCGGACGCAAACAGGGAACGAGCCGTTCTCGCTTGAGGATATCTATGACGGCGCGCTCGAAAAACAGTGCTTCCGGGTGTACAGGAAAGACTACATAAATTTCGGTTTTGGGGACTGGCGCTAGGCCGCTTTGCTGTTTTCCGCGTCCGTCAGAATGGCGAATACCGTGCCTGGGTCGTCATTCGCGCGTAGCTTGGCGCAGATCTGTTGTTGTCGCAGCGTGCGGGAGACAAGCGCAAGCGCCTTCAAATGTTCGACGCCCGCATCCTTTGGGGCGAGCAGGCAAAAGAATAGGTCGACGGGTTGGCGGTCCGCTGCGTCAAAATCCACAGGCTTGTCGAGTCGAATAAAAACGGCGACCACCTTGTCCAATGTGTCCAGACGCGCATGCGGCAGGGCAACCCCCTGCCCGACGCCAGTCGGGCCGAGGTTTTCACGCTCCTGCAGCGCTTCAAAGACAGTGTTCTGAGGCAAGCCATGACTGGTTGACGCAAGCTCAGCGAGCTCCTGAAACAGCCGTTTCTTGCTGGAAATAGAAGCGACGCTCCTGACGGAGGCAGGTTGCAAAATGTCATGTATTTTCATTGTTGCTCTCTATCGCGCGGGTGTCACCCGCTAAGTACTTTCAGCCGGATCGATCCAACCAATATTACCGTCGTCGCGCTTATACACGACGTTAATGCCCTTGTTTCCCTCATTGCGGAAAACCAGCACCGGCGCACCCGCAATCTCCATTTGCATAACAGCTTCTCCGACTGAAAGCGATGGAATCTTGGTTTCCATTTCCGCAACAATCATCGGCTGCAGGCTGTCCGGTTCCGTTTCTTCCGACTCAGCCGTTCCAGCGAGGATATAGGCAGATGCTTGCGAAAGTTCAACCGGCTGGGAGCGTTCCTTATGATGGTCTTTCAAACGTCGTTTATAGCGCCGTAACTGCTTATCCATCTTCTCGGAACAGCTATCAAAAGCGGCGTAGATCTCGGGTTCATGCGCGCGGGCCTGGGCGGTCAGACCGGTGCTGAGATGGATGGTTGCTTCACAGACATGCTCATGGCCCGACTTGGAGAAAACGACCGTGGCGTCCGTTGGGCGCCCCGCATATTTTCCAAGCATTTCAGTAAGGTGGGATTGAACATGTGTCTGGAGCGCTTCCCCGATATCGATCTGTTTACCGCTGATTTGATAGCGCATGGCGTCTCCTTTTTTGGACAAGGCACGGGGCCGCGGAACGCGACACAGGCACAAGAGGGGGGTTGATCAATGACATGCGCCCGAAGGGGGTGGGCGTTTGCGAAGGGCCGGTGTCAAAAGGCGTGGCCAAAACCAAAAGGGTTCGCGAAGTCATTGACCCCATTTGGCGTCAGTCGGGTGGCACCTGTCAACTGAGTCGTTGGTTAACGCCGCTCGTGATGCGTCACGAAATGCGGAAATTTTGACCCAGATACACCCGTTTGACGTTCTCGTCCTGCACAACCTCCTCGGTCGTGCCGCTCATCATCACGTGGCCATCATGCAGGATGTATGCGCGGTCCACGATTTCGAGGGTTTCGCGGACGTTGTGGTCGGTGATCAGCACGCCGATCCCGCGGCGCTTCAACGTCGCCACGAGGTTCCGAATTTCGCCAACCGCGATGGGGTCAACGCCTGCGAAGGGCTCGTCGAGCAGCAGGTATTTGGGGTCCGCGGCAAGGCATCTTGCGATCTCCACCCGGCGACGTTCGCCGCCAGACAGCGACAAGGCAGGCGCGCGTCTAAGATGGCCGATGGAGAATTCGTTCAGCAGCTCTTCAAGCCGTTCCTGCCGTCTGGAGCGGTCAGACATCGAGATTTCGAGGATTGCCAGGATGTTATCCTCGACGCTGAGGCCCCGGAAGATCGACATTTCCTGCGGCAGATACCCGATGCCCATTTTTGCACGGCGATACATCGGCAGCAGCGTCGCATCGCGCCCGTCAATCATGACCGTCCCGGCTTCAGGCGTGACGAGACCGGCAATCGAATAAAAGCAGGTCGTCTTGCCCGACCCGTTCGGGCCTAACAAGGCGACGACCTCGCCGCGTGCAAGCTCAAGCGAGACGTCGCGGATCACGGGTCGTTTCTTGTAATTCTTGCGAAGCCCGTGGATTTTCAGCCCCAAGGAGCCTTCGGTCACGGTCAGCTGCGGGTCATGTGCCATCAGTTGCCATTGCCCGTCTGAAAGATCGTTTTGACCCGGCCCGACATGCGCCCCTGCCCGCTGGTCAGGTTCACGGTCAGCTGCTCCCCCGACAAGGCGTTGGCGCCTTGGGTCAGGATAACGTCGCCGCTCATCACGATCTCAGCATCTGTGACGGCATAGACGGCGCGCTGCGCTTCGGCAGCCTCGCCTCCGTTCACCAAAGTCACACCACCGGATGCCACGAGACGGTCGATGTTGCCTGTGGGCTGGCCATCCACGACGGCATATTGAACCTCGACCCGGCCAGCGCTCAGCCGCATTTCGCCCTGGCCCGCGACAACGTTCCCAACGAACACGGCCTGGCCAGTGGCCTGGTCGACGGTTAGTTCGTCAGCGGTGATTTCGACGGGAAGGCTGGCGTCGTGCTGCAAGCCCCCGAAGGCCACATTGGCCCCCTGCGCAAGCACTGCAGTGCTTGTGAACGCCAGCGAAATAACAACGAGAATTCTGAATATGACGTGCATAGCGCCCTCTACCTATTTGGCTCGTATACCAGTTTCACCCCGTCTTTGAAAACAAGAACCTGTGACCCTTCGGCGCTGGTCATCTGCATCCGCCCGGCCTCCAAGGTTCCTGCGGGGCTGAAGCCGCTGACGGGACCTTCCGTGACCAGCCCAGTGTGTGCCAGATCGGCGATGATCGCATCGGTGCGCAGCTCAAACCCGGTTGAGGTATTGACCCGCACGCGACCCAAAAGCTCCAGCGTGTCGCCCGCACCATCATATAGCGCCTCATCCGACAGAACGGCGATTTGCGTGCCGCTGCTTGTCAGAATATCCGCGATGACATTTGTCACCTTCAGCAGCCTTGGGTCGGTCAGATCCGGGCGCGCGGCCTCTGCCCGCAGCGAAATGGTCGAGCCATCAGAAGTCACGCCGGAAAACTTTGGCGCAGCTAGGCTTTGCTCCTCGGCGATCTGAGCCACATCAATATCGGAGAACGGGATGGCGTCCGCCGGATCAATGCTGCGGGAGAATAGAAAGAGCGTCGATAGAAGACCAAGGGCGATCAGCGGCAGCGCGACCTTGATGATCTGCACGAAGCGGGAATAGGCATTGTCGGCCAGCGCCATCAGATAACGCCAGCCCTGAGGCAGTCCTGCAATTTCAGAAGCCCCAAGGGTTTGCCGTCCCCCTCATCAACCACAAAGAGAGAGGTAATCTGCGCCTGATCCATGACGCCAACTGCCTTCTCCGCCAGGACGTGGGGCGTGATCGTCTTTGGGTCGCGGGTCATGACGGTCTCTGCCACCTGATCCAGAAGACCCGCCATATGCCGCCTAAGGTCGCCATCGGTGATGACACCGGCAAGCGTGCCGTCATCGTTGAGCACGGCAACCACACCAAAGCCCTTCTGGCTGATCTCGATCAGCGCGTCCGGCATAGAGGTGTGTCGATGGCACACGGGCAGCGCGTCGCCCGAATGCATCAATTCCGCCACCTTTGCCAGCCGCGCGCCCAGCTTGCCGCCGGGATGGAATTCCCGGAAGTTTTCAGGGGTGAAATGGCGATGCTCCATCATCGCGATGGCAAGCGCATCGCCGAGGGCCAGTGTCATCGTGGTGGACGTGGTAGGCACGACCCCGGTGCCGCAGGCTTCTGGCGCGGGGGGCAATAACAGGGCCACATCAGCCTGCATCATCAGGGTCGATTTCGCGCGGCTGGCGATGGCAATCAGCGGAATATCGAAGCGGCGGGTATAGGCGATGATATCGGTCAGTTCGGGCGTTTCGCCGGAGTTAGACAACACGAGCGCCACGTCTCCTGCGGCCATCATCCCCAGATCGCCGTGGCTGGCCTCCGCCGGATGAACGAAATGCGCGGGCATCCCGGTGGAGGCGAATGTTGCCGCGATCTTGCGCGCGATATGGCCCGACTTGCCCATTCCGCTGACGATGATGCGGCCTTTGGCGCTCAGCATCAGCTCGACCGCCCGTACGAAGCCGTCATCCAACGCTGCGGCCAACTGCGTCAGGGCGGTGGCTTCTTGCGTGATCACACGCCGGCCCGTCGTTAGAAAGTCATCGGCGGTCATTTTGCGGGCCATGCCCCTTGTTCAATGTGCAAAAATATCGATCTCTGGCCAGCCAGCAAGGTCCAGTTGAGCCCGCATCGGCAGGAAGTCAAAACAAGCCTGCGCAGTCTCCATCCGGTTTTCGCGTTCCAGCATTTGATTCAGCTTCTCGCGAAGCTGATGCAGGTGCAACACGTCGGAGGCGGCATATTCCAGTTGCGCCTTTGTCAGCTCGGCGGCGCCCCAGTCGCTGGATTGCTGCTGCTTGGACACATCGACATTAAGCAGCTCATGCAGCAGGTTCTTCAGCCCGTGCCGGTCGGTATAGGTCCGCACAAGTTTGGAGGCGATCTTCGTACAATAGACGGGTGCTGTGACCGTTCCGAACGCATTCAGCATCGCCGCGATGTCGAACCTGCCGAAATGGAACAGCTTCAACACGTCCGGGTCCGCCAGCATCCGGCAAAGGTTCGGCGCCTCCGTCTGGCCGAGCCCGATCTGCACCATATGGGCATCACCGTCCCCGGCGGAAAGCTGTACCACGCAAAGCCTGTCCCGATGCGGGTTCAGCCCCATGGTTTCGCAGTCGATCGCGACGACTGCTCCCAGTTCGAGGGAGTCGGGAAGGTCGCCAATATGAAGGTGGTTTGCCACGTGATTTCAGCCCTACGGTTATGTCCTAGGCCGAATAGTGCCTTTGGGGGGTTTATTCAATGACAGCCCCAAAAGTCCGGCGCGACGCGCGGTTTCCGGACCATCAAAATACCGTACGCGCTTGCCTCGACCTACCAAGTGACAGGGTCAACTAGCGGTGATTTTTTATTCGGATAAAAGTGGTGCCCAGGAGAGGACTCGAACCTCCACGTCCATACGGACACCAGCACCTGAAGCTGGCGCGTCTACCATTCCGCCACCTGGGCAGGTGTCGTGAGCGCGGTGCTTAAGCCCGCGTCGCGGCGCTGTCAACGGGATTCGGACCGCGATCTGGTTGGAAATGAAACTTGTCTGCCGCGCCCCCGCCCGGTAAACCCGCAATCAGGCCAACATCAAGGGTTTCCCCATGTCCAAACTCGCAACGGTATACGGCGGATCAGGTTTTGTAGGGCGCTATATCGTGCGCCGCCTCGCAAAGGAGGGGTGGCGCGTCCGTGTTGCGGTGCGCCGGCCGAATGAAGCGCTGTTCGTCAAACCTTACGGCGTTGTTGGCCAGGTGGAGCCGGTCTTCTGCAACGTCCGCGACGACGCCTCTGTCCGTCATGTGATGGAGGGGGCGGACGCGGTGATTAACTGCGTGGGAACCTTTGACAAGGGCGGCAAGAACAATTTCGACGCGGTTCAGCACGACGGCGCGGAGCGTATCGCGCGCATTGCCACAGAATTGGGCGTCGCCCGCATGGTGCATCTGTCAGCCATTGGCGCAGATGCGGAAGGGGAATCGCTCTACGCACAATCTAAAGGTCTGGGGGAGCACGGCATCTTGCAGCATTTCCCTGAAGCCACGATTCTGCGCCCGTCGGTCGTGTTTGGCCCCGAAGATGACTTCTTCAACCGTTTCGCCGCGATGACCCGTCTGGGGCCGATCCTGCCGGTCATTGGCGGGCACACGAAGTTTCAGCCGGTCTATGTCGATGACGTTGCCAAGGCTGCGGTCGCTGGCGTCAATGGCGCGACCGGCATCTATGAGCTGGGCGGCCCGGATGTCGACAGTTTCAAAGGGCTGATGCAGCGGATGCTTGATGTGATCCAGCGCCGGCGGCTTGTGCTGAATGTCCCGTTCTTTGTTGGCGCGATCATGGGGACCTCCTTCGACATTCTGTCTGCTGTGACGGGCGGGTTGATCAAGGGGCCGGTGACCCGCGATCAGGTGCTCAGCCTTGGCCAGGACAATATCGTCTCTGATGGCACCAAAACGCTTGCAGATCTGGGCATCCAGCCGACGGCAATGGCGGCGGTGCTGCCGTCCTATCTGTGGCGATTCCGCCCCTCGGGCCAATATGCCGAGATCAAGAATTCCGCCAAGAACCTGCGGGCCGACTAGCTGTAGGCGTAGCCCAGCAGGATCACCCCTAGAATGACCCGGTAGATCACGTAGGGCGTGAAGCTGACGGATTTGAGAAGGCGCATCATAAGCGTCAGCGCCAGCAATGCAGCTATGAATGACAGAAACGCGGCAATGCTGGCGTCGCGGGCAAGAGCCGCGTTTGCGTCGCCGATCACCTCAAAACCAAGCACTACGCCGGAGGCCAGGATCGTCGGGATCGACATCAGCATGGCAAGCTTTGCCGCATCCTCCCGCGCATAGCCAAGCTGGCGCGCCCCTGAGATCGTGGCCCCTGACCGCGACGTACCGGGGATCAGCGCCAGCGCCTGCCAAAGTCCCATCTTGAACGCGTCTTTCATGGACCATTGCGGCGCGGTTTTGGCCACACCGCCTTTCTGGTCGGTCCAGTACAAGACAATGCCGAACAGAATCATGGTCCAGCCGATCAGCGCAACGGACCGCAGATAGGCGTCGAACCCGGTGACCTTCAGCACCAGCCCGAACAACAGGACCGGTATGGTTGAGATCACCAGAAGCATGGCCAACCAGGCGCCTTGCGTATCGACCTTGCCCTGGATGAGGCGCGGGATGCCGCCCGCGGCAACCCTGACGTCCTTCTGGAAATACAGCATAACGGCGAAAAGCGTGCCGACGTGAACCGCGATGTCGATCATCTGCCCCTGATCATCCAAACCCGTCAAAGCAGGTAGCAGAATCAAATGGCCGGAGGAGCTGACAGGAAGAAATTCTGTGATGCCCTGGATCAGCGCGACAAGGACAAGATGAAAGAGAGACATAGCTACCAGAAATCCCGGTGATTCATTTTGCGCCAACCTAGTGAATTGAAATTCATAAGAAAGCTTTGATTTAGGTCCGCTTTGTTACATTTATTTCAAATAACAGGTACGAAATACCTTCCCACCCGCGTAAAAAGTGCAATATAGGTCAACTAAACTGACTTTTATTCCGATGATCGCCACAGTAATCAGACCTCTCGGAAACAGGAGCGACCCATGGCAAAAGATCCAATGCTTAAATTTGTGTCTGTCGACCGCGACATGCCTGCGAAGCGGCCGCCTGATTTGCGTGCAACGGATTTCCACGAGATTTATGCCGAGTATGCAGAAGCCAAAGCGGCGGAGCAAGCAAGCCGGTGCAGCCAATGTGGCGTGCCTTACTGTCAGTCCCACTGCCCGCTCCATAACAACATCCCTGACTGGTTGCGCCTGACTGCTCAGGGCCGTCTGCAAGAGGCATATGAGGTCAGCCAAGCCACCAACACCTTCCCCGAGATCTGCGGTCGTATTTGCCCGCAAGACCGGCTTTGCGAAGGTAACTGCGTGATTGAACAGTCCGGCCATGGGACTGTCACGATCGGCTCCGTTGAGAAATATATCACCGATACCGCTTGGGAAAATGGCTGGGTTAAACCCGCCTCCCCCATGCATGAACGTGAAGAATCGGTTGGCATCATCGGTGCGGGCCCGGGCGGCCTTGCGGCGGCTGACAGGCTACGCCGGGCGGGTGTGCAGGTTGTGGTCTATGACCGTTATGATCGCGCCGGCGGCCTTCTGACCTACGGCATTCCCGGTTTCAAGCTGGAGAAAGACGTTGTCATGAAGCGCATCGACCAGCTTGAACAGGGCAGCGTCGCATTCAAGCTTAACTGCAATGTGGGCGAGGATATCAGCTTCGCCGAGCTGCGCGCGCGCCACAACGCAGTGTTGATTGCAACTGGGGTTTACAAGTCTCGCGACCTGCCGGGCCCGGGTGCCGGGGCCACAGGCATCGTCCGCGCCATCGACTTTCTGACCGCGTCCAACCGCAAAAGCTTCGGCGACACTGTGCCCGAGTTCGAGTCCGGGGAGTTAAACGCCGAGGGTAAGAAGGTCGTCGTCATCGGCGGCGGCGACACGGCCATGGATTGCGTGCGCACGGCGATCCGGCAGGGCGCGGAATCTGTGAAATGCCTCTATCGGCGGGACCGCGCAAACATGCCGGGCTCCCAACGGGAGGTTGCGAATGCCGAAGAAGAAGGGGTCGAGTTCCTTTGGCTCTCCGCCCCGAAGGGTTTTTCCGGCGACGCCGTCGAAGGCGTGATGGTCAGCAAGATGCGGCTTGGCGCGCCTGACGCGACGGGACGCCAGATGCCGGAAGTTATTGAAGGCGCGGATTACGTGGAAGACGCTGATCTGGTGATCAAGGCGCTGGGATTTGAGCCCGAAGCCCTGCCTGCCCTTTGGGATGAGCCTGAGCTTGAAGTGACGCGCTGGGGCACGGTGAAGGCAGATTTCCTGACCCACGAAACCAACCTGCCCGGCGTCTATGCCTGTGGAGACATCCAACGCGGCGCTAGCCTTGTCGTCTGGGCGATCCGCGATGGCCGCGAGGCCGCCGATGCGATGTTGGAACAGATGAACGCCGCGGCGACTGTCGCGGCCGAATAGCAGATGGGCGCTTTGGCTGACGATAGGCTGCAATTCCGCATGCTGCATAATGTCCGCCCCTTGCGGATCGAGGCCGCGCGTGGCCGGTCGCAGCGGTTGGTGGTCAGCTTCACCTCGGTCGGGAATAAGCGGCACCATTGGCCTGCCAAAGAGTTCGTGGGCACGCTGTCTGCCGGTGGCGAGAACCACCTGCTGACCGTGACGGATATCAGCCGCAGCTGGATGAACCGCGACGGGATGGACGAGACCATCGAGGACGTGATCAGCAGCTATGTCCTGCGCAACCGCATCACCGAAATCGTCGCCGTGGGGATCAGCATGGGCGGGTTCAACGCCCTGGTGTTCAGCCGCATGGTGCCGGTTGGTCGTGTTATCGCCTTCGCCCCGCAATATTCGCCGAACCCGAAGATTGTGAAGGGGGACAAGCGCTGGCTGCATTTCCGCAAGGCAATTACGGATTGGCCGCATCCTGAGTTGGATACCCTGCCCGCACCGCCCGCGCGGGTCTATATCTTTCACGGTGACGCCGCGTTGGAGAAGCTGCATTGGCGGCGTTTCCCGAAGGCGAGCAATGTGATGCATTACATCTTCCCGGGTTCGGACCATGCATTTATTCGGCCTCTACACGAATCCGGTGCGATCCCGCAGATCATCGACGCGGTTCTGTCCGAACGCCCCTCGCGTGTGCCGCGCCTTGTGCGACGTGCCGGTGGGATGGGGCGCGCGGCCTATGACAGCCTGGAGGCCGCCAATGACTACTTCGCCGCCCGCCGAAAACCGAGGCGTCTGACGACAACCACAGCTTAACCGGCGCGCCACTTAACCTGGCACAGAAAGAATACGACCCCACGCCGCTATCACGCGCAGGGCTCATCAGAAGGAGACGAGACATGACCAAGTTTGATCAGGACTGGGTGGCTCAGGAAGAAACAATGCGGGAATGGATGTCGAAGCATTCGCTTTACCGGGGCGCCGATGAGCATGCTTCCTGCGGCGTCGGGCTTGTGGTGTCGATTGACGGCAAGAAGTCCCGCAAGGTCGTCGAAAACGGCATTAACGCGCTCAAAGCAGTGTGGCACCGCGGCGCGGTGGATGCCGATGGCAAGACCGGCGACGGCGCGGGCATCCATGTGCAGATCCCCGTCCCCTTCTTCTATGACCAGATTGAACGAACCGGTCACACCCCTAACAAGGACGAGATGATCGCCGTCGGTCAGGTTTTTCTCCCCCGCACCGATTTTGGCGCGCAAGAGGCGTGCCGGACCATCGTCGAAACCGAAGTTTTGCGGATGGGCTATCGCATCTATGGTTGGCGCCACGTGCCGGTGCATGTTGCCTGTCTGGGCGAGAAAGCCAATGCCACCCGGCCGGAGATCGAGCAGATCCTGATCTCCAACTCCAAAGGGGTCGAAGAAGAAGATTTCGAGCGGGAACTTTACGTCATTCGCCGCCGGATCGAGAAAGCTGCGACCACCATGAAGGACCTCTACATCTGCTCGCTCAGCTGCCGGTCGATCATCTACAAGGGCATGATGCTGGCGGAGCAGGTCGCAGATTTCTACCCGGACCTGATGGATGAACGGTTTGAAAGCGCCTTCGCGATCTACCACCAGCGCTACTCGACCAACACCTTCCCACAATGGTGGCTCGCCCAGCCGTTCCGCATGCTCGCCCATAATGGCGAGATCAACACGCTGAAAGGCAACCTGAACTGGATGAAAAGCCACGAGATCCGCATGGCCTCCGGCGCATTTGGCGACATGGCGGAAGATATCAAGCCGATTGTGGCAGCAGGATCGTCGGACTCTGCGGCTTTGGATTCGGTTTTCGAAGTGCTGGTCCGCGCTGGCCGATCTGCACCTATGGCGAAAACCATGCTGGTGCCGGAAGCATGGTCGCAACAGGCCGAGATGCCTAAAAAATGGCAGGACATGTATTCCTATTGCAACGCAGTGATGGAACCATGGGACGGCCCGGCCGCTTTGGCGATGACCGATGGCCGTTGGGTCGTCGCGGGTCTGGACCGAAACGGTCTGCGCCCCATGCGCTATGTCGTTACCGGCGACGGGCTGATGATCGCGGGGTCCGAAACCGGGATGGTCCCGACGGACGAGGCCACCGTCCGCGAAAAAGGCGCGCTTGGGCCGGGGCAGATGATCGGCGTCCATATGGGCAAGGGCAAGTTGTTCCATGACGAAGAACTGAAGGACAAAATGTCCGCCGCCCTGCCTTTTGACGAATGGTGCGAGAAGATCAGCCATCTCGACGAGATCACCATGGACGTGCAGGAGCAGGCGCTGTTCTCTGGTGCTGAGCTGCGCAAACGTCAGATCGCGGCGGGCTATTCGATCGAGGAGCTGGAGCAAATCCTGGCCCCGATGGCCGAAGATGGCAAAGAAAGCCTGGCGTCCATGGGGGACGACACGCCATCCGCTGTTCTGTCCAAGAAATATCGCCCGCTCAGCCACTTCTTCCGGCAGGCGTTCAGCCAGGTGACCAATCCGCCAATCGACTCCCTGCGGGAGTTCCGGGTGATGAGCCTCAAGACGCGGTTCGGCAATCTCAAGAACGTGCTGGACGAGGATTCGAGCCAGACGGAAATTCTGGTGCTCGACAGCCCCTTCGTCGGCAACGCGCAGTTCGACAAGCTGACTGAGCAATTCAACGCTGATATGGCGGTGATTGATTGCTGCTTTGATGTGGAAGGTGGCTCGCTGCGCGACGCGCTGAACCGGATCCGTAGTGAGGCCGAGGATGCTGTCCGTTCCGGCGCGGGGCATATTGTGCTGACCGATCAGGATCAGGGGCCGGACCGTGTCGGTATGCCGATGATCCTTGCGACCTCCGCCGTTCATGCGTGGCTGACGCAGAAGGGGCTGCGGACATTCTGCTCCCTCAATGTGCGGTCGGCTGAATGTGTTGACCCGCACTACTTCGCGGTGCTAATCGGCTGCGGCGCGACTACGGTGAATGCCTATCTTGCCGAAGACTCGCTGGCTGACCGGATCGACCGGGGCCTGCTGGATTGCACCCTGACGGAGGCCGTTGCGAGATACCGCAACGCCATTGACCAGGGTCTATTGAAGATCATGGCGAAGATGGGGATCTCGGTCATTTCTTCCTATCGCGGTGGCCTGAATTTCGAGGCCGTCGGCCTGTCCCGCGCCATGGTGAATGAATTTTTCCCAGGCATGCAGTCCCGCATCTCGGGCATCGGGGTGACGGGTATTCAGTCCAAGGCGGTTGAGGTGCATCAGCTTGGCTGGCGCGGCGGTCAGGATGTGCTGCCAATTGGCGGTTTCTACAAGGCGCGCCGTTCCGGCGAGAAACACGCCTGGGAAGCGCAGACCATGCATATGCTGCAAGCGGCCTGTGCGCGCGCCAGCTATGACATGTGGAAGCAGTTTAGCCAGACGATGAAAGCCAACCCGCCCATCCATCTGCGTGACCTTTTGGACATCAAACCCATGGGCGAGCCGATTGCGATTGAAGAGGTGGAGTCCATCACCTCCATCCGCAAACGTTTCGTGACGCCGGGCATGTCGCTTGGCGCGCTGAGCCCTGAGGCGCATAAGACCCTGAATGTTGCGATGAACCGCATCGGCGCGAAGTCCGACAGCGGGGAGGGCGGCGAAGATCCGGCGCATTTCGTGCCGGAGCCAAATGGCGACAATCCGTCCGCGAAGATCAAGCAGGTGGCGTCCGGTCGCTTTGGTGTGACCGCCGAGTACCTGAACCATTGCGAAGAGCTGGAAATCAAAGTGGCGCAGGGTGCCAAGCCCGGTGAGGGGGGGCAATTGCCCGGTATGAAGGTCACTGACCTGATCGCGCGGCTGCGCCATTCGACCAAGGGCGTCACCCTTATCTCGCCACCGCCGCACCACGATATCTATTCGATCGAGGATCTGGCGCAGCTGATCTACGACCTCAAGCAGATCAACCCGCGCTGCAAGGTGACGGTCAAGCTGGTTGCTGCTTCCGGCGTTGGCACGATTGCCGCCGGGGTCGCGAAGGCCAAGGCGGATGTGATCCTGATTTCGGGGCATAATGGTGGTACGGGGGCGTCGCCTGCGACCTCCATCAAATATGCGGGCCTCCCGTGGGAGATGGGGTTGACCGAGGCGCATCAGGTTCTAGCGATGAACAACCTGCGAGAACGCATCACTTTGCGCACCGATGGCGGTTTGCGGACAGGGCGCGATATCGTCATGGCGGCGATGATGGGGGCCGAGGAATACGGCATCGGCACCGCAGCACTGATTGCGATGGGTTGCATCATGGTGCGTCAGTGCCAGTCGAACACCTGCCCTGTGGGCGTTTGCACGCAAGACGAAGCGCTGCGCGAGAAGTTCACCGGCAACGCTGACAAGGTGGTGAACCTGATCACCTTCTACGCGCAGGAGGTCCGGGAGATCCTCGCTTCCATCGGGGCGCGGTCGCTGGACGAGGTGATCGGGCGCGCGGACCTGCTGACGCAGGTGTCGCGTGGGTCTGCGCACTTGGATGATCTTGATCTGAATCCGCTGCTGATCACTGTCGATGGAGCTCATGAGATCAAATATGATCGCAACAAGCCCCGCAACGAAGTGCTCGACACGCTGGATCTGGAGATCGTCAAGGATGCGGAACCCTTCCTGAAGGAAGGCGAAAAAATGCAGCTGTCTTACGCGGTGCAGAACACGCTGCGCACCATTGGCACCCGCACATCTAGCCATATCGTCAAGCGGTTCGGGATGCGCAATGATCTGCAACCGGACCATCTGACCGTCAAGCTATCGGGATCTGCCGGGCAATCGCTTGGTGCTTTCGCGGCACCGGGGCTGAAGCTGGAGGTGTTTGGGGATGCCAATGACTATGTCGGCAAGGGGCTCTCTGGTGGGCGTATCGTAGTGCGTCCA
This sequence comes from uncultured Litoreibacter sp., assembly GCA_938030665.1. Lineage (GTDB taxonomy): Bacteria > Pseudomonadota > Alphaproteobacteria > Rhodobacterales > Rhodobacteraceae > Litoreibacter. The sequence goes on along the minus strand of CALHHY010000014.1, from coordinate 7,874 downwards.
GCGCAAGAAAGCCCGCTGGTGGCAGAGGACAACACGATCATCGGTAATACCGTGCTTTACGGCGCAACGGATGGCCATCTGTTTGCCGCTGGCCGCGCGGGGGAACGGTTCGCTGTGCGCAACTCCGGCGCGAAGGTCGTGATTGAGGGCTGCGGGACCAATGGGTGTGAATACATGACTGGCGGTGTGGCGGTGATCCTGGGGTCCATTGGGGCCAATTTCGGGGCCGGCATGACGGGCGGCATGGCGTATCTGTATGATCCTGACGGTTTGTCGGCACCGCTGATGAACATGGAAACGTTGGTCACCTGCCCGGTAACCGTCGACCATTGGGAGGCGCAGCTGAGAGGGCTGATCGAAAGCCATTTGGCTGAGACCGGCAGCGTGAAGGCCGCGCGTATCTTGCAGGACTGGGCGTCGGAGAAAGCAAACTTCGTGCAGGTCTGCCCGATAGAGATGCTAAAACACATCCCTGCCCCGCTGGGTCTCGAGGAAACGGCCATACCGGCGCAGTAATCGGCTATTATTTAAGAGGCATCCAGCAGGGTGCCTCTTCCCTATTCAGACTAGGTTTTTCAGAGAAGAGATTGGCCAGCGATTGTCCAGAAAACGCGATAAGATGATGTATTAGGACACTTTTTATTAAGAAAACCTATGCGACCGTATCGGCTCCTATTGTAGCAGAGATACGTTTTGACTTCCTCAGACAATGATTGGTTGGCAGACCTCGCCAAAGACCTGATGACCGCACCCGAATTCCAGGAAGATCCATTTTGGATGGATCGTGAAGATCAGATGCCCCTTATTGATCCTAAGGGTCATCCGATGCCGCGGGAGCGCATTGGCCCCCTTGCGCACAATTCTCGACGCGCTTGATGTCTTCCTGCGTGGGTTGCTTGAAGGCCAAGCTGCCGCAGGCATCCACACTGAAAACAAGCCGCTCGTTATTGTCGTTTTCAATGAACGCAATGTAATCGGTCTGTGGCTCCAATGTGCCGCACCAATCGCCTGAGCATATCAGATCAAGTGTGACCGGTGCCGTGACCGATTGGGTAAACCCCGCATCGGTTAGCAGCCGCCCAGTAAACTGAGCCTCCAACGTTTGAGGTTCTGGCGTTGTCACCCGCTCGGGCGCGGTAAAGGCAAAGCTGCCCTTCACGATAACATATGTCAGGTCGGAGCTGCTCGCCTCGTTGAATGCCTTCGCGACATCAGGTTTCAGACAAGAAAGCGCAGATGCCTGGGTTGCCAGGAGCGATGCGAAGAGCGCGAGAATGATACGTTTTGTCATAGGTACCTAATTGAGCTTTGCAGGTTCCAATACAAGCCTGCCTGCAAAGATTTATCCCGAACCAGCGTGGAACTGCTGATCTAAGTTCCCGGCACAAGAGGTCGAAACTCGGCGATGACCCTGGAATAGGTGTCCCGCTTGAACGGGACGATGTTGTCCAGAAGGTCGTCCATTGCCATCCATTGCCATGTCGAAAACTCGGGTTCGGCGGTCTCGATGTTGATGTCGCTATCGGTGCCCTCAAACCGCATCAGAAAGTATTTTTGCATCTGGCCCCGGAAACGCCCCTTCCAAAGCTTCGGCACCAGATCATGAGGTAGGTCGTAGGGCAGCCAATCGATCGTTTCAGCAAGAATAGACACCTTTTCCGGAGTAACCCCGGTTTCTTCTTCAAGTTCGCGCAACGCTGCATTGCGGGGGTCTTCCCCCTCGTCCACGCCGCCCTGAGGCATTTGCCAGGCAGGGCCGGGGCTGTCGATGCGTTGCGCCGCGAAAACCTTACCTTCCGCATTCACGACCATCAGGCCGACACAGGGACGGTAAGGCAGTGCCTCAATCTCAGCGGGGGTCACCCTACTTGCCCGCGTCAGCAATCGCGGAGAGACCTTTCAGGATGTCGAGCGCATAGGCGAGTTGGTAATCTTCTTCACGCAGCTCGGCAGCTTTCTCGGCCTTCTCCTGCTCTTGCTGGATGATTTCGCGCTCCGCCTCCGAGACGTCTTCATTGCTCAAGGAACCGCGAAGATCCGCCTCGGACCGGTTCTGGCGGACGTTGGCTTCTTCTTCGGTTTCTTCGGCAGGCCGACGGGGGGGTTGCTTGACAATGATGTCAGGCGCGACACCAAGGGCCTGAATGGAGCGACCCGACGGGGTGTAGTAGCGCGACGTGGTCAACCGCATCGCGCCATCGCCACGGACCGGCACGACCGTCTGGACCGACCCTTTGCCGAAGCTCTTCTCGCCAATCACCACAGCACGCCCATGATCTTGTAGCGCGCCGGCCACGATTTCTGACGCAGACGCAGAGCCGCCATTGATCAGAACAACGATAGGCTTGCCGCCGGACAGGTCGCCATCAGTCGCGTTGTAGCGTTCGCTGTCACGCGGGTTGCGGCCACGGGTGGACACGATTTCCCCCTGGTTGAGGAATGCATCGGATACGGCAATCGCCTGGTTCAGCAAACCGCCGGGGTTATTGCGGAGATCAAGCACGATGCCGTTGACTTTGTCCGCGCCGCCCAGCTCCTCGATCTGTTCTTTCAACCCCGATTCCAGATTTGGATAGGTCTGCCGGTTGAAGGTCGAGACCCGCAGCACGACGCTGTCGCCCTCGGTCCGGGCGCGCACGGCGGTCAGCTTGATCGTGTCGCGGATGATCGAAACCTCAAACGGCTCATCCACGCCTTCGCGCACAACCGTCAGAATGATCTCAGACCCGACGGGGCCGCGCATCAGCTCCACCGCTTCTTCAAGCGTGAAGCCCACAATGCTTTCACCGTCAACGCTGGTGATGAAGTCGCCCGCTTCCATGCCCGCTTTGTCTGCAGGGGTGTCGTCCATTGGCGTGACGACTTTCACATAGCCCTCTTCCTGCGTGACCTCGATGCCCAGACCGCCAAACTCCCCGGAGGTCTGCGTGCGCATGTCTTCAAAGTCATTTGCAGAAAGGTAGGAGGAATGCGGATCAAGCGAGGTCAGCATACCGTTGATTGCGGCTTCAATCAGCTCGGACTCATCAACGCTTTCGACATACTGCGCCCGGATGCGTTCAAAGATATCACCAAACAGGTCAAGCTGCTCGTAAACGGTCGATTTCTTTTCAGCTTCCTGAGCAAGCAGGGGGCCGGTAACTTGGGTCGTGACCGCTATCCCGGCAGCGGAACCGAGCAACGCGGCCAGCAAGAACTTCTTCATTGTCATTTATCCCTTATCCGCCGCGGGATTTGCCGCAGGCTTGGCGGGCGCGCGGCCCTGTCTGAGTTCTATATAAACCGAGTCTTGCAATGGTTCGCCACACCCTTTGCGTTTTCAGTTCAAAAAACTGTTAGTTTTCCGCCGATTTTGTCACTTACTTGCGACGAACTGCCTCAGCCGCACGACGATTTAGGCGAGAAAGAGGCGGGGGTTATGCACGAAAAATGGTTAACAACTTAGCTGCACAGAGGTGCCAGAACCCTTCCGGTCCTGCTATCTAGGGCGCGTCAATGAGGTTCGTGCCAGTCATCTCCTCCGGTTTGTCGATGCCCATCAGCTGCAAAACGGTTGGGGCCAGATCGGCCAGCCGCCCGTCATGCAAGCGAGCCCCCTCCGGGCCACCGATTAGAATGACGGGGACCAGATTGAGCGTATGGGCGGTGTGCGGATTACCCGTGTCTGGGTCGATCATCACATCGCAATTACCGTGATCCGCGGTGACAATCATTGCCCCGCCCGTGACATCAAGTGCCTTCAACGCCCGGCCGAGACCGGCATCAACGGCCTCGCAGGCTTTCATTGCCGCCGCCAGATCGCCGGTATGACCCACCATGTCGGGATTGGCATAATTGACGACGATCAAGTCGTACCTTTCGTAAATCGCGTCGACCAGTTTGTCGGTGACCTCAGGGGCGGACATCTCTGGCTGCAGGTCATATGTCGCCACATCCGGGCTTTGCGCCATGTAGCGGCTTTCGCCATCCTCCGGCTCCTCCTTGCCGCCGTCCAGGAAGAAGGTGACATGGGGGTATTTCTCCGTCTCGGCCAAGCGGAACTGCCGCAGGCCCTTTTGTGCCACCCATGCGCCAAGTGTGTTTGCGATCTTCTTCTTGGGAAAGACCGTCGTCATATAGGCGTTATGCTCGGAGGAGTAGTCGACCATACCAAGCCGCGCGGCGAGTTTGGGCAGTTTCGCGGTTGAAAAGCCGTCGAACCGGATATCACCCATGGCGGCCAGTATTTCGCGAGCCCGGTCCGCCCGAAAGTTAAGGCAAAAGATGCCGTCCCCATCCTTTATGCCGCGATACCCGGTGATGATCGCTGGCGGGATGAACTCGTCAGTCCGATCATGGGCATAGGCGTCGCGCACGACGGATTGCGGATCAGCATAGTCTGGTCCGGCCGCATGAACCATGGTCTGATAGGCTTTTTCGACCCTATCCCAGCGTTTGTCCCGGTCCATCGCAAAGTAGCGACCGCTGACAGTAACGATACTGGCGCCTTCCGGCAGCTCGGACTTGAGCGCCTTTAGATAGGCGCGCGCGGATTTGGGGGCCACGTCGCGCCCGTCGGTAATGGCATGGATCGCAACCGGTACCCCGGCATCGGTCAGGGCCTTTGCGGCAGCGATCATGTGGCGGGTGTGGCCGTGGACACCACCATCGGACACGACGCCCACCAGGTGGGCGGTCCCGCCAGTAGACTTCATCGTGTCCGCAAACGCGATCAGAGCCGCGTTTTTAAAGAAGGAGCCGTCTTCAATCGCCAGATCAATCTGGCCCAAATCCATCGCGACAACCCGGCCCGCACCTATATTTGTATGCCCGACCTCGGAATTTCCCATCTGGCCAGAGGGCAGGCCGACATCAGGCCCAAAGGTGGTGAGCGAAGCGTTCGGATGCTGGGCCATTATCGCGTCGAAATGAGGCGTTTTCGCCAGAAGAGGGGCGTTACCCTTCTCATCAGCAGACGTGCCCCAGCCGTCCAGAATGCACAGAACCACGGGTTTCGCGTTGCTCATTTCTTCCGTCCTCCGATTTGGCGGAAACCTACGCTGCAGCGCCTAGGGCTTCAACCGAAAGACGGGCCGTTAATCTGATTGCCTATGACCAATCTCACGAGCAGGCACGCCTGCCATGATGGCACCGGCTGGAACATCCCCCCGTATAACGGCCCCCGCGGCGATAATTGCGCTATTTCCGATCTGGGCTCCTGGCAGGATGACGGCATTCGCTCCGACCCAGACGTCATTCCCGATCTTTACCGGGCTTTCGCGCATGGGTTGTTTTGTGACCGGTGCGCCCGCGTTGTATCGGTATGAGGTGGATGTGATCACAACATTCGGACCAAGCAGCAGGTCGTCGCCAATCGTGATACCACTTTGCGCGCTGCGCCCTGCCCACAGGTAGCAATGCGCACCAATATGCGCCCGAGCCCCGATATGGATATAGAAACCATTGGCGAAGGAGGCGGTAGGGCTGATCGCAGGGTCTGGCCCGAACCTTATCTCGCGCCGGGGCGTAACATGGGTATTGTTGTAGTAGTTCACCAAACGAAAGAGATGCGCCCAAGCCCGTATATCAATGACGGAGAGCGCGCCTCTGATACGTCTTTTGCCTTTGTTCAGGGTCTTTTTCGGGCGTTCAAGAAACTGCGGATCAATATCAGCTTGCAGCATGGACGTCATGGAAACGGCAGCTGTTCATCACAATGCCCATGCAGGGCTTCTGCTCTGATATCAGCCGTTCAGCCGCGTCCGCCTCGGCTTGCGTTGTCTTGTCGGCCCGGATCACCAGCAGCGCCGATTGATACAGGTCCGCGCCAGCGACGACGTCATGGCCGCCGAGAACCGGCGGCAGGTTCAGCAAAATGACGTCGGGCATTAAGTCGCGTTCAACATCTGTCAACAGCCGCCGCGCGCGCCGGTGGGCGAGCAGCTCTGCCCCTTGCGTCGTGCGTTCCGTGGATAGGCTGAGGCCCAGATTGGCGCCGACCCGCATGGCACTGCTGTCAAAGTCGCGGCGTGTCTGCGTGATGGCTGTTTGCCGGGGGGAGATCTGCGATATGCCAAACAATCTGGCCAAACTGGGCTGTTCCAGGTTGAGATCAAAAACCAGAATCCTGAGGTCAGACTGCCGGGCCAGGCTCAAGGCAAGCTGCGCTGTCATCGCCTCACCGCCGCACCCTTGCGTCGGTTGAGTAATCGCCAGCCGTGTCACGACGTCATTGCGGAGCTGCCGCAGCAGCCTGCTGCGCAAAAGGTCGATCGCCACACCTTGTTTGTCTGAGAATAGCCCGTGTAGCGGCGCATCGTTTGGGATCGCGACCTCGTTCAGACGTGACCACGCTTGCCTGCTGTCGGCAAGGTCACGGTGGTCATACTTGGGCGGCAGATTTACGGCTTGCGCCGTTTCGATCACATTGTCCAGGATGGGCAGTGGTGCGGTGATCTGTTCCACAGAGTTCCTCCTAACTTAGAGATTATTTCGCCGGAATGACGGCAAAGGGGATGAGGTTCAGGCTGGTTTGCAGATCGCGCGGGCGGCGGATCACTTTATCCAGCCGGATACGTGCAACAGCGGCGCTGATGGCCAACAGGGTCGACAGCATCAATCCAAGGGCGAGTGCGATCTTCTGGCGTGGACCGCTTGGCAATGTCGGCAGGATCGCGGCTTGCACCACCGACAGACGCTCGCCATCGGCGCGTTGTGCAATCCGCTCTTCAACCGCGGCAGATTCTAAACGGCTTACAGCGCCCTCATACTGATCCTGCGCCATGTTGTGGTCGTCTTCCAGCGCGGTGAGCCTTAGCGAATTGGCCGGAATCAGCGCAAGCGCGAGGTCGATCCGCTCGATATCCTCCTGCACGGAAGATGCATCGGTCGTTGGCGCGTTTGCCCTTGCGGCCGTGTCTTTCAGCTGCGCAGCTAGGGCGCGGATTTTGGGGTGCTGACCGGAGTAAAGCGCGCTGGCCGCGGCCATCTCGGCAATCAGTTTTTTGCGAACGGGGTCGGCCGGCAGCGTAACCTGATCGCTCGCCTGTTGCATCAAAAGAGCTTTGCGTTGATCCAGATACCGTGACGCGTCAGTAGGCAGAAACCCGGCGAAATTCACCTTGAAGTCAAGAAGCGTTTCAAAGGATTTGTTCAAGGCAGACTTGCGATCTCTGACCTCTTGTTTGAAGAAAGCCAAGGCTGACTGAACGCGCTCGTCCTCAATGACTTGGTGTTCAGCCAGAACGGCATCGGTCATCAGGGTCGCGGCCTGCGTCGCAAATTCGGCATCCGCATCGGTGACCGAGATGGTCATTGTGGTCGCCTTCTCCCGGCCGCTGAGGGTTTCGAACATGATGGCGGATTGAAAATCCTCAAAGGCCACTTTGCTTCCCAATTCAGACAGTATCGCCGTCAACCGCGCCTTGGTCATGATGCGCGCTTCGATCTTTTGAAGATGTGCAGTGCCTAGGGCTTGCGCCGGGCCGCGGGGATCATTGGCAACCCCGGTGCCATCAACAAGCAGATGCGCAGAGGCGGTGTAGCTTTGAGGTAGAAAAGTAACGGCAGCCCATGTGGCTGCTGCACCAAGGCTTGCAACCGTGAGGACAAGCGGGATTTGGCGAAGCGCCTGCCAGCAGGCGTATCTGAACGGCCCCGTCATAGCCAAGCCCCGGACCAGAACGATGCTACGGGTTGGCCCGCATGTGTTAACGACTCAGATACCATCTTACCCTCCGGCTGACGCTGGTTGATCCGTATCTGGGCCATGAAGGTTTAAGACATAATTAATCCAAATCGTATCTTTTTTGATTCCATGCCGGGGCGCTGCCGGGCTCGGTCACATCGCAAAGGATGTCGCTCATGTTGAGAAAACTTGCTTGCCTACTTCTGAT
>CALHHY010000013.1 GCA_938030665.1 uncultured Litoreibacter sp. | reverse complement strand
TGGCGGACTGGGGAGGATTCGAACCCCCGACCCCTTGATTCGTAGTCAAGTACTCTATCCAACTGAGCTACCAATCCGCGTGGCGCATGATCTAACCCCGGCACCGGTGCATTGCAAGGGCAATCCCAGCAAAAACAAGCGATGCTTCGTTAGCTGAGTTCCAGCGGGTGTTTTGGCAGGTCCACGATGAACTCTGTGCCGGTTGCATCGGTGCGACTAAGCCGCAGCTCTCCTCCATGGCCGCGAACCAGCTCTGATGCGATGACGAGGCCCAGTCCGGTGCCACCTTTACGCACCCCGCCCTCGAATGGCATAAACAGGTTCTCTTGCGCCTTTGCGGGCAGGCCCGGCCCCGTATCGCAAACGGCGATCTTCCAGCTATCAGGGCTTTCGACCGCGCTAATCTTGATGCATCCCGGCTTTCCAGTTGCCTCGATCGCCTGGCGGGCGTTGCGGACAAGGTTGCCCAGCACCCGAAACAGCTGCTCGCTATCGGCGCGAACGGTCAGGCCTGTTTCGACATCGTCGGCGAATTCGACGGTGCCATTTGAGGACAGCTTTTCGCCCTCAAGCACGTCATCAACCAGCTCGGCAAGGGCTACCATGGAAAGGCTTGGCGGCGGCTCCTCCACGCGACCAAAAGCCAGCGTCCCCTCGCAGAGGTTGACCGCCCGGCTGAGCGAGTTCACAAGCTTAGGCGCGGTACGCTTCACTGCGGGGTCCTCTGACATCTCAATGCGGTCGGTCAGCAACGTCGCGGTGGTCAGGATGTTGCGTAGGTCGTGGCTGATCTTGGCAACGGCCCCGCCCAGCTGGGCAAGTCTTTCCTTTTGCTTCAACGCGCCGGTCAGCTGCTTCTGCATGGCGGCCAGCGCGTCCTCGGCAGAGCGGAGCTCGGAAATCGTGGCCTGCGGGGTGATGATGCGCCGGGCGTCTTCGGGGGCCTGCGCATAGACCTCGATATGCTCAACTACGCGCTTGACGGGCGCAACCATGAAGCGCCGCACCGCGAAAAAGAGAAGCAGAGCGGAAATGACCGAAATTACCAGCGAAAGGGCCAAGATACGCAGGCCGTAGTCTACCATCGCCTCGCGCAGCGGGGCTTGCGGCATCGTGACATCGATCATGCTTCCCGCCGCATTAGTCGGAGCCCCGAGGACGCGGATGACCCCTTCGCCGGGTTTGGCCAATTGCGCTAGCGCCCCCCGGATCAGCTCAAGTGCGGTTGGGTCGCGCAGATCAACCATCGTCGTGACCTGTCCCGGCACGGGGGAGGACAGAACCAACTGGCTAACAGCGTCGCGGCGCAACGCCACATTGTAGACACCGGCATTGTCCAGCAACTCCTGCGCCAATTCAGGCGAGATCCGCGACCGCTCCGCCGCAAGTACCGACAGAGAAGCGATTTGCGCCTTTTCGACCCGCGTCGACAGGTAGTCCTGGCGGAACCGGGCGATGGAGGGCACGAAGATCAGGATTTCTGCCACCATCACGAAGATGATGGACAGGATCAGAAACCGGCCTGATAGGGACCGTATCACATGTGCCTCCCCCGCTGACCTCGACTACGGCAGATACCGCTGTACCAAACCCACGACCCGTTTGACCATCGGGCTTTCAAACAGTCTAGGGGAGAAATACGCCCCCGCCGCCCGTTTGCTAACCTCGCCCAGGGTCGGATAAGGCGCAACCATGCCGGCAACTTGGCTCATCTTTAGACTATTGGCGATTGCCAGAGCCCAGACGCCGATCAGGTCGCCGGCGGATGCCCCCACAATGGAGGCCCCGACAGGTTTGCCGCCCACCACCATCACCTTGATCAGGCCGGTGGTTTTGCCCTCGGCAATCGCGCGGTCGTTTTCGTGAAATTCGAACCGGGCAATTTCCACTTTGCCCACATGCTTTTTGCGGGCCTGTGCCTCGGTCAGGCCAACCTGCGCCAGCTCCGGATCAGTATAGGTGGCCCACGGAAGGTGCCCCTGCTTCGCCTTGGAGGGTAGCCCAAACAGGATGGAGCGAATGACAACGCCCGCATGATAGCCTGCCACATGAGTAAATTGCAGCTGGCCCGCAACGTCACCGATGGCGTAGACCTTCTTGTTCGACGTTCGCATCCCTGCATCGACCTTGATACCGCCACGGTCATGCTTGATCTTGGCCTCTTCCAGCCCAAGGTCGCCGACATTTGCCGACCGGCCCACGGCAATCAGAATATGGGTCCCGTTGAAAACCCGGCCATCCTTGGCCTTGACCGTGATGTCGCCTGCGGTGCCGCTGATCTCTTCGGCCATGGCGTCTTCTTCGATGACCATGCCCTCGTCGCGCATCCGGTCCAGCACGATGGCTGCGAGCTCCGGGTCGTCCTTACCCATGGCTTTCGCGCCCTCAATGACCGTCACCTTGGAGCCAAGCCGCAAGTGGGCCTGTGCCATTTCGATCCCAATCGGGCCGCCGCCAACGACCAGCAGATGCTCCGGCAGGTCGCGCAGATCCCAAAGACTTTCATTGGTCAGGTAAGGTACTTTGTCGAGCCCCGGGATCGGCGGCACGAAAGGGGCAGAGCCGGTGGCGATGACAACCCGGCGCGCGGTAATCTGATGTTCACCTGCCTGCACGGTGTTTTCGTCGATAAACCGGCCGCGCTCCTGAATGACGTGGACACCTAGGCCTTCGAAGCGTTCGACGCTGTCATGCGGCTCGATGGTGGCGATAACCTTGTTCACGTGGTCCTTCGCGGCGGCGTAATCCACTTGTGGCTCTACGTTGGCAACGCCAAACTTGGCGCCATGCCGCATGGCGTGGGCCTGTTTGCCCGCCGCGATCAGCGCCTTGGAGGGGACACAGCCATAGTTCAGGCAGTCGCCGCCCATTTTATGGTCTTCCAGCAGGACGACTTTTGCCCCCATCTGCACCGCACCAGCAGCCACAGACAGCCCTCCGGAGCCGGCCCCAATGACCAGCAGATCAGTTTCAATCTTACTCATGGATCAGATACCTTCTTTACCGCGGACAGCTTTAAGGACCATCGGCAGCGCCGCAAGCGCACAGAGGCCAAGGATCGGCAGCAGGATATGCGGCTCGAAGATGATGCCCAAGTTGGGAGTTTCGCCCCGCTCGAACACTTCGCCAAGGCCCGCACCGACGGACGTATAGACAACCGAGCCGGGGATAATGCCGAGGAACGTCGAGATGACAAAGCGGCGGTAAGGGACATCCACCAGCGCAGGCACAAGATTGGCCACAAAGAAGGGGACGGCAGGGACAAGGCGGATCAGGAACAGAACCGACCACTGGTTTTCGTCAATGCCGTCCTTGATGCGCTTCACGATCCCGGAGCCGGTTTCCATCCGGTCAGCCAGCTTATCGCCAAACCCGACCCGCGCGGCGGTGAAAATCGCCAGGGCGCCGATGGTAGCGGCAGTCACATTATATAGTGCGCCCGGGAAGGTAGCGAAGAGGAAACCGCCGGTCAGCGTCGCAATAGCAGCACCGGGCAGCGAAAAGGCCACGATCACCACATAAACTGCAATGAAGATCAGCACTGACAGAATGTAATTTTCGTCGCGAAAAGCGATCAAAGATTCGCGGTTCTCCCGCAATGCGTCAAAGCTGAGGTAGTCGCGCAGGAAAAACGCGCCAAGCAGCGCGGCTAAACCCACGATAATAATCGGAAGCCGGCGCTGCAGCGCGGACTTCTCATTCATTTGCGTCATGTCGGTCACGGTCAGAGATCCTCGTCGGGTGTAACTTGCTTAAGTGGTACATGCACAATCCAATCGCTTCGGGGTAGTTGCATCACGTCGGGTTGATGACCTGTGACAAATGAACGGTGAAATTGGCATTAAAAGGACGGGTTCTGTACAGAAATCGGCGATATGCTGTGCGTTTCTATGGCGAATGTTGCAGAAACCGACGCTCGGTGGCCTTTAAGGGCGTTGACGCACTGTCGTGGCCCCTCTAATAGGCGGGTTCGAGATGTGATTGGGCATCGAATCCGCGGGATTCAGGGCCCTTACCCGCAAGGAGGCTCCCGATGAGCAAACGTACATTCCAGCCGTCGAACCTGGTTCGCAAGCACCGCCACGGGTTTCGTGCGCGCATGGCAACCAAAGCTGGCCGCAAAATCCTGAACGCGCGCCGCGCCAAAGGCCGGAAATCGCTGAGCGCGTAAGCGCTTCCGATTTCTGCGATGATTTGAAACCGCCGGTGGCACGCGAGGCAGGACAACAAGTTCCGGCCGTGCAGATGCCGCCGGCGGTTTCCGTTTGCCTACCATCCGGCGCACCGCTGCCCCTCAAGATCGAGACCCTGAAGAACCGCGCAGATTTTCTGCGGGCGGCCAGAGCCAAGCGCGCAGGCAGCCCGGCTTTTCTGCTTCAGGCGCGCGACAGGCAGGATAAGGTTGCGACGGTCCGGCTGGGCTTTACCTGCTCTAAAAAAGTTGGCAATGCGGTGGCGCGCAACCGTGCCAAGCGCCGCCTGCGGGAGGTGGCCCGCCTTGTGCTCCCCCAAATGGCGCACCCCGGCTTTGATTACGTGCTGATTGGGCGCGCAACAGAGACAGCCGCGCGGGATTTCGCATTGCTTCAGCAGGATCTGTCCAAAGCGCTCGCCAAGGTCCACGCATGACGCCACTGGCCTTTGTCATCTCCCTGCCCGTGCGGTTCTACCGCAAGACCTTCAGCTCTTACGTGGGCTTTAACTGCCGCTATGATCCGACATGCTCCGCCTACGCGATGCAGGCTTTAGAAAAACATGGCGCTCTGCGCGGCAGCTGGCTCGCGGCCAAGCGCGTCTTGCGCTGTCACCCCTGGGGCGGCATGGGGATCGATGACGTGCCGCCACCGCGCAAACGGGATTAACGACTAGTTCGCGCTTTCCCCAGCATCTCACCCAGCCTATAAACGCCGCCATGCTGGATGAGCCCGACGACATACACCCGCTGTTCTACGGCGCCCCCTCGACCACCGAGTTCAAGAAGCTGCGCAAGCGCATCATCCGCGACACGCGGGCGGCCATTGACGATTTTGGCATGGTGGAGCGCGGCGCGAAGTGGCTGGTTTGCCTGTCTGGCGGCAAGGACAGCTACACGCTGCTTGCCGCGCTGACCGAACTGCAGTGGCGCGGCCTGCTGCCCGTCGATATCCTGGCGTGCAACCTTGATCAGGGCCAGCCGAATTTCCCGGCGACCGTCCTGCCTGAATTTCTGGATCGCATGAAAGTGCCGCACCGGGTCGAATATCAGGATACCTATTCCATTGTGGTCGACAAAGTGCCCGCGGGTCGCACGATGTGCGCGCTTTGCTCAAGGCTGAGACGCGGCAATCTCTACCGCATCGCGCGGGAGGAAGGCTGCACCGCCGTCGTTCTTGGGCATCACCGCGACGACATCCTGGAGACGTTTTTTCTTAATCTCTTCCACGGCTCACGGCTGGCAACGATGCCCCCAAAGCTTCTGAATGAAGAGGGGGACCTGTTCGTCTACCGCCCGCTTGCGTACATCGCTGAAGAAGACTGCGCCCGCTTTGCCGCCGCGATGAATTATCCGATCATCCCCTGCGATTTATGTGGGTCTCAGGACGGATTGCAGCGCCAAAACATCAAAGCCCTGCTGGATGGTTGGGAAGCCGCCGCGCCAGGGCGGCGGCAGAAGATTTTCCGGGCGCTGATGAACGCACGCCCCTCGCATCTTCTTGACCCGAAGCTCTTTGATTTTCAGGGGCTTGTTGCCGGGAATGCTGAAAAAGATGAAAATGCTCCGCAACTGGGCGATACGCATTAACTTATCCTGAGCGAAATCGGATTAGACGTGAGCTGGTAGTTTACCAGGTGCGATATGACCGATCTGACCACATTGCGACAGAACATTGCCAGTCAGGCGCTGCGCTCTGACAGTCCCACTATGCGGTTCATTTGGTCAGCGATGGTGATCGGGTCAGTCGCGGCCTATATCGGTGAGGCCTACACCGCTTTGTTGGCTTTGGCAGGCGGCACCCCCTTTTTGCTTGTCATATTTAGCCTGATCAGCGGGAAGCGCCGGCTACCGCCGCTTTTTGCTTCCACGATCAGCGACGAAGATCGCTTGATCCGCCTTCTTGACCGCGAGCTTCTTGACGAGGCAACCGTGAAGAAAACGGCATGCATCGCTATCGCCATCGATAACTTAGACGAGGTGTCTGAGGAATGGGACAGTGCGTCAGTTGAGCGAGCGGTTACCGAACTGGCATATCGGATGAATTCGGTGTTGCGCTCAGGCGACGAAATTGCGCGCCTATCAATGAGAAGCTTCGCCATGCTGATCAGCTCCGTCCGGGCGCCGGAAACAAGTGCGGTCCTCACCCTATGCGAACGGCTCGAACAAATCGCCTCCGACCCGATTCAGCTGGACAATGACGTCGTCCATCTGACCATATCTGCCGGTTTTTGTATAGATGCGCGCGCGCCGGAACGCACCGGTGAAGCAATGCTTGGCGCAGCCAAATCTGCGCTTGATGAAGCATTGCAGAACGCCCCGCGCGCGATCCGTGGGTTTTCCTACAGAACCGCCAAACCAATCGATACGGCGACGTCCGAAACAGTGCTGGCCGCGCTGCGCAATGGTGAGATCAGACCATGGTTTCAGCCGCAAATCTCGACCGATACCGGTGAGATCACAGGTTTTGAGGCCCTTGCCCGATGGGAGCATCCCGTCAAGGGCACCCTTCCCCCAAGCGCGTTTCTGCCCGCTTTGGAGGCGGCCAACAAGCTTGAGGAACTTGGCGAAGTCACGCTTAATCACGCGCTTCGTGCGCTGGTCTCCTGGGACAAGGCTGGCCTTTATGTTCCTTCCGTCGCCGTCAATTTCGCGACGCAGGAACTGCGCAACCCAAGTCTGGTTGAACGGATCAAATGGGATGTTGACCGTTTTGAAGTAGACCCGTCACGCCTGACGGTAGAGATCCTCGAAACGGTCATCTCTGAACATGACGATGACATTGTCACCCGCAACATCCGTGCCCTGGGTTCTCAAGGCTTCCGAATCGATCTTGATGATTTCGGCACCGGGCATGCCTCCCTCTCCAACATTCGGCGCTTCGCGGTTGATCGCATCAAAATCGACCGCTCCTTCGTTGCCAGTGCGGACACTGACCCAGAGCAGCAAAGAATGATCGCGGCCATAATCGGCCTTGGTGAACGCCTCGGAATCGAGACCTTGGCTGAAGGCGTCGAGAATATAGGAGAGCAGTCAATTCTGTCCCAACTTGGCTGCAATCACCTGCAAGGCTTCGTCATCGCACGCCCGATGCCTTTTGATGAAACGGCCAGTTGGATCAGCGAACACCAAAGCAGTGTGTCGATCACACCGTTCTTCGGCAAGAAGGCCGTCTAAAGTACCTTTTTTTTATAGCGACGCGGCGTCTCAATCACGTGAAAACCGCTTGACCTCAGAAGCCCCAGCCTATTGAACCTAGCCCACCAGAGACAGCAAATGGTGGCGTACAAAATGGACGACCAGAACAAGAACCTCATCCTTGCAACGGCGTTGAGCTTCCTTGTCATCATGGTTTGGTTTTTTATCTTCCCACCCGAAGACCAAGTTGTGGACCCAATCGCGCAAAACGGCAGCTCGGAGCAGGTCCAAAGTGCAGGCGTCACCGCGCCGCCCCGCGCTGATGGCGCTACCCCGCAAACTGCCCCACTAACCGCGGAAGCAACTGCGCTTGAAGATGCGCCGCGGGTCAAGATCGACTCGCCCGAACTGTCAGGGTCGTTGACCTTGCTGGGGGGGCGCATCGACGACCTCTCTCTGAAATCCTACAACGAGACGATTGAGGCGGACTCCGACATCGTGACCTTGTTGATCCCCGAAACCAAGGACAACGCCTATTACGCGCTGCAGGGCTGGGTACCAGCCGGGGACATTCCTGCAGACCAGGTCCCAGACAAAAGCACCCTTTGGTCGGTAGAGACCGGCGATGTCCTGTCACCAGGCAGCCCCGTCACTCTGCGTTGGGACAACGACAGCGGTCTGATTTTCCGCCGCAATATCGAGATTGACGAGAAATTCATGTTCTCGATCACGCAATCGGTCGAAAATACGGGCGCTGAGGCTGTTGAGCTGTTCCCCTATTCCTATATCGCCCGCCACGGCGAGCCCGAGGTTATCGGCTTTTTCATTTTGCATGAGGGGGTTGTGCGGCTGACCAATGGGCGCCTTGACGAGATCGACTATGACGACATCGCCGACCTTAGCAAAGACCGGCCAAATGACAACGATTCCGAACGGGTGCAACTGACGGAAGATGGCTGGGTCGGGTTCACCGACAAGAACTGGATGACCACGCTGATACCGGAGCAGGGTAAACCCGCGACGACAGTCACGAAATTCTATCCCGGCTTCAACACCTACCGAACCGAGCTGTGGCAAGACGCCCTGACCGTTGCGCCCGGCGCTTCGGCGGAAGTGAACACAATGCTTTTTGCGGGCGCAAAGGAATGGGAGACCATTCGCAACTATCAAGATAACGGTGTCACCAAGTTCATCGAGAGCATCGACTGGGGTTGGTTTGCGATACTAACCAAGCCGATCTTTCGGGTGCTGCACTGGCTGAACGCCCTGATTGGCAATATGGGTTGGGCCATCATTGTTCTGACCCTTCTGATCAAAGCTATCCTGCTGCCGCTGGCTTATAAATCCTACGTCTCCATGGCAAAGATGAAAGAGCTCCAGCCCGAAATGGAGAAGCTCAAAGAAAGCGCCGGCGACGACCGCCAGAAGATGCAGCAGGGCATGATGAAGCTCTATAAGGACAACAAGGTAAATCCGGCCGCGGGCTGCCTGCCAATCTTATTGCAGATCCCGATCTTCTTTTCGCTCTACAAAGTGATTTTCGTCACTATCGAACTGCGCCACGCCCCATGGTTCGGCCCGTTCCAGGACCTCTCAGCGCCCGATCCGACATCAATCATGAACTTTTTTGGCCTGCTGCCCTTGGGGTCCCCAGAGCCGGGATCGTTGATGGCGCTCATCTTTATTGGCGTCCTGCCGCTTATCCTTGGTGTCTCCATGTGGCTTCAGCAAAAGCTGAACCCGGCGCCCACTGATCCGACACAGGCTATGATCTTTGCCTGGATGCCTTGGGTTTTCATGTTCATGCTGGGCAGCTTCGCAAGCGGTTTGGTCGTCTACTGGATCGCCAACAACGTCATCACCTTCATCCAGCAATACGCAATCATGCGCAGCCAGGGCTATAAGCCAGACCTGTTTGGCAACATCCGGGCCAGCTTCAAACCGAAGCCGAAAACGGAAGAATGAAGATAGCGCTTGCCCAGATCTGGCGCCATCCGATCAAGGCTCATGGGGCCGAGGCGTTGGAGGCAGTGCGGGTAGAGGCCGGTAAAACACTGCCTTGGGATCGCAGTTGGGCGATAGCACATGAAGGCGCGAAAGCCCGTGGCGGTGGCTGGGCAAATTGCGCGAATTTCTCGCGCGGGGCGAAAGCGCCCAGCCTGATGGCCATTGATGCAAGCCTTGATGAAGCTCAGGAGCGGATAACCCTGCGCCACCCCGACCGGCCAGACATCACGGTACACCCTGACAGGGACAGTGCAGCGCTGTTGGACTGGGTAAAGCCGCTAATGCCGCCCGACCGCGCGCAATCCAATGCCGTTGTCCGCGTAAGCGAACGGGGCATGACCGACACCGATTTTCCCTCAATCGCAATTGCAAATCTCGCCAGCAACCGCGCGCTTAGCGAGGGCATGGGCCAGGACCTCTCCCCGCTGAGATGGCGTGCCAATCTTTGGCTGGACGGCATGCCTGCTTGGGAAGAGGCCTTCTTGGTTGGCAAATCTCTCGTCATTGGCGAAGCAGTCTTTGAGGTGCGCGAGCAGATTACCCGCTGTCTGGCAACCGCCGCGAACCCTGAAACGGGCCGCCGTGACGCGGATACCTTGGGCGCGTTAAAGCAACTAGGACATCAGGAATTCGGTGTCTACGCCGTGGTGACCAAACCCGGCACGATCAGTTGTGGCGATACGATACAAATCGTCTGACGCATTTGCGCAGACCCTGCGGAGCGACCCCCATGTTCACATTCTCCATCGCGCCAGAGCCCGAGCCAGAGGCGATCGAACGCGGGCGCAAGCTGTTCGCGGGCGAGACCGATTTCCTGAAAGGCGTCGTGGCGATGCCCGGCCTGCCACCCGCAGATCGCAAGGAGGTCTGCTTTGCAGGGCGATCCAATGTAGGAAAATCCAGCCTGATCAATGCGCTGACAGGTCGCAAAGCGCTCGCCCGGACCTCCAACACGCCCGGCCGTACGCAAGAGATTAACTTCTTCACTCTGCAAGATGCGCACTATCTGGTCGACCTGCCGGGCTACGGGTTCGCCGAAGCACCTCTGCCAATTGTCGAGAAGTGGCAGCGCCTGCTCAAAGCCTATCTATCGGGGCGACAAACGCTGCGGCGGGCGTTCGTGCTGATCGATTCCCGGCATGGTATCAAACAGGTCGATCAGGAAATTCTGACGTTGCTAGACAAATCGGCGGTAACCTTTCAGGTGGTCCTAACGAAAACCGACAAGGTCAAATCTGCGGTGCGGGACAAGCTGATGGATCAGGTCAGCGCAGCTTTGTCGAAACACCCCGCAGCATATCCTGAGGTCATCATGACCTCGTCCGAGAAGGGCGACGGCATCGCCACTTTGCGCGCCATCATTGCGGATTTGGAATAAGGCTAGACGTGCTGCGCGCCGTTAACCTCGATCTCGGTGCCTGAAATATAGCTCGACTCCTCGGAGCAAAGAAAATGGATGGCCGCGGCGACCTCCTCCGGCTGACCGAGCCTGCGCATGGGCAACTGATCGACGATCTTCTCCGTCCCCGGCGACAGGATTGCGGTTTCAACCTCGCCTGGCGCGATGGCATTGACCCGCACGCCCAAGGGCCCGAAATCATGCGCCATCTCGCGCGTCAATGCCGCCAGCGCCGCTTTTGATGTTGCATATGCGGCCCCTGCAAAGGGATGCACCCTGCTGCCTGCGATGGACGTCACATTAACAACGGAGCCTTTCGCGGCTGCCAATTCCTCCTTCAGCCCGCGGGCCAACACCACCGAGGCGAAGAAGTTGACATGAAACACATGCCCCCAAGTCCGCAGGTCCGTATCAAGCGTATTCAGCCGCGCTCCCCCCTCACCCTTTGGCGAAGTACCTGCATTATTGACCAGCGCATGCAGCTTGCCATCCAGCCTGCCCCGGATATCAGCAATCGCCTCAATCGTCCGCTTCGGGTCAGCAAGGTCAATCTGGACGTGGTTTTCCGCCCCGCCGCCCCAGGGACATTCTTCCGGAAAGGCCTGGCGGGAACAGGTCAACACCCGCCACCCCAAGGCGTTGAAATGACGCACTGTAGCGTGCCCGATCCCGCGGCTCGCCCCTGTCAACAGCAATATCTTGCGATCATCGGCCATGGCGGTGCCTCCTTGCGGCAGACCCTAACCGGCCTGCGGCGGAATACAATCCAAACCAACGCATCTTGGCAGCCCGCCGCGCAAAGGCTAACAAAGCCTGCGAAGCTCCGCCGGAATACCTACCATGAAAAAGCAGACCGCCATGAATCAAGACTGGATCGCCACGGCCCGCACCCTGTCAGAGGCCCTGCCCTACTTGCAGCGCTATACAGGGGCGACAGTCGTCATCAAGCTGGGCGGCCATGCCATGGGCAGCGACGAAGGCATGGCCGGCTTTGCCCGAGACGTCACCTTGATGCGGCAGGTGGGCATCAACCCGGTCGTCGTCCATGGCGGCGGGCCGATGATCAACGAGATGCTCGAAAAGCTGGGCGTGACCTCTGAATTCGTGGACGGCAAACGGGTAACGGATGCGGCCACCGTCAAAGTGGTGGAGATGGTGCTTTCAGGACAGGTCGGCAAACGCATTGTCCAAGCCATTAACGAGGAAGGCGGGCGCGCGGTCGGGCTATCTGGCAAGGATGCCAACATGATCACCTGCACCCCAAGCGACCCGGCCTTGGGTCTGGTGGGCGACCCTGTCGCGGTCAACACCGACCTGATCCGGCAGCTATTTGACGCCGGCATGATCCCGGTTGTGGCCCCCCTTGGCACCGGCAAGGACGGGCAAACCTACAATATCAACGGCGATACGGCAGCCGGTGCGGTAGCCGCCGCACTGAAGGCGGACCGCCTCTTGCTACTGACAGATGTGTCAGGCGTCAAAGGCGCCTCAGGCGATGTGCTGACCGAGCTTTCGGCAGATGACATCGCCGCTATGACCGCAGACGGCACCATCGCCGGTGGCATGATCCCCAAAACCGAGACCGCGCTTGCCGCGCTACGCGGCGGGACCCGTGCTGTTGTGATCCTTGACGGCCGCGCGCCCAATGCTTGCCTGCTGGAATTGTTTACCGAACACGGCGCGGGCTCGATCATTCGCCTTTAGCCAAGGCGCCCTCCGTCACGCAAATGTGCGGCCCTGCGGCACCAGGTCACTTGTAAGGTGCTGTGCTGTGCGTATGTTCGCAGCATGGAAAACGAGACCCTCATCCGCCTCAGCGTCTTTCTTGGCCTCTTTGTTCTGCTGGCCCTGATCGAGACCTATGTGCCGCGCCGCGAACGCAGCCAGACCCGCATTGCCCGTTGGAGCACCAATTGGGGCTTCACCATCGTGAACTCAGTGATGCTGAACGCGATGGCAATTGGCTTGCCGTTGCTGGCGGTTGGTGCCGCAATGGATGCAGGAAACAACGGCTGGGGTCTATTTAACGCGCTCGATTGGCCCCTTGGTTTGGAGATCATTGCGACCATCCTGATCCTCGATTTCGCCATCTGGCTGCAGCATCTGATCACGCATAAGGTGCCGCTGTTGTGGCGTCTTCATCAGGTTCACCATGCGGATGTCGATATCGACGTGACCACCGCCATCCGGTTCCATCCGGTCGAAATTGCGCTGTCGATGATCCTGAAAATCGGGCTGGTCTATCTGCTTGGGCCTGCAGCAATTGCGGTTGTCCTGTTCGAGATCATTTTGAACGGCACCGCTATGTTCAACCATGCCAATATTAAGCTGCCTCTGGGTCTTGATGCGGTCGTGCGTCGGGTGTTCGTGACACCGGATATGCACCGCGTCCACCACTCCGTTCACCGGGAGGAGCATGACAGCAATTACGGCTTTTCGCTCTCGATCTGGGACCGGATGTTTGGCACCTATATCCCCCAGCCAGCCGACGGGCATGACGACATGAAAATCGGCCTGCGCTGGCAGGATGAACGGCCGTCGAAATTCGCCTGGAGCATGGCGCTACCGTTTCTCAAGAAGTGAGCTACGATCAAATAGAGCGGCTGGCCGCCGCGCAGCATCTGGATTGCCTTGGCGGCTTTCACCCCGAAGATTTGAGCCACCTTCCAGACTGGTGCGAAACCCTGGTCCTACTTGGGCCAGGGCCTACCTTCTGGCAGCATTTTGACGCCTCCCCGGAATGGCAAGATGGCCAGACCGATCCGATGGATCGCTGGTCAGACCGGGTGATCACGGAGATGGCCGCGCAGTTGGACGGCCAAGCTCTGCTTCCCTTCGGCGGCGCACCGTTCAAGCCGTTTTTCACATGGGCGCTGCAAAGCGGACAGGCCTGGCAAAGCCCGGTCAACCTGCTGGTGCATAGCCAGGCCGGGCTGATGGTGTCCTACCGCGGGGCCATCGCCTTGCGGGAACGCATCGCCCTCGCCCCGCCAGCGGAACGGCCTTGCGACACATGCCCCAAGCCGTGCCTGACCGCCTGCACCCCGCGCGCGCTGACGGGCGAGGGCTATGACGTCCCCGCCTGCATTGCGCATCTGGCAAGCGCTGCGGGGGCAGAGAACATGGCGAAAGGCTGCAGCGTCAGGCGGGCTTGTCCGCTGTCGCAAAGCTATGCAAGGATGGAGGGGCAGAGCGCATATCACATGCGCATCTTCATGGGAGAGAGCCGCTGAAACTGATCCTTGTGCGTCATGCGAAGTCCAGCTGGGACAATCTCGAACTCGACGACCACGACCGCCCGCTGAACGCGCGCGGCGAAGCCGGAGCGGAGCGGATGGGGGCTTGGCTCGCAGATCGCGGCCATGTCCCGAAATACCTGATCAGCTCCACCGCGACACGGGCCGCGATGACCGCAAAGATTATGATGGAGCAGTTTGCGGACAAGCCGGAGCTGACCTTCATTAAGGGTCTCTATCACGCGTCCCCCGACGCGGTGCTGAGCACGATCCGGGGCGCAAAACCGGGCAATCTTATGGTCGTCGGGCATAATCCCGGCATGGCCAGCTTCGCCGATTTGATCAGCGAGACCCGCCCCAAGCATGAGCGTTTCACGACCTTCCCGACGACCTCGACGCTGATTTCGGAGGTGCCGCGCAACAGCTGGGCAGAGCTCGCATTTGGCGACGCGCGGTTGTTGAATTTCGTGGTCCCGCGCGACCTGAAAGTACTGCTGTAAATTCAAAACGGCCCCGCGTGTCTCCACCGGGGCCGCTTTTTTGAAGTCCTGTAGGTTAGCGCTTAGTGCCCCAAAATCTGGCTGAGGAACAGCTGCGTACGCTCTGATTTCGGGTTGTTGAAGAACTCTTCCGGCTCGTTCTGTTCCACAATCTGGCCCGCATCCATGAAGATCACGCGGTTCGCCACCTGGCGGGCGAAGCCCATCTCGTGCGTCACGCAAAGCATGGTCATGCCCTCTTCGGCCAGCTCGATCATGGTGTCGAGCACCTCCTTGATCATCTCGGGGTCAAGGGCGGAGGTCGGCTCGTCAAACAGCATGATGCGCGGCCGCATGCAAAGGGAACGCGCGATGGCCACCCGCTGCTGCTGCCCGCCGGAAAGCTGCCCCGGATATTTATCAGCCTGATCGGGAATTTTCACCTTCTCAAGGAAATGCATCGCGATCTCTTCGGCTTCCTTCTTGGGTGTTTTGCGCACCCAGATCGGGGCCAGAGTACAATTCTCAAGGATTGAAAGATGCGGGAACAGGTTGAAGTGCTGGAAGCACATGCCAACCTCTGATCGGATCTTGTCGATATTCTTGAGGTCCGAGGACAGCAACGTGCCATCCACGGTGATCGCGCCTTGCTGGTGTTCCTCCAGCGCGTTGATGCAGCGGATCAGCGTCGACTTGCCGGAGCCGGACGGCCCGCAGATAACGATCCGCTCCCCCCGGTACACGGTCAGATCAATGTCGCGCAGGACGTGGAAGGTCCCGTACCACTTGTTCATGTTCTGGATGCTGATCGCGACCTCGTCGGATACCTGCATTTGAGCTTCAGCCATAATCCTGGCCTCCTTTAGCGATGATCGGTCGCAAGACGGCGTTCAAGCCATTGCGAGTATTGCGAAATGCCGTAGCACACGACGAAGAACAGGACGGAGGCGGCCATAAACAGCTCCCAATAGACCCCGTTCCATTCGGTGGAGGCGAGGATCGGCCCGCGGATCATGCCGACGATGTCAAACATCGAGATGACGGAAACCAGCGTGGTATCCTTGAACAGCCCCACCGCGATGTTGACGATACCGGGGATGGAGATCTTCAACGCCTGCGGCAGAATGATCAGCCGCATGGCTTGCGGGTAGTCCAGCCCAAGGCTGTCCGCCGCTTCGTACTGCCCCTTCGGCAAGGCGGCGAGACCACCCCGGATCACCTCGGCGATATAGGCTGCCGAGAACATAGTGATCATGATCACCACCCGCAGGAACAGGTCCACGCCAGAGCCCGGCGGGAAGAAATAGGACAGCATTACGTTTGCCACGAACAGCAGCGTGATCAGCGGCACGCCGCGCACGAACTCAATGAAGACCACGCAGACGCCCTTGATCAGCGGCAGGTTCGACTGCCGGCCAAGCGCCAGTGCGATGCCAAGCGGCAGGGACAGCGACACGCAGACCACACCCAGCATCATGTTCAGCATGAATCCGCCAAGGTCGCGGGACGGCACCTGCTCCAGCGCCAACAGCCCTGCACCATCCGGGATGATCCAGCCACCAATGAACCAGATCGCGAACGCCGTCGCGACCCCGCCAAAGAACCCGGCAGCAAAGCTGCCGGTGACGAGGCGCTCATAGACGAAATAGCCGATGATGAAACCGGCCAGCGCCACGATCGGGGTCAGGATCGACCCACCCCAGATCAGCCAGAAGGCGATGAAAGGATAGAGCCCCGTGAAGATCAGCAACTTGCGCGGCAGATCAAAGAACAGCACCGGTGCGGCTGCAACGAACAGCATCGCGAAGGCCAGCGACGGGCGCCAATACAGCTCCGACGGGTATTTGAAGCCGAACAGCAACTGGTTCCACCGCTCCGAGATGACCGAGAAGCAGGCGCCGGACACGCCGTCGAGCACCTCCCGGCATTGCGCCAGGCTATCGGTGTTCCAGACGCCACGGACAATCCACGGCACCGTGGCGCTGGCGACCAGATAGATAACGTACAGCGCCGCGATGGTCAGCAGGCCGTTGGCCCAGTTGGCAAACAGGTTCTCCCGCAGCCATTTGACCACGCCCGTTTCAGCCACAGGCGGCGGCGCGGGGGGGAGTTGTGTGTCGCGCACGAAGGCGACGGAGTGTGCATGAATGTCAGACATCTTAGCGCTCCTTCAGCTTCATGGCGTTGTTGTAGACGTTCATCACCGCCGAGATAGACAGCGAGATCACGAGGTAGAACAGCATCAACAACAGCACACATTCAATCGCTCGACCTGTCTGGTTCAGCGTGATGCCCCCAAGGGTCGCGGTGATGTCGGCATAGCCCACAGCAATCGCGAGGGAGGAGTTCTTGGTGATGTTGAGATATTGCGAGATCAGCGGCGGGATGATCACCCGCAACGCTTGCGGCAAAACAACCAAGTTCATCACCCGACCGGGGCGCAGACCCAGTGCAGACGCGGCCTCCGTCTGGCCTTTTGAAACGGCCAGGATACCAGCGCGCACGTTCTCAGCGATGAAAGCCCCGGTGTAGATGGACAGCGCGAACCACAGGGCAATCAGCGGACCACCGATCTTGATGCCGCCCTGGAAGTTGAAGCCTTTGAGCGCCGGGATGTCCCAGGTCAGCCCCATAAAGGTCAGCAGCAACGCCACGGGCACGAACCAGACGGCAAGCGTCCAATACCAAGTCGTCGGGCGGATTCCGGTCGCGTTCTGCTTGGCGGTCGCCCATTTGGACAGCGCGCGCGCTCCAAAGAAAGCCCCTACCAGCACGGCCAGCACCAGCACCCAGTTCAGCGCCGTGGACGCAAATAACGGGTTCGTCAGCTCAGGCCCCGGAGTGTAGACGCCGCGGTTGGTGAAGGCGAACATGTCAAACAGCATGGAGGATTCAGCATTGTCCCCCCGGAAAGCCCGCGGCCCCGGCATCGACACGGTCATGATCGTGAAGATGATGATGATCCAGATCAGAACCGGGATGTTGCGAAACATCTCGACGTAGACGGCCATTAGTTTCGCGACCAGCCAGTTATTTGACAAGCGCAGTACCCCGGCGATGACGCCGAATACGGTCGCGGTGGCGCAGGCCAGGACGGCAACCAGCAGGGTGTTGATGATCCCCACCCAGGCGGCCTGCAAATGCGGCGACTGGCTGTTATAGGGGATAAGGGTCTGGTTGATATCGTAACCCGCCGGATCGCCAAGGAAGTCGTAGCTGATATTCAGCCCGGCGGCGGAGAGGTTCGTGGCAAGGTTATTTCCCAGATAGGCAATCGCTGCGATCAGCAGGATGAGCGCGATGCCCTGGAAGGTGAATGAGCGATACCGCGTATCGTTTAGCAGCATCGAGAGCCGAAACGACTCCCTGGGAGGGTCGGTGAGTGTCGTCATCTAGGACGTTCCCCGTTGTTGGCTGGCGCTATTATTTAATTCCGCGTCGTTGCGCGTGGCAGCGTCCAGGTCTTGTTTCCTGCGGGAAATCCGCAGCGGTCGTACCATAGGAAAAGGGCGCGGCCTGTGCCGCGCCCTTTCCGTTTTCGTTCTTAGCGGAACGGAGGCGAGTAAAGCAGGCCGCCATCTGTCCACTGCGCGTTCAGGCCGCGCGCCAGACCGATTGGCGTGGCTTCGCCGA
The DNA here is from genome assembly GCA_938030665.1 of uncultured Litoreibacter sp. GTDB lineage: Bacteria > Pseudomonadota > Alphaproteobacteria > Rhodobacterales > Rhodobacteraceae > Litoreibacter. The sequence continues at coordinate 35,378 of CALHHY010000013.1, read as the reverse complement.
TGTTCTTCTCGAACAACTCGCCGTAGTTGCCGCCAGCAGCGATCGCGTTCTTCGCCCAGTCAGCGGAGACACCCAGCATCTCGCCTAAGGTACCTTCGGTACCCAGCAGACGGTTGATTTCCGGGTTGTTGCCAGCCGCGGATGCCATGTCAGCGATGTTTGCGGAGGTCACGCCCAGCTCTTCTGCCGTGATCAGCGCGTTCAGCGTCCAGCGGACGATGTCGCCCCACTCGTTGTCGCCATGACGTACCAATGGGCCCAGAGGCTCTTTGGAAACGATTTCTGGCAGCAGGACATGCTCGTCAGGTGCTTCGAAAGTTGCACGCGTTGCAGCAAGACCGGACGCGTCCGTGGTGTAGACGTCACAGGCGCCAGCAAGATATTGCTGCTGGGCTTCTGCGTTGGTCTCGATTGGGACGGGCTCGTAGCTGATGTTGTTCGAGCGGAAGTAGTCCGCAAGGTTCAGCTCGGTCGTGGTGCCGGTCTGAATGCAGACTGTTGCGCCGTCCAGCTCGGTTGCCGAGGAAACGCCCAGCTCTTTGGGGACCATGAAGCCCTGACCGTCATAGTAGTTCACGCCAACGAAGGTGAACTTCAGGTCCACATCGCGGGAGAACGTCCAGGTCGTGTTGCGGGCAAGCAAGTCGATCTCGCCCGATGCAAGCGCGGTGAAGCGAGTCTTGCCGGTGGTTGGAACGAATTCAACGGCGGTTGGGTCACCCAGCACGGCAGCCGCAACAGCGCGACAGACACCAACGTCGAAACCTTCCCAATTTCCGTTCGCGTCCGGGGCTGCGAAACCGACCAAGCCAGTTGTCACACCACAGTTCAGCTTGCCGCGTGCCTTGACCTCGTCAAGCGTTGCCGCAGCAGCCGCTGAAGCTGCCAGGCCGGCAACTGTCAGCGCGCCGAGAAACAGTGATTTTTTCATTTTTACCTCTTCCTGATGGTCCGCCCGGCACCCGGGCGGATTGTGCACGGCCATGGGCCGAGAGCGTTCTAGGAGGACAAAGCCCCCGATAGGCAAAGATAAGGCCAAAACTGCCGAGCGAGGTCAAGGAATTAAAGGGCGCTTCATCCTCACAATTCTCAATTTTTGATTAAAAGTTTTGCATTTTTTGTGCGGGCCGAACGGTTTTCTATACCTTATGAGTATACGCGCCCTTTAAGGCCGCAAAAGTTACGTAGAAAGGCGATAGAACCTATATGCATGGAGGAAGGCTGCCCGTTTTATCCCCGCCTGCTCCGCCGCCTCGTCATCCGCGCCCCATTGATCTATCTGCCAAGTTTCATCGATTCGGCTGATATCCCATAGCGCCTCTGGCGTGTTCCGGCCCTCGACGGCGGCAAAACCGATGATCAGCGACCCTGACAGCGACACGAGGTCATGAAACGCGGTCAGTTGGAAAGGCGTCATCGCATGGGTACGGCGCGCCAGCGTTTCCTGGCTCGCCTCCGGCTGTGACGCGTGCATAACGCCCACATAGACCTGCAAGGGCGCTTTGAGGTGGGTGACGGACCAATCGACCAACGGGTCCCATCCCGCATTCTGGCGTTCGACCAACCCCTGCGGATGGCTCGCGCGGTAGCAAATCAGATCGCTGTCGCCATAGGCCGCCAGCATATCGGCCACCTCGCTGTGCTGCGGCATGACCTTGTCAGTCGCCGCATTGGCCGAGCGCGTGAAGGGCATGGTCAAAGGCTGGATCAGCTCTTCCTGCGCTTGCCATTCCTGTGCGACCTCTTCGGCGAGGCCGCGCGTCGGTAGGATCAAGGAGGCCTTCGCCGGGGTGCGGACCGCCCTGCCATCAAGCGTCACCCCGTAGCCATCGCCGTCAGCCACGACGTCCGCCGTTTTCCAGAACCGTTTTGCAGCCCATTCGCTCATGTGCGTGCCTCCAGCAGATCTGCAACCACCCGATCCAATGCCGCGAAATCATCAATCATGACATCGCTATGAGGCGCCAGTATCTCATCAGGGTGGTATCCCCACCTGACTCCGATGGTCCCGAAGCCGGCATTGCGCCCCATCTCCATGTCAAAGCTGGTATCGCCAATGATGATGGCATTCTTGGCCTTGACCCCGGTGTCATACAGGCACTGCTCCAGCATGGAGGGGTGCGGCTTGGACGGGTGGTCGTCTGCCACTTGCGTGGTCACAAACATCCCCTCCAGCGCATGCACGCCCATCATGCGCACCAGCCCGCGGCGCGATTTTCCGGTGGCCACGCCAAGCAGCAATGCGTCGTGGGCATTAAGTCGCTCCAACGCGGCGCGGGCGCCTGCAAACATCGGCGCTTCGCGCTGCACATCGGCCGTGGCGGAGCGGTTGAAACTGTCCTTGTAGGCCTCGACGACCGCGCGCAGTTCCGCGTCATTCAGCGACGGGTCGAGCCGCGCCATGGCTTCGGGCAGCGACAGCCCGATGATAGAACGCACAGCCGCTCCGTCGGGTGGCAGGTGTCCGCAGGCGTCAAAGGCACTGGTCATGGCCCTCTTGATATGGGCCAGGCTGTCGATCAGCGTGCCGTCGACATCAAAGACGACCAGCTTCAGCTCTGCCATTCTTCATCCGCGTCGAACGGGTCATTGGGGACGTCGCGCTCCGTCCAGCCGAAATAGTCCCATGTCTTTTGCATATGCGGCGGCAGCTTCGCCTCGACATGCAGCTCGGAGCCGTCGGGATGCTGGATCGTCAGGCTGCGGGCATGCAGGTGCATCTTCTTGGAGACCTCTTCCCCCAGCTCAGCGCCCCAGCCGTCGCCCATGTTCTCCTGACCGGAGCCACCATATTTGCCGTCGCCGACAATGGGATGACCCATCTCCGCCATATGGGCGCGCAGCTGATGCGTGCGGCCCGTCACAGGGACCAAAGCCATCCAAGCGGCGCGCTGGCCCAGAAAGCAAAGCGTGGCATAGTCGGTCTGCGCGCGTTTTGCGCCATAGGTGGCATCCACCTCGCGGGGGTGGACGCAATGCATCTTCTCTCCCTCGCCCTTGGCGCCATGACCGGGCGCCTTGACCAGCCCGAATTTCACGGTGCCGATCTTGGGATAGGGCACGCCTGCGACCAGCGCCCAATAAATCTTGCGGGTGCCTTGGTGGCGGAAGGCCTTGGTCAGATGGCTTGCGGATGCCTGTGTGCGGGCCAGCACCAACACGCCGGACGTGTCCTTGTCGAGCCGATGCACCAGCCGGGGGGCGTCGTATTTGTCAAATTGCAGGGCCGGCAGCATGCCATCGACATGGCGCGTGGTTTTGGAGCCGCCCTGTACAGCAAGCCCCGCAGGCTTGTTGATCACGATCACCTCGTCATCCATGTGGATGACGCAATCCTGGATCATCTTGGCATCGGATTTGGAGACGAAAGGCGTGGCTTTCTCCGCCTCGACCTGCGCTTCACTCGGCAGCGGCGGGACCCGCACGGATTGGCCGGGGGCTACGCGGGTGTTGGACTTCACCCGCCCGCCATCGACCCGTATTTCGCCTTTGCGGCACATCTTCTCGATCCGGCCTTGGCTGACATGCGGAAAATGACGGCGGAACCAGCGATCCAGCCGTTGCTCCGCCTCATCGTCGCGGATTTCGATATTCTGCACCCGGCTCATACCCAAACTCCCCGTGCCAGCGTCACGCCGGCGATCAACGCCGCAATGGACAGGATCACGGAGCCGCCCACATAAAGCGCGGCGGCGGTCATCTGCCCGCGCTCAAACAGGGTGACGGCCTCAAGCGAAAAGGCGGAGAATGTGGTAAAGCCGCCCAGGATGCCTGTCATCACGAAGGGGTTGAGATGGGTGTTCGCGGTCTTGGCCGCAAAGACCACAAAGAGCCCCATGGCAAAGCTGCCCAGAATATTGACGCTCATCACGCCAAGCGGAAAGCCCGGCCCGGTGGCTTTGAGCACCGCATGGCCGGTGAGAAACCGCAATGCGGCCCCGATTGCGCCGCCAAGGGCGACCTGAACTGTGGTCATGAACATGGGCGGTTACCTGTGCTCTGGCGACAGGTAAGTCAAGCGGGCGTGACCGCAAGGCGCGGCTTCGCCGCCCATCATGTTTTGGTTAAGGGGGCGCTGCCCCCGCCTGCGGCGTCCCCCGGAGTATTTTTCAAGCAGTGATGAGCGCGTCAGCGCTTGGCGCGGAGCTTGGCAAAATAGTCGACACGTTTTTTCAGCTCCCGCTCGTAGCCGCGTTCGACAGGCAGGTAATAGGTGCCGCGTTTCATCGTTTCCGGGAAGTAGTTCTGCCCGGAAAACCCGTCTTCGGCATCGTGGTCATAGGTGTAGCCATCGCCATATCCCTGATCCTTCATCAGCCCGGTTGGCGCATTCAGGATGTGTTTGGGTGGTGGTTCTGACCCGGTCTGCTTGGCTGCCTTCATCGCCGCCTTGTAGGCCACGTAGGCGGCGTTGGATTTAGGAGCCAAGGCCAGGTAGATGACCGCTTGAGCCAGAGCAAGCTCCCCCTCGGGCGAGCCCAGACGTTCGTAGGTTTCCCAGGCATCAAGGCAGACCCGGTGCGCGTTGGTGTCGGCAAGACCGATATCCTCCACCGCCATGCGGGTGATGCGGCGGGCCAGGTAACGCGGGTCCTCCCCCCCTGTCAGCATCCGCGCGAACCAATAAAGCGAGGCGTCCGGGTCAGAGCCGCGCACCGATTTATGCAGGGCTGAGATCAGATTGTAATGGCCGTCACCTGATTTGTCATATTGGGCGGCGCGGCGCATCAGGCGTTTGGACAGGGCAGCGGGGTCCAGCTTGGCGTCACTGTTCCACGCGTTGATTTGCTCGATCAGGTTCAGCAGTGCGCGGCCGTCACCATCGGCCATCTCCAGCAAAGCGGCACGGGCGTCACCGGAGAGCGGTAGCGCGCGCCCAAGCTCTTTCTCGGCACGTTGCGCAAGGCGTTCGAGGTCGGTGAGGCTGAGCCGCTCCAACACCAGCACCTGTGCGCGGGACAGAAGGGCTGCGTTCAGCTCGAATGACGGGTTTTCGGTCGTGGCGCCCACCAGCAGGATCGTGCCGTCTTCCATATGCGGCAGAAAGCCGTCTTGCTGAGCCTTGTTGAACCGGTGGATCTCGTCCACGAAAAGCAGCGTGCCCTGCCCGTTTCCGGCGCGGATTTTGGCAGCCTCGAACACTTTCTTCAGCTCCGCCACGCCCGAGAATATCGCGCTGATCTGAACGAAATGCAGATCGCTTTCGCCCGCAAGCAGCCTTGCGATGGTCGTCTTGCCCACACCCGGCGGCCCCCAGAAGATCAGAGAGCTGAGCGCGCCGCTCGCCAGCATTACGCCAAGCGGGCTTTCGGGGCCGATGACCTGTTCCTGCCCGATGACCTCTGCCAGCGACCGCGGGCGTAGCCGGTCGGCCAGCGGCTGCATCTTCGCGGGCGCAGGAGCTGAACCGCTGTCGAAAAGGTCAGCCATCAGAGCCGAAAGCGGTAGGTGAAGCTGCGACCCTGCTGGATGCCGTCGATGCGCCAGCTGCGATCATCTGACCGGCTAAGCGTGTCGACATCAGCGCTTACCGCAACCGGGCTGCCATTGATTGCGGTGATGACGTTGCCGGGCCGCAGACCGACCCGGCGCAGGGGGCCGCGCACCTGGGTGACCAGCACGCCCTCCAAGTTGCTGGGAAGCCCGTATTCGGCGATTAGGCGCGGGTTTATTGTCGCAATCGAGAGGCCCGCCAACGTGCCTTCCGTCAATGTACGCGGATCTGCAGGCGGCTGATCGGGTGCCTCAATCAAAGCGACGCGGGTGGTGTTCAGCTGGCCATCCGAGAGATATTCAATCTCCGCCTCCTCGCCCACGCCGCGCACAGAAAGGTGGTGCAGCATCTCGGCCGGCGCGTTCACAGGCTGGCCGTCAACGCTCAGCACGATGTCGCCCGGTTGCAAACCTGCAGCAGCGAAGGGGCTGTCAGGATGAAGGGCGGAGACGACGACCCCCTCAGGCACCGCCAGGCCGAAGCCCTCCGCCAAGGAGCCGTCCACCGCCTGCCCGTTCAGCCCGGCCCAAGGACGCATGAAGGCGTTCTCACCGGCGCGCGCCTGCTTGACGAACTGTGCGACAAGGTTCGAGGGGATGGCGAAACCCACCCCGTTTGAGCCGCCGGACCGTGTCAGTATGCGGGTATTCACCCCAATCAACCGGCCTGCCACGTCGATCAGCGCGCCGCCGGAGTTGCCCGGATTGATCGCCGCATCGGTTTGCAGGAAGTAACCGCGGGCATTGCCGGTGGCCACGCCGGAGCGCGCAAGCCCGGAGATGATACCCGAACTGACCGTTTGCCCAATGCCGAACGGGTTGCCGATGGCCAGTGCCAGCTCCCCCACTTCGACCTCGTTGGAATCGCGGAAGGGCAGCCAGGGCAATGGTTCGTCGCTGTCGATTTTCAGGATGGCGATATCGCTCTGCTCATCGGCCAGCAGCACGCGGGCGTCAAATTCGCGGCGGTCTTTCAGCACGACGCGGATTTCGGTCGCCATGCCCACGACATGATGGTTCGACACCACAATCCCGTCCTCAGACAAGATCACACCCGACCCGAGGGAGTTCTGAACCCGCGGCTGCATCTGCTGCAAATCATCGAAGAACTGTTCGAAAAACGGGTTGCCCATGAAGGGTGTGGCCCGCTGCTGGCGCTGCACGACGCGGTTGGCGAAGATATTGACCACGGCGGGGGCGGCCTGTTTGACGAGCGGAACGAAACTTAGCGAAATCTCGGCCTGGCTTTGGGGAATCTGCTGGGCGGGGGCGGCACCGGCCAGAAGCGAGGCCGCGCAAAGGGCTGCTAGAAACAGACGCATAAGGCTTATCCTTTCACCTGAGCCTACCATATGCGGGCATCACGGCTTGAAAACAATGCCGCGACGGGGCTGCGAGCTTCAAGCACGAAAAAGCCCCGCCGGATCAGGGCGGGGCTTTTGAAACTTTAACCGGTAAAGGGTTCGATTATTCAGCGGCCTCTTCTGCGGCAACGCGGGCCTTGTCTGCCGCGCCCTTGGCGGAGACATCGCGGTCCACAAATTCGATGATGGCCATCGGGGCCATGTCGCCGTAGCGGAAGCCGGCTTTCAGCACGCGCACATAGCCGCCCTGGCGGTCTTTGTAGCGGGGGCCCAGCACGTCAAACAGCTTGGCGACGTCCTTGTCCTGGCGCAGCTTCGATGCGGCCTGACGGCGTGCGTGCAAGTCGCCGCGTTTGGCAAGCGTGATCATCTTCTCGATGATCGGGCGCAGTTCCTTGGCTTTTGGCAAGGTGGTTTTGATCTGCTCATGTTCGATGAGCGAGCCGCACATGTTAACGAAGAGCGCCTTGCGGTGCTCGTGTGTGCGGTTCAGGCGGCGGTAGCCTCTGGCGTGGCGCATTTGGTCGTTCCTTCACTTCTATACTTTGTACGGGCGAGCGATGCGTGTCGCGGCCTCTGTTGGGGCGGGATTGCCCATGTTTTCCCGGTCATTGCGCCGGCATTTGGTGGGGTCCGCACGAGAGGCGCGAACCCCGGATTTCTTAGAACTGGTCTTCGAATTTTTTGGCCAGGTCTTCGATGTTTTCTGGCGGCCAGTCGATGATGTCCATGCCAAGGTGCAGCCCCATGCCGGACAGCACCTCCTTGATCTCGTTCAGAGACTTGCGGCCGAAGTTCGGGGTGCGCAGCATCTCGGCCTCGGTCTTTTGGATCAAGTCACCGATATAGACAATGTTGTCGTTTTTCAGGCAGTTGGCCGAACGCACAGACAGTTCTAGCTCATCCACTTTCTTCAGCAGCAGCGGGTTGAACTCCAGCTCGTCCTCGTCTTCCTGCGCGCGGGCCGACTCCGGCTCGTCAAAGTTTACGAAGATACCCAGCTGGTCCTGCAGGATGCGCGCAGCGTAAGCCACGGCGTCATCAGGCGAGATAGAGCCATCCGTTTCCAGCTTCATGGTCAGCTTGTCATAGTCCAGCACCTGGCCCTCACGGGTGGGTTGGACGTCGTAGCTGACTTTCTTGACCGGGGAGAAGATCGCATCAATCGGGATCAGGCCAATCGGCGCGTCCTCGGGCTTGTTCTTCTCGGCAGAGACGTAGCCCTTGCCGGTGTTCACCGTCAGCTCCATGAACAGCTCGGCGCCGTCATCAAGGTGGCAGATCACGTGGTCGCGGTTCAGAATCTCAATGCCCGCGCTGTCGGAAATATCGCCAGCGGTCACAACCGCCGGGCCACGAGCCGAGACGCTCAGGCGTTTAGGGCCCTCGACCTCCATGCGGATGGCCACACCTTTAAGGTTCAGCACCACATCCGTCACATCTTCGCGCACGCCCGAGATCGAGGAGAACTCGTGCAGCACGTTGTCGATCTGAACGCTGGTGATGGCCGCGCCCTGCAGCGAACTCATCAGCACGCGGCGCAGCGCGTTGCCCATGGTCAGGCCAAAGCCCCGCTCCAGCGGCTCGGCAATCACGGTTGCCTTGCGTGCAGGATCGGTGCCGGGCTTTACGTCCAGCTGGGTCGGTTTTATCAGCTCTTGCCAATTTTTGTGGATCATTAGGGCCTCCATGCTCGTTCGGGGTCATGTCCAAAACCCGGAACACTCGAGGTTGAAATGTCAAAGCCAGGGGATGGCATGCGCCGCCCCCTGACCCCAAACTTGTACGTCTTAAACGCGGCGGCGCTTTGGCGGGCGGCAGCCGTTATGAGCCATTGGCGTCACGTCGCGGATCGACGAGATCTGGAACCCGACGGCAGCAAGGGCGCGCAGCGCGCTCTCACGGCCCGAACCGGGGCCCTGCACTTCGACTTCCAGCGTTTTCACGCCATGTTCCTGCGCCTTCTTGCCCGCGTCTTCCGCAGCCATCTGGGCGGCGTAAGGCGTGGACTTGCGAGAGCCCTTGAACCCCATTGTCCCGGCAGACGACCAAGCAATGGCGTTGCCCTGAACGTCGGAGATCAGAATTTTGGTGTTGTTGAAAGAGGAGTTCACATGCGCAACGCCTGCGGCGATGTTCTTGCGGACCTTCTTCTTCGTGCGAACCTTATCACGTGCCATTGGTCAGACCTCCTCTTACTTCTTCTTACCGGCAATGGCCTTTGCAGGGCCTTTGCGGGTACGCGCGTTGGTGTGGGTACGCTGGCCGCGCACGGGGAGGTTGCGGCGATGGCGCAGGCCGCGGTAGCAACCAAGGTCCATCAGACGCTTGATGTTCATTTGCGTGTCGCGGCGCAGGTCGCCTTCGACCGTGTAATTCTCGTCGATATGCTCACGCACTTTCAGCACTTCCGCGTCGCTGAGGTCGTTCATGCGGCGGGTCTGGTCAATGCCAACCGCCTCGCAGATCGCTCTCGCGGAGGTGTTGCCGATACCGGTGATGTAGGTCAAAGCGATTGGGACGCGCTTTCCGTCGGGCAGGTTAACGCCAGCAATACGAGCCAAAGTGGTCTTCCTTCTTGGTCGCGATTCCGTAGTTCCGGAACCTTTTTTCACAACATAAGCCCGAAGGATTTTCACCTACGGGCTTGGGGTTAGGTACTCATGCGCGGGGCTGTCTGGCCAGATCAGCAAATGCGCGATTCCCTCGCGGGATGGGGCGGTTTAGGACTGATTAAGGATGGGGTCAAGACCCGCTTTGGACGCTATGAAAACAAGCGGCGTGTGCGGGGCTTGGATCGCGCGCACCACAGCGACCTTAACCGCTCAGATCAGGCGTCGAGGACCGCGCTGATCGCGCCCGCGACCTCGTCAATCTCGCCCAGGCCCGCGACCCACTGCAGTTGGCCCTTGGCGTGGTAGTAGCCGATCAGCGGGGAGGTCTTCTTGTAGTATTCCATCAGCCGGGTGCGCAGCGACGCTTCATTGTCATCCGCGCGGCGTTTGAAATCGGAGGCGCCGCAATTGCTGCATTTGCCATCTGCGGGCTGCGGCTTGGTGTGGTCGTTATAGACCTCGCCGCAATTCCCGCACGTGGAGCGAGCGGTGATCCGGTCGACCAACGCGTCGTCATTGACCTCCATCGCGATCACTGTATCCAGCTGGGTGCCGTGGCTTTTCAGCAAATCCGCCAAGGCATCGGCCTGCGCCAGCGTGCGTGGGAAGCCGTCAAAGATGAAGCCGCCGGCGTGGTCGCCCTGCAGCTTTTCCTCAATCAGGCCGATGACGATCTCGTCGGTGACCAGCTCGCCCCGCTCCATGACAGCAGCGACCTTGTTGCCCATCTCCGTCCCGGATGTCTTGGCCTCACGCAGCATATCGCCCGTGGAAAGCTGGATCATGTTGCGCTCGTCAACAAGCTTGCGTGCTTGCGTGCCTTTGCCGGCACCCGGTGGCCCTAAAAGGATGATATTCATTTACGTGCAGGGCTCCGTTTGCCGCGTTTTTTGCTACCTTTACCGCGGAGCTGCGATTTTTCAATGAGCCCTTCGTACTGGTGCGCCAACATGTGCGATTGCACCTGTTGGATCGTGTCCATGGTCACGGAGACCACAATCAGCACGGAGGTGCCGCCGAAGTAGAACGGAATGGCCAGTTGCGCGCGCAGGATTTCTGGCAGCAGGCAGACCAGTGCGAGATAGGCGGAGCCCAGAACCAGGATGCGGTTGACCACATATTCCAGGTATTCGGCGGTGCGCTGACCGGGGCGGATACCGGGGATGAAGCCGTTTTGGTTCTTCAGGTTGTCGGCCACGTCATCAGGTTTGAACGCCACGTTGAACGTGTAGAAATAGGCGAAGAACACGATCATCGCCGTGAAGAACAGCAGATAAAGCGGCTGGCCGGGGCCGAAATACGCAAGGATCGTTGCCATCACCGGGCTCGTCTGCGCGCCCGAGAAGGTGGAGACCGTCGTTGGCAGCAGCAGCAGCGACGAGGCGAAGATCGCGGGGATCACGCCCGACGGGTTGACCTTGACCGGCAGGTGGCTGGAGCCGCCGTCATAGACCTTCATGCCGACCTGGCGGCGCGGGTACTGGATGTGGATTTTGCGCAGCGCGCGCTCCATGAACACGACGAAGGTGATTGTGGCTACGACGACCAGCAGCACGCCAATGATAACAGCAGGGCTGATGGAGCCGGAGCGGCCTTGTGCGAAGAACTGAGCCAGCGCGGCGGGAACTTCGGCGATGATACCCACGAAAATGATCAGCGAGATGCCGTTGCCGATGCCGCGTGCGGTGATCTGCTCACCCAGCCACATCAGGAACATGGTTCCGCCGACAAGCGTGATCACGCAGGAAATGCGGAAATACCAGCCGGGATCAAGGACAAGACCGCCGCCTTCAAGGCCAACCGCCAGGCCATAAGCCTGCAACGTGGCAAGGAAAACCGTGCCGTAGCGGGTGTATTGATTGATCTTCTTGCGGCCCTGCTCGCCCTCTTTCTTCAGTTGCTCAAGCTGCGGCACCATGGCCGTCATGAGCTGCACGATGATCGAGGCGGAGATATAGGGCATGATCCCCAGGGCAAACAGCCCCATGCGGCCGATCGCGCCGCCGGTGAACATGTTGAGGATACCACCCACACCGGTAGACAGCTGGTTGACGAACTCGCGCAGCGCGTTGGGGTCGATGCCGGGTACCGGGATGTAGGTCCCCAGCCGGTAAACGATCAGCAGCCCGATCGTAAAAAGGATCCGTTGCCTCAGCTCAGTCGCCTTGCCAAAGGCTGACCAGCTCATGTTTGAGGCCATTTGCTCCGCGGCTGATGCCATATGTCCGACTTCCTCGTATCAGCACAGCGCCGCGTCCGGGGTTTCCCCGTCGCGGCGCTGGAAAACTTCAGGTATATGTAGGGGGCGGGTTGCCCCCCCACAAGGTATTATTCCGCGGCTGCCGCGACTGTGAGCGAACCGCCCGCTTTTTCAACAGCCTCGATGGCCGATTTGGAAGCGCCGGTGACGTTCAGCTTCACCTTCGCGGTGATCTCGCCTTTGGCCAGCACGCGCACGCCGTCAAGTTTGCGGCGCACAACGCCGGTCTCAACCAGCACGTCCTCGGTGATCTCGGATTTGGCATCCAGCGTCTTGGCGTCGATGAACTTCTGGATCAGGCCCAGATTGATGACGGCAAACTTCTTGCGGTTCGGCTTGTTGAAGCCACGCTTTGGCAGACGCATGTAAAGCGGCATCTGGCCGCCTTCATAGCCGTTCAGCGCCACACCGGAGCGGGATTTCTGGCCTTTGATACCACGGCCACCCATTTTACCTTTGCCAGAGCCGGGGCCACGGCCCACGCGTTTCTTGGTTTTGGTCGCGCCTGGGTTGTCGCGCAATTCATGCAGTTTCATATCGCTTCTCCTAGAGCCGGAATTGCCCCATGAAGCGAAAGGGGGCAAACGCGGCGTTTCTTGATTGATTCCATGGTCCCAACGGGCCACCGGGGTCACTTAGAGGACACTCAGCGCTCGCGCAAGAGGACTGACAGCGTTTCCGGCCGGTCCCTAAACGAAGCGCGCCTGGTCGCCGGGCACCTATAAGGCTTGATCCATACCCCAAACCCCCCTATACCGCGCCAATCTGGAATCAGAATACTGACCAGCGCCGTTATTTTATTGACTTTTGACGCGCTTTCTTCGGCGCAGCACACAAAAGCGAATGCGCGGCACCAACAAGCAATGACGACCTGACCTGCGGCGGGCACGATATGTGGACCCGGAAGAAGACCAGCAGCTCTTGGGACGGCAGACACATTCTCCGGGCAAACCGGGATCAGATAAAGGAGCGTTTCAGATGGACCTGATCGCACAACTCGAGGCGGAACAAATCGCCGAGCTGGGAAAAGACATCCCGGATTTCAAGGCGGGTGACACCATCCGCGTCGGTTACAAGGTGACCGAGGGTACGCGTACCCGTGTACAGAATTACGAAGGCGTCTGCATCGCGCGCAACAATGGCAAAGGCATCGCCGGCTCGTTCAACGTGCGCAAGATTTCCTTCGGTGAAGGCGTAGAACGCGTGTTCCCGCTTTACTCGACCAACATTGACAGCATCACCGTTGTGCGCCGTGGCCGCGTGCGCCGCGCCAAGCTGTATTACCTTCGTTCGCGTCGCGGCAAATCCGCCCGTATCAGCGAGCAGACCAATTACAAGCCGCTCAAAAGCGGCGCAGACGCGTAAAGGTTGGCATCATGAAAAAAGATACCCATCCCGAATACCATATGATCAACGTCAAGATGACGGACGGCACCGTGGTGCAAATGAAATCAACCTGGGGCGCCGAGGGCGACCAGCTTTCGCTGGATATCGACCCCTCCTCCCACCCGGCATGGACCGGCGGCAACCAACGTCTGATGGATACTGGCGGTCGCGTCTCCAAGTTCAAAAACAAGTACGAAGGCCTGGGCTTCTAAAGCCATTTAGGTTTCGACCGATATTAAAGGCGTCCCTTCGGGGGCGCCTTTTTTGATCCGTTAACCAGCGTTATTGCCACCGATTGTGGCGTCAGGGAATCAGCGGCAAATTTCTTGTCGCGGCGGGGGCAGTTCTGCTTCCCCCCTGAAAACCGCAGGCCTATAAGCAGGAAAATCCCGCAACGGGACACCCATAATGGGGCAAAGGGACAGGAGCAGGCAAAATGGCGGCGCATATCATCGTTTTCGGGAACGAAAAGGGCGGCTCAGGCAAGTCGACCAATTGTATGCATGTCACGACCGCGCTTGTCCGCATGGGCTTCACTGTTGGGGCGCTTGATCTGGACCTGCGCCAACGCAGCTTTGCCCGTTACTGCGAAAACCGCCGCCGCTATTCCGATAAGGAGGGGCTGGGCCTCGCCGTCCCCGAAGTGGTCGAGCTGCCCGATATTGCCGCCAGTGACCTGGGACCGGGCGAAAACATCTACGACCGCAGGCTCAGCGAAGCCGTGGCGGGGATGGAAGGCCGGTTTGACTTCATCGTCATCGACTGTCCCGGCTCACACACCCGGTTGAGCCAGGTCGCCCATTCGCTGGCCGACACGCTTGTCACGCCTCTCAATGACAGTTTCATAGATTTTGACCTACTGGCCAAGGTTGACCCGGAAAGCCACAAGGTACTGGGCCCGTCGGTCTATTCCGAAATGGTCTGGCAGGCTCGTCAACTGCGCGCACAAGCCGGTTTGAACCCGATTGACTGGGTGGTCGTGCGCAACCGGGTCGGCACGCAGCGGATGCACAACAAGAAGAAGATCACCGACGCCGTCGACGGGCTGGCAAAGCGCGTGGGCTTCCGGGTCGCCCCCGGTTTTTCGGAACGGGTCATTTTTCGGGAGCTGTTCCCGCGCGGCCTGACCCTGCTTGATCTGGCCGATATCGGGGTCAAGAACCTCAATATCTCAAATGTCGCCGCCCGGCAGGAGCTGCGCGAGCTGGTCAAATCACTCAAATTGCCGGGTGTCGAGGTCACGTTCTAAGGTCGCGCCGGACGATGCGGCATTCGCGCGCTTACCCGTCGATCCAATTGAGGGTGGCTTAGTCCCACCGATCAAAGGCAGCCAGACGCGCGGCATCGCCTGTGCGCGTTGCGGCCAGATCATTTTGCATATCGGCAGATAGCAAACTAACCAGCAGCAGGCCCCCGGCCACGACCGAAAAGCTAAAAAGAAAAACCTCAATGCGGCGCAAGATAGCGAGCAGTATCATATGTGTTCCCTTTTGGAACACCCCCGAAATCCTCGATGCTGTCTAACTGTGACGCCTTAATGGCAGCTTACTGGAAATCCCGTGGCACGGCAGCAGACTACTGAACCAGCCGCGTCAGATGGTCCTTCGCCGCACGTTTTTCTTGGTCTGCGACCTGCCGCAGCCCGTCTGCCAGCTGGTCGCGATCGTGGTGCAGGCCGGCGCGGGCAGAGACCTCAAGCTCCGTCAGGCTACGTTCCAGACGGACGAACCCCAGCAGCGAGGCCGCACCTTTCATCTTGTGGCTATGGTCGGCCAGGTCGCTGCCGTTTCCTGTCGGCAAATGCAGCATTAAGCCTTCCAGCTCATCAAAGAATTGCGAAACGGTGTGCTGCACCTGATTGGCCCCCAAAGCCGCCGCCAGCTCCTGCAGCGCGTCGGTGTTGTTGACGGGCGCCTTCTCCGCAGGTTCCTGGATGCCCTCTCTCATAGTCTCAGAGGAATTCGCATCCGGCCCGTCAAGCAACTTGCGCAAAACCTCCAGCCGGATGGGCTTGGTCTGGAAACGGTTCATCCCGGCGTCCTCGGCCAGCAGGCGGTATTCCTCCCGGCCATGGGCGGTGAGCCCGATAATGGTGGTATCCGAATTGAGGCCACCGTCGTTGCGAAGGCGGCGCGTCGCCTCAATCCCGTCCATGATGGGCATGCTGATATCCATAAAGATGACGTTGAACTTGCGCCCATTTGCCTTTTCCAGACAGTCGACCCCGTTAATCGCTTCATGCACGATGTGATCCATGCCGCGCAACATGTCACCCAGAACCCGGCGGTTGACGCTGTTATCCTCGACCACCAGGACATGACACTCGTCCATTTCCTCCATAGCGCCACGATCAGGAGCAAGGGGCAGGACCTTGCCCGCGCCGCGGCGCACGGGAAGGGTCAGCGTGAATTTTGCGCCGCCGCCCTCGGCCTCCTCAAACACCAGGTCACCTTGCATCTGCCGCGCGATGCGCCGCGAAATGGACAGGCCAAGCCCGTCGCCCCGCACCTGCCGGCCGTCCTCCGCCCGGCTGAGGGTAACAAAATCCTCAAACACCAACTCGCGTTCGTCGGGCGGGATACCGGGTCCGGTATCGCTGACTGACACGGATAATTGCGACCACCCCTTCGCCTCCGTGGTGCTGGCATAGATGGTGATGCCGCCGGTTTCGGTGAACTTGATTGCGTTGCCGATCAGGTTCGTCAAAATCTGCCGGATGCGCCCGCCATCGCCGATCATCTCGCCCGTCGCGCTGTCGGCAATATGCGCGGCAAGGTCGAGGTCCTTTTCTTCTGCGAGCGGCGTCAGCACATCCACAAGCGAGGCGATCAGGTCTTCGGCGTCAAAGGCCTGATCGACCAAAGGAATAGCGCCCGATTCAATACGGGTGATATCCAGCGCCTCGTTGATTTGCTCCAAAAGGATTTCGCTTGAGGCGGTCGCAACCCTGACATAGTGGGCTTGCTTGTCATCTATCTTCGTGGTCTTCAACAGGTCGAGGATACCCAGAATGCCGTTCAAAGGTGTGCGCATTTCGTGGCTCATGATGGCCAGAAATTTCGACTTCGCCTTGTCCATCTGTTCGGCCCGGTCACGGGCGTCTATCAGCTGCTTCTCGGTGTATTTGCGCAAGCTGATATCGCGCAGATATCCGACAAAGCGGGTCTCGCCGCCGATCTCCACCGAGTTGATGTTCAGCTCAAGCGGGAATTCAAATCCCGATTTGCGCAGACCCACCATCTCCACCCGGCCGCCATCGACAACTTTGCGCTGCCCGTTCAGCATGTAGCGGCTCATACCCAGCTTGTGGGCCGTGCGCATCCGGTGGGGAATGATCGTCTTGTCCAGCGGCTTTCCAAGGATCTCAGCGCGGGTCCAGCCGAACATCTTCTCTGCCGCGTCGTTGAAATCGGTCACTTTACCTTCACCATCCGCCGTGACGATAGCGTCCAGCGAAGCGCCGATGGTAGAGGCAAGCTGCCGTGATGATGCCAGCAGCTTGGCGTCACGCTCGTCGGCACGGCGCAGCAACCGGTCGAGCACGATCAGCAGCCCCCCCATCACAACGATCAAAGCCACCGCCGCGCTGCCGGTACGGGCCAGTTGCCGCGAAAATTCAGCCCGGCGCAGGTCCGAATTTTCTGCACCGATCCGCACGCCAAGCAGGGTCACCTGCCGGATGGTGGGGCGGATCGCCTCGGTCTCGTCCCGCAGGCGCGTCAAGGCAGAGCGGGTCAACCCGGCCGGCTCGTCCAGTATCGCGATGACCTTATCGGCATAGGTCGCCAATTCGGGAAAATATTGCTGGGCCTCGGCGCTGGTGCGGAACAGCTCGGCCGTGCTTCCCGAGTTCAAGATATTGAGCCGGCTCAACGCGATATCGGCGCGCAACGCAATTTGCGCCTCTGGTAGCGCGGCATCGCTCAATTGCCGCGATAGCAGCGCGCTGAGATTGGCAAACTCCGTATCAAGCTGTCCGATGCTCCACTGCATGTCGTCAGATTGCGCGGAGGACAGGCTGCGTAGCTGCGCCACCAAGGAGCCGACCATAAGGACCAGCAACAGCAGCAAAAGCCCCATGGCCGTCACAATCGCTATTCGGTAGCTGTTACGTTCCACTGTGCCATCGACCTTGCCTGCCTAATGCAGAGCCATCATAGGCGCGACGGAGAGGTCAGTCCAAGACCTTGACGCGGCTTAGCTGCCAAATACTGCGGGAATACACCACTTCGCTGCGGTATTTCGGGTCGCTGTCATAGGGGTAGACCAGCCAGAAGGGCCCCTTGTCACGCACCGACATCACTTCGCCGCCCATGCGGGTCGCGATGATCGGGATGTCGTCCTCCAGCTCTTCGAACGGGATTTTGATCGCGTAGTCATTTAAGGCGACCAGCTCAACCTCGACGCCCTTGGCCATGAAATGATCCAGCAGCGTCTTGAGGGACACCCCTGAAAACGCAACAGCGCCATCGGTCCAGATGGTCGTTGTGACAAATGCCGATTGTGGAAGCGCGTCAAGCGCTTCAAGGCTCAGAGTCTGTTGGCCGGAATGCGACGAGGTCGCCTCCAGCTGCAACCCCATCGCATCCTCACCGTGAGCGGGCATAATGCTTAAAAATAAACCGGCCATAATTGCCGGCGCGTATTTGTTGAACTGACTAAACAACGTAAACCTGCTTTCTCTTCACACCCGCGATACATTAGCGCTGCATAACCAAAAATCGACCCTCGCATTCGAATAGCCCACTATACCAACGGGTAGGCCCACTATAATATAAGGACGAGATGCTTTACCTTGGGGAATAAGCCGGGAATGATGCGCATATGCCGAATATCTTGATAGCGGATGACCACGACCTGGTGCGCGACACAATCGCGGCCTATCTTAACGCGCGGGATGAGTTTGCAACCTTCACCGCCAGCGATCTTGGCGGTGCGCTGAAGCAGATGACCGGGATGGACGGGATTGATCTGATCATCCTTGACTACAACATGCCCGGCATGAACGGCCTCAAGGGGCTGGAAGAAACCCGCAAAGCCTACCCCGCCACCAAGGTCATCCTGATGTCAGGCGTGGCCAACCGCGAAACAGCCAACGGGGCCATGGCCCGCGGGGCGGACGGGTTCATCCCTAAATCGCTGACCGCCGGCGCGATGATCAACGCCATCAACCTTGTCCTGTCGGGGGAGCGGTATTTTCCGTTCGAGTTCTCCGACCCCGAGCTGCCGGTGTCTGACAAGCCGGAATTCGTCTCCCTCACCAGCCGCGAAATGCAAACGTTGGAACAACTATGCATCGGGCTGACCAACAAGGAAATCGCGCGCGCACTTGGCATTCAGGAGGTGACCGTCAAGCTGCATGTCAAAAACCTGCTGGCCAAACTGGGCGTGTCCAACCGCACCCAGGCGGCGCTGATGGCCAAACAGGCGCAGGTCTTCTGATCCGCACGCGCAAAGGGCCTGCCCCGTGAACCTGCCACCCAACCCGTTTACCCATGCCATCGCCAAAGGAGAAAAGCAGGTGGGCCTTTGGGTGAGCCTGCTGGGCGGTTTTCAGGCAGAGGTCATCGCCGCATCCGATTTTGACTGGGTGGTGCTGGATATGGAGCACTCCCCTAATGATATGGCCTCCGTGCTGGGGCAGCTGCAGGCTTTTGAGCGATCCAAAACCACGGCGCTTGTCCGCCCTGAGGCCAATGACCCGGTGCTGGTCAAACGCCTGCTTGATCTGGGCGCGCCGGGCCTGGTTTTCCCTTGGGTCCAGTCGGTCGGCGAAGCTTGCGCCGCGGTGCAAGCCACCCGCTACCCGCCGGATGGGATACGCGGTTTCGCCGGCTCCCACCGGGCGAACCGGTTCGGGCGGGTCAGCGACTATGCCGCCCGCGTGGCGCAAGAAACCACCGTGATCATCCAGCTCGAAACCCGCGCCGCCATCGAGCAGGCGGAAGAGATTGCCGCCGTCGACGGTGTCAGCGGCATATTCTTTGGCCCTGCCGATATTGCCGCCGACATCGGCCATCTTGGGAACCCCATGCACCCCGAGGTTTGGGAACTGATCTGGAACGCCGCACACAAGCTGATCGCGCGGGGCATGCCTGTAGGCACGCTGGTGCTTGATGCCGGCTTTGCCGCCGACCTGTTGCGCGATGGTTTCACCTTCGTGGCCTGCGGGACGGATGTTGCCATTCTGGCCAAAGGGTCCGACGCGCTGGCAGCCGACGTCAAAAGCAGCATTGGTGACGGCTGAACTGGTCCCTGGCCTAGGTCGCTGCGGCTCCTCTGCACACGGCGTCTGGTAATCAGGCTGATGTGCGTCGCGCTGTCGCTTGCGCAGGCAGCGGGCGATGACAGCACCTTCAGCGGGGTGACCTGCTCCCCTTGGTGTCCGCCCTTTTTCAGCTAGCTCTGTTCAGGGTTTGGTCCTCTCTTGACCGTTGGTGATACGCCCACGGAGTAAGCCCGTCGAGGCTCTCATGTGGACGGTGGTGATTGTAGCCGGCGCGCCATGCCGCAATCATGCGGCAGGCATGGCGCAAAGACGGGCACAGGGCGGACCTGATGACCACCGGTTTCGCGCACGAATTGAGCGTTGATATCGTGGCCAATGTGCAGCGCGCCCATCAGGTGATCGCGCAATACGACGCGGCCGCCCTGCCCCACAGCTTGCGTGACCGGGCGATTACAAACCGGGCGATCCTGTTCATCCCCCGCCCCCATAAGGCGCAAGCGGGGCAGCAGCCGGTAACCATTCGTGAACAAGCAATCCCTGCGCTCGTCGGTTGGAAAAAGAAAAACGGCCCGCCCGAAGGCAGGCCGTTTTCCAAATTCAAAGCCTATGACGCGTCAGCCGCCATACCAGATGCGCGGCAGCCAAGTGGCGATGCCGGGGACCAGGAAGACCATGCACAGGCCAAAGATCTGGATGACCATGAACTGCATCATGCCCAGATAGATGTCCTTCAGGTCCCACTCCGGCACCACGCCTTTCAGGAAGTAGGCCGATAGCGCCACCGGCGGACTGAGCCAGGCCGTCTGCAAACAGACCGCGACCAGAATGGCGAACCACAGCATGTCGACCTCAAGCTCGATCAACACAGGCGTCAGGATCGGCAGGATGATCAGCACGATCGGCACCCATTCGAGCGGCCAGCCCAGCACGAAAACCAGCGCCAGGATCAGGATCACCACCATGGAGGCGGAGACGTCGAGGCTCAGCAGCAGCTCCGTGATCATCGTGGGCGTCCCGAGGCGGGAGAACACGGCGCCAAAGAAGTTTGACGCCGCCACCAGGAACAGGATCAGCACCGAAATTTCGAGCGTCTTGACCAGCGCGTCGTAGAACCCGCCAATGGTGAACTTTCGGTAGCCAATGGCCAGCAGCATGGAGCCGAACGCCCCCATGCCCGCGCCTTCGGTCGGCGTGGCCAGACCGAACAGGATGGACCCCAAGGCGAAGGCAATCAGGATGGTCGGGGGCACAAAGCCCAGCATCAGCTCCTTGAGGATTTTACCCTTATCAGGCTCGATCATGTCTTCCGGCAGCGGTGGCCCAAGGCTGGGGTTAATCCAGCAGCGCCCGACAGAGTACAACAGATAGAGGCCCGCCATCATGACGCCGGGTATGATGGCTGCGGCGAAAAGATCAGTCACCGGGATCTCAAGCACCGGCCCCATGACAACCAGCATGATCGAGGGTGGGATCAGGATGCCCAGGGTGCCGCCAGCGGTGATGGTACCTGCTGCCAGCCGCACGTCATAGCCCGACCGGTTCATGGTCTTGGCCGCCATGATGCCCAGAATGGTCACCGACGCGCCCACGATGCCGGTTGCGGCGCCGAAGACAACGGACACGAAGAGCACCGCGATATACAGCGAGCCCTTCATGCGGGCGAGCATCATCTGGATGGCCGCGAACAACCTTTCCATCAGACCCGCTTTCTCCATCATGAAACCCATGAAGACGAAAAGCGGGACGGCCGCCAGCGTCTGTTCCATCTGGGAGCCGTAGAACTGGAAGGTCATCAGCGTGGTGGTCAGGTTGAAGCCGAAGCCCCAAGCCCCGAAGACGACACCCAGAAAGATCAGGGTGAAGGAGATCGGGAAGCCAACAAAGATCGCGAACAGCATGGCCCCGATCATCAGCAGGCCGATTATTTCGTTAGAGAATTCCATCAACCCGTTCCTACAGTGGCCACTTGCCGCGGGTGGCCGCGTAGTAGCTCTTCAAGATTTCAGAGATGCCCTGAATGCACAGGAACAAGATGCCGAGCATCAGCGAGATTTTGACCGGCCACACATAGGGCGCCCAGGTGCTGTCGCCCGCGCTTTCAAAGTTGCGGATACGCAGGTTGCCGACGGTCTCCTCGGTCACCATTCCTGCGTTCAGCATGAACTGGTTCACATTGGCCGAAATGATCGTGCCGACGGATTTGTCGAAGAAGAAGAAGGCAATGTAGAGAAACAGCAGCATCGAGGGCATGAAGAAGACGAGGTAAAGCGCCAGGTCGACCCGGCCCTGTGTCCGCTCGGAGAAACCTCGATACAAAAAATCCGCCCGGATGTGCAGCCCGCGCATCAGCGCGTAGGCGGCGCCCAACATGAAGGACATGCCGTAAAGCATCCGCGAGACGTCAAAGGCCCAGAGCGTCGGCGCCAGAAAGAAGCTGCGCGCGATCACTTCATAGAACATGCCAAAGATGATCGGCACCACCAGCAGGCAGGCAATCCGCCCCTGCCAGTTTGAAAAGCCGTCGATGAAGTAGATAAGTCTGCGGGCGGTCGGGTGCATGTCGTCGGGCAGCGTGGCCCCGTTGATGGCACCGCCGGCTTCCGCCAGAAGTTCGTCGCCGACATCCTCGTATTCCGAGAAGTCGATCTTGTCCTGATCTTCGTTAATCATGTGGGGTGTCCCTTCGGGCAAAAAAACCCCCCGCCCCTCCCCGGGCGGGCTGGAAACGCCCCCCGCATGGGCAGTGCCATGCGGGGGGCATTCTTATCAGAGCGTCAGCTTATTGCTTTGCCAGCTCGGCAGCGTATGCGCGGCCCAGGTTGGCGTTCGAGGTCTGCGCACCGGCCCAGAATGGGATAGCTGTTCTGGCGAAGTCTTTCTGGGACTGCCAAACTTCTGCGAAGAACTCGTTCTCTGCGGCGTTGGTTTCCAGCGCCTTGGCGGCTGCTGCCATGTACTCGGTGAAGTAGTCGGCAGGGGTGTCATGCAGGATGACGCCGTCCTCATTGATCAGTTTGTCCAGCGCGATGCCGTTCTCGTTGATCCGGTAAGCCAGCGACTTCATCAGGGATGCGTTTGCGGCAACCTCAATCGCTTTCTGCTGCGTGGCGGTCAGGCTGTCATAGACATCGCCGTTGATGTAGATGTCAGCATTCACGACGACCTGGTGCAGACCTTGCAGATAGTAGTGCTTCAGCACCTTCTGGAAGCCGAACACGGAGTCAGGCTTCGGGCAGCACCATTCAGCCGCATCGATTGTGCCTTTTTCCAGCGCGGGCAGGATGTCACCGCCGCCCATGGCGACCGACGCAACGCCGATATCCTTGTAGGTCTGGCCCGGGATGCCAGGAGGCGTCCGGAAGCGGTACTTGCGGAAGTCAGCCATCGTCTCGATCGGCTCTTTGAACCAACCCAGAGCTTCTGGGCCGTTTGGCTGCAGCATGAAGCCTTTGACGTTCACGCCCATCTCGTCCCAAAGCTGGTCATACAGCTCTTTGCCGCCGGCATTCAGGAACCAGGAGATGAAGGCCAGGTTGTCCATGCCAACGCCAGCGCCCGCAACAGGGGAGCCGAAGAGCATGGCGGCCGGGTGCTTGCCGGACCAGTAGTGCGTCCAGGCGAAACCGCCCTCGATCAGGCCGGAGTCAACCGCGTCCAGCGTTTCCTGCACGCCGACAACTGCGCCAGCTGGCAAAATTTCGATGGTCACTTCGCCGTCGGTCAGCGCGGCGACGTCATTTGCGAAATCGGTCAGCATGACGATCTCGTCCGCCGTGGTCGGAATAACCGACTGTACGCGGATTTTGGTTTCAGCGATTGCAGCAGACGCCATAAGCGTCAGGCCGAGCGCACCCGCCGTGATTGTTTTCAAGTCAAACATTAGGTCCTCCCTTAAGGTCCAAAGCCTTCTTCTGAGTTGTGAGCCGGACAATGAAGGCATATCGCCCGGCTGTTGCTTTCACCCCGCCCCGGTTCCCCGCGGCATGGCGAATGGTGATGTTGTTCAATGCCCCTTGCTCAGGTCCCACCCCTCAATGAGACCTAGATACGGTCCAACGCCCAGGTTGATGTCGAATACCCCGCGGTAGAACATCTCGGACGCCACGTAGATCAACACTGCAAGGCCGAGCCAAGATATCCAAGGATATTTTGTTAAAAGTTTCATGATCAGCGTCGCGAAGAATGCCATCAGCACAATAGCGAGGCCCAGACCAAAGACCAGCTTGGTCGTGTCACCATCCGCGATGGCTGCCACCGCCAGCACGTTGTCGAGCGACATGGAGACATCTGCGATGGTGATCGAGATCAGCGCGGAGGCCATCGTGCGTCGCGGCGGGCCGGTATACCCGCCCTCGGGGTCATCCGCTGTTTCCAGCGCCTCCTCGGCCTGATGGTCGATCCCCGCCCGGATTTCCTGGAACAGGCGCCAGCAGACCCAGAAGAGCAGCAGCGAACCGAAGAACAAGATGCCCGGGATGCCCAGCAGCTTGGTGGCGATGATCGCGAAAACGATGCGCAGCACGGCCGCGATGACCATGCCGTAAAGAATGGCCTTTTTGCGCAGCTCGGGCGCAAGACCTGCCGCCGCCATGCCGATGATCAGCGCGTTGTCACCGGACAAGATCAGATCAGCGATGATGATCTTGCCAAAATCGATTGCTGTTTCCATGAGGTTAGGCCATCTCCGTTGCTCTGGCGGAGGCTGCGGCCTCGGTATCTTCCAAGATCAGGTCTGAGGCTTTTTCCCCGATCATGATCGACGGTGCGTTGGTGTTGCCTGACACGATGATCGGCATGATGGAAGCGTCTGCCACGCGCAGCCCCTCCACCCCGATGACCTTCAAGCGTGGGTCGACGACGGCGGCGTCATCAACGCCCATTTTGCAGGTGCCGGTCGGGTGGTAGATTGTCGTAGAGGTGTCGCGGACCCAGTGCAGGATCTCGTCGTAATCGTCGCCAACGTTCGGGCCGGGCGTATGCTCTTCGATGACATGCCGCGCGATCGGATCCGTCCCGGTAATCCGGCGGGTGATCCGCACGCCTTCGACGATTGTGTCGCAATCGGTTTTCGTAGCCAGGTAGTTGGGGTGTATTTTCGGGTAGTCGCGCATATCACCAGACACCAGTTCCAGGTGGCCTGCGCTTTCGGGGCGCAGTTGCAACACCGACGCAGTGAAGGCCGAGAACTTATGCGGCCCTTCGTCGATCTTGTCTGCGGAAAACGGCTGTATGTGGAACTGAATATCCGGCACTTCGAGATCTTCGCGCGTCTTTAGGAACCCTGTGCCCAAGCTCGCCGCCATGGCCATCGGCCCGCCGCGAGTGGCGATATATTGCAGCCCGATCAACGCCTGCTTGATCAGGTTGGACACCTCTGTATTGATGGTGGGAAGCGACGTTTTGTAGACTGGCCTGGCCTGCAGATGGTCCTGCAGGTTCTTGCCCACGGCCTTGTTGTCATGAACCATGTCGATACCAAGCGGCTTCAGCTCATCAACCGCGCCAATGCCCGAGACCATCAGGATTTGCGGGCTGGCCAGCGCGCCTGCGGAAAGGATGACTTCTTTACGGGCTTTCATCGTGACCCGCTGGCCTTTGTGATTGGCAATCAGCCCGGTGCAGCGCTTGCCCTCGAAGGTCAGCTTTTCAACCGCGCAGCGCGTCAGAACGGTCAGATTTTCGCGTGATTTGGCCGGGTTGAGATAGGCCACAGCGGAAGAACAGCGCCGTCCGTTGCGGGTGGTGAGCTGGAACAGCGACACGCCTTCCTGATCGGCGCCGTTATAATCCACCGCGCGCTTGTAGCCTGCATTGACCGCCGCCGTCAGCCAGTCATCCACACATTGGCGGGTGACGGTGGTGTCAGAGACAGACAACGGGCCATCGCCGCCGCGCAGCTCGTCCTCTTTGCTGCCATTCTCGTAATTCTCGGAGCGCTTGAACAGCGGGGCCACGTCCTGCCAGGACCAGCCGGTGCAGCCAAGCTGGCGCCATCCGTCATAATCCTGCGCCTGACCGCGTACATACAGCAACCCGTTGATGGAGGAAGACCCACCCAGAACCTTGCCGCGGGGCCATTTGATCGACCGGCCATTAATGCCGGGATCGGGCTCAGTCTTGTACATCCAATCCGTGTTCGGATTGCTCATCGTCTTAAAATAGCCGACAGGGACGTGAATCCACGGGTAAGTGTCTTTACCTCCGGCCTCAAGTACCGCTACCTTGTATTTGCCATTGGCTGACAATCGGTTCGCGAGAACGCACCCTGCAGAGCCTGCGCCGACGATGATGAAGTCAAATTCCACTCACTTCCTCCCAAAAGTGTTGAAATTATTAAAATCGAGACTTGAAGTCCCGTTTTTATACTGCATCATGCTTCTAAGAGTCGCACAAGCGAAAAATTGTTCATGACTGGTTTGGGAGGATCACAAATGGGCGGGACGGAGCGTATTCCGACAAATCTCAGGACATTGCTTATACTGGAGGCGGTCGGCCTGCAGACTGACCCCATGAGTCCCGCTGAAATAGGTCGCGCGATTGGTCTGCCCAAACAAACCACACACAGGCTGTGCAACACATTGCTGGATGAGGGGTTCCTGATGCGTGACGAGCGCGGCCGCGGCCTCAGACCCGGCCGCCGGGCGCGGATGATGGGGGCGGGCGTCGTACACAGCTCCGCCAGCCATGTGACGCGCCATCAAGTACTGATGGAGCTTGCAGGCAAAGTAAAGGAAACCGTCAACTTCGTGGTCCCCGAGGATCGCGGCATGGCTTATCAGGACCGGGTTGAGACCGACTGGCCCTTCCGTGTGGAGCTGCCCGTCGGCACCAATGTGCCCTTCCACTGCACCGCATCAGGCAAGACCTACCTCGCCTCCCTGCCCAAGGCCGAGCGCCGCCGGTTGGTCAATGTGATGTTCTTGGAGCGCAAGACCAGTAACACGATTACCGACCCGGACGCATTGCTGCGCGAGCTGACGGAGATTGCCAAACAGGGCTACGCGCTGGACCGGGAGGAATTTCTGGACGGCATGATCGCCATCGCGGTGCCGGTTCTGGACAATGCGGGGCGCTACAGCGCCTCGGTGGCCTTTCACGGCCCCACACAGCGCGTCACCATCGAAGAGGCGATCGCGCAGAAAGATGTGATGGTCGCGGCCTCCAAAAAACTGACCGACACGATTTTCGGCGGTTAGGCAGCGGGGGGCCAGCGATGTCACTGACACTGCTCCGCTCCCTGATTGCCGTGGCCGAGACCGACAGCTTTGCGCAGGCCGCCGCCCGGGTTCATGTCAGCCAAGCCGCCGTTGGCCAGCAGATGCGCCGGTTGGAAGACAGCCTTGGCGTCACCCTGTTTGACCGGGACCGGAAGGCGCCGCGGCTGAACCCGTTAGGTCAGGCCCTGGTGCCCAAGGCGCAGGAAATCGTGCAGGCCTATGACAGCATGCTTGATGATCTGACCGGCGACGCGCAGCTGTTTGGCGAGATCACATTGGGCGCCGTCCCCTCAACCCTCCGGGGGCTGGTGCCGCGCGCGGTCAAGCGGCTGGTGGCGGCGTATCCCGGCCTGCGCATTCGGGTGGTGCCGGGCCTGTCTGATGACCTGGCCGAACAACTGGAACGCGGCGCGCTGGATATGGCGCTGCTCGGCCCCGCCCCGGCGCGGCGGAGCACGCTGATCTGGCAACCCGTCGCGCGCGAGCCCTTCGTGCTGATCAGCGCCCCCGATCTGGCGGAAAACACGCCCGAGGTGATGCTGGCCTCCCACCCCTATATCCGCCACACCCGCCGCGCCGCCGCAGGCCGGATCGCGGATGACTGGATCACGGCGCAAAGCGTAACGGTACGCATCGCGATGGAGATGGAAACGCTGGAAGCCGTCGCCTCCATGGTGGGCCACGGGCTGGGCGTGTCGGTTGTCCCCGATATCTGCGCGCCCGACCCCGCCTTTCAGGCGTTGCGCAAGCACAAGCTGTCCGCCGCCCCAATACGGGAGCTGGGACTGCTGACCCGCGCCGATTCCCCCAAGCGCCGGGTGGCCGACCGCCTTCTAGAAGAGGTCGTGGCGCTGCTTGAGTAGCGTCGCGGCTTACTGCGCCGCAATTTCACCCAAGGCATGCACACGCCGGTCCAGCGCTGCCGCATCGACAACTTCGATGCCCGACCGGTCCTTGGTGATGATCCCCGCCTCTGCCAGTTTCTTCAGCTCACGGTTGACCGACTGGCGGGAGCACCCGGCCGCTTGCGCCAGATACCCCTGGCTTTGTTTGAACTTCGCCCCAAACCGGGTCATCTGCTTGAGATGGCTGCAAATGCGCTGCTCAGCCGTATAGAACTGGTCCACCGCCTTGGTCACATTTTCCCGCATCAAAAGATCGTGCATCAGCCCCGCGAAATTGCGAATGAAAGCGGGCTGTTGGCTCACCCCTTCAAGCAGCGGCAGGGGCGCAAAAACCACGGTGCTGTCAGCAAAAGCGGTGCAATTTGCAGCACAGGGCCTGCCTGAGAACGCCTCGATCAATCCAAGCTGGTCGCCCGGCCCCAGATGCGAGATGATGACCTGAATGCCGTCTTCTGTGTGGTAGCTGACTTCGACCACGCCCTGCGCAATCAACATCATGCCGCCTGACAGGTCACCCTGGCTGAGCAACCTTGTGTCACGCGAAAAATGTCGGGTACTGCATTGGTCGAGGAAGCATGTTTTGTCAGAAAGGGTCCAGCCATCTAACAGGCTACAGGACAAAAGATCGGGGTAATTTTTACTAACATGCATGGCCTCACTAAGTCGCGTGAGGGAGAAAAAATCAACTCGTTACCCCTACCAAGAACCGACATAGCGGGAAATTGATCGGCGAATTGTCGCCTGCGCGACAGTCAGCCCCAAAAAATTCCTTGGTAAAGAAAAAATTTATCTCATGTAAAAAAACTATGCTTTGATATCGATATTCTTTTGACGCAAGAGACGATCAACCGCCGTCAAAGGAGTCCCCCATGGATATCAACGACAAGATCATCGACGCCTATGTGCGCAACAAGGTCGAGTTCATCACCACCGTCCCGTGCAAACAGCTGGGCGGCGTGATCGAGAAAGCCGAAGCGCATCCCGACATCTACCACATACCCTCCAACAAAGAGGACGAGGGCATGGGGCTTTGCGCGGGCGCTTTCATGGGCGGCAAGCGCAGCTCGATCATCATGCAGAACACCGCCATCGGGGTGACCATCAACACGCTGGTCACGCTGACCCAATATTACCGCATGCCGCTGCCGATGCTGATCTCCTACCGCGGCGAGCTGGGAGAGCCTGTGGCCTGTCAGGCAGAGATGGCCGTTCACACCAAGGCCCTGCTCGCGCAGCTCAACATCCCGACCTACCATTTCCACAAGCAGGCCGACGCGGAGGAGTTCGACAAAATTCTCCAATACACCTTCATGTGCAACAAACCGGTCGCCATCCTGACCGACGCATCCTTCTGGGGAGGCTACTGATATGATCCGTTCCGACATCCTGCGCGAGCTTGCGCCGACCATCAAAGGCACGCTGACCGTCATGAACATCGGCCTGCCAAGCCAGGAAATGCACATGATCGACGACCAGCCGTCGAACTTCTACATGCTGGGGACCATGGGGCTGGCCTCCTCCATCGGGCTTGGCCTTGCGCTGGCCCAGAAAGAAAAAGTGCTGGTTGTTGATGGCGACGGCTCGGTGCTGACCAATCTCGGCACGCTGCCCACCATCGCCAATAACGTGGCCGACAATTACGTGCTGCTGATCATCGACAACGGCTCCTACGGGTCAACCGGCGATCAGCCCACCTATGCGGGCGGCAAAACCAAGCTGGAAGAGGTCGCAAAGGCCTGCGGCTGCGAGAACGTCGTCACCTGCAAGGCCGAAGACACCGTTCAGGCCGTTAAAGACGCGCTTGCTGGCGACAAGATGACCATCATCGTGGCCAAATGCGAGAGCGGCAATATCAAGGTGCCCGTCATCACGATGGACCCCGTCGTCATCCGTCACCGCTTTATGGAAACCATCAAAGAGCG
This sequence comes from uncultured Litoreibacter sp., assembly GCA_938030665.1. Lineage (GTDB taxonomy): Bacteria > Pseudomonadota > Alphaproteobacteria > Rhodobacterales > Rhodobacteraceae > Litoreibacter. The sequence goes on along the minus strand of CALHHY010000013.1, from coordinate 5,987 downwards.
GAACGCCTGAACATGAAGAAAGTCGTCATCTGCGAATTCATGGACGAGGCCGCGGTGGAGGACCTGCGGCGCGACCACCGGGTCGTCTATGACCCTGGTTTGGTGGATGACACGCCCCGCCTTCTGGCGGAACTGGCCGATGCCGAGGCGATCATCGTTCGCAACCGCACGCAAGTGCGAGACGGGGTGTTGGGAGGCGCCCCGTCCCTGCGGGCAGTGGGTCGCCTCGGCGTCGGTTTGGACAATATCGACCTTGATGCCTGCAAGGCACGCGGCATCTCGGTGCACCCGGCCTCCGGCGCCAACGACCTGTCAGTGGCCGAATATGTCATCACCACGGCCGCCAACCTGCTGCGCCGCGCCTATGCGGGCTTTGACCGGATGATTGCGGGCGACTGGCCGCGCCAGGAAATGTCTGGCTGCGAGCTTGCTGGCAAAACCCTGGGGCTGGTGGGCTACGGCGCCATCGCACGGGAGACCGCAGGGCTTGGCCGCGCATTGGGCATGAAAATCGCCGCCATGGACCCTTTTGTGGGCGCGGCTGACGCGATCTGGCAAAGCGCCGAAAGACATGAGGCCCTGCCTTCGCTCGCGGCCACGGCAGATGTCATCTCGCTGCATGTCCCCTTGACCGATGGCACCCGAAATCTGGCAGGCGCGACACTGTTTGAAGCTATGAAGCCCTCAGCCATCCTGATCAATGCCGCCCGCGGCGGTGTGGTGGACGAGGCCGCTCTGGCCGACGCGCTCAACCAAGGCAAGATCGGCGGCGCCGCCCTGGATGTTTTCGCCAATGAGCCGCTGACGGCACAGGATGCCGCCAAATTCGCGGACCTGCAAAACCTCATCCTGACGCCTCACATCGCGGGCGTGACAGTGGAATCAAATATCCGCGTCTCCGCCTTGACGGCCCAAAATGTCCGCAAGGCCCTCTCCTAAGCTCATCACTGCTTTACAATACTCTGGGGGTGAGGCGCCGCTGCGCCGAGGGGGCAACGCCCCCTCACCCGCCCGATCAAGCAACCGACGCCAACACCTCGGGCACCCGCCTCAAATCCGCAACAAACCCAGCATAGCCCGCTTCCTGGTCCCGCCCCTCCGGCAGCCGCAGCAGATAGGACGGATGCACGGTCGAATAGACCGGGACGCCACCCAATCCGGCCTCTATCTGACCCCGGCGGTTCCGCACGCCCGCGCGGATGCCGGTCAACGCCTCCAACGCGGTGGCCCCTATGGCCACAATCAATTTTGGACGGATCAACGCTAATTCCTGTTCCAACCACCATTTGCATGCCTCGATTTCGGCGCGGGCGGGCGATTGATGGATCCGGCGTCTACCGCGCGGTTGAAACTTGAAATGCTTGACCGCGTTGGTCAGATAATAAGCCTCCCGCGCCAACCCCGCCTCGCCGAAGGCGCGGTCCAGCATCTGGCCTGCCGGGCCACAGAAAACACGGCCCTTCAAATCCTCGACGTCACCCGGTTGCTCACCCACGAACATCACATCCGCGTCTGTCGGCCCCTCCCCTGGCACGGCCTGCGTCGCGCACGTTCCGATCGGGCATAGCGCCCAGCGTTCAAGACTGGCGGCCAGCCCGTCGAGACCGCCTTCTGGCATCTCGCGCGCCTTCGCGACCTGCAGCCTTTTGGTAATCGCCGCGGCCCGGCTTGGAGGAATCGAGGGCCCCTTGACCGCCATCTCGCGCACCCGCGCCTCCGCCCCCGCGATCAAGTCAGGGATCAGCGCGGCTTCGGGCAAGTTCTTCCAGTATTTCTTTGGCATCTCCGAGCTCATGGCCTTCACCTTAAGCCGCGCCGGGTTGAAGATGTTGGCGAAATAGGTACGCCAAAGCTCTTCCGTCGGGTCCTCGAAATCGGGTTTGGTCCGGAGGGAGGTATCATAGCTAACTACACCGTCCCGAAACGCCACGGTCATGCGCGGGGTTGCGATGACCCAATCCATATCCGCAAAACGCCGCGCGAAAAATCCGGTGATCGGCTCGACAATATGATGGGTAGGTTCAAACCAGGCTGCGAACTGGCGGCGCCCCGCGACGGGCGCACCGACCTCCTGAAACCGAACGAAGGCCTTCATCTTATGCATGTCCCGCCGGACATTCTTGGCCATTTCGTGAAGCCGCCCCACGGTCACATCGGTCCGGTCGGCAAGAAGGCGGGGCCGGTCCTGCACCCGACAGAGCGCATCATAGGCCAGCGCAAAGCGTTCCTGGTGGCTATGGCTGATAACCGTTCGGCAAAGCGTCAGAAAATCCTTGGGCACCTTCACCGGGAGGTCGCCCGCGTTGCCCTCGGGCAAGGGACCAGTCTGAGCAAACAGCCCCGCGCTCTCCCCCTCCAACCGCCATTCGATTTGCGCGCCAGGCACGGCTGACTGGGCCAAAACGCGCGCCGCGCTGCGCCAGGCCTCGAATGTGCCGATCCATGGCAGCGTCACCAGATGGGTCAAAACAGGCTCAGCTGTTCGGGCGGCGGGGCAAACCGGGCGCGCAACCCCTCGCTATCGGTCAACCCACCCGGCGACCAATCGGGCGTCGTGATAAAGCTGCGCGCCTTTTTCAACGACGCCCCCAGCCGGGTCAGGTCGTCATAGCGCAGCGCCTTGATGCGGCGGGCAGCAAGCAACCGGTTCACCGTTTTGACGCCGAAACCCGGCACCCTCAACAGCATCTCCCGCCCCGCGCGGTTGACATCCAAAGGAAACACCCCCCGGTTTTTCAGCGCCCAGCTCAGTTTCGGGTCGATGGCCAGATCCAGCATGTCACCTTCCGCCTCCGACGTCAGGTCGTCGGCAGCAAAGTCGTAGAACCGCATCAGCCAATCCGCCTGGTAAAGCCGGTGTTCACGCATCAAGGGCGGCTTGATCAGCGGCAGGTTGGCGGAGCTGTCGGGGATCGGCGAGAAGGCGGAATAATAGACCCGTTTCAGCTTGTAGCTTGCATATAGCGCGGTGGAGTTTTTCAAGATCGTCGTGTCAGAGGCCCCATCCGCCCCTACGATAAGCTGCGTTGACTGACCGGCGGGCGCAAAATTGCCTTTTCGCCTGCCCGTATGGGTTTTCTCGCGATACTCCGCCTGTTTCAGCCGCACGGCCCCCATAGCCTGCCGGATCGTAGCAGGCTCCTTCTCTGGGGCGTAGGCTTTGACACCTGCGTCGGTCGGCAGCTCCACATTGATCGACAGCCGATCGGCGAGCAGCCCAGCCTCCTCGATCAGCTGGGGGGCAGCATCGGGGATCGTTTTGAGGTGGATATAGCCGCGAAAGTTGTGGGTGACCCGCAGCTCCCGTGCGATGCGCACCATATCCGCCATCGTGTCATCGGGGCTTTTGATAATGCCGGATGATAGAAACAGCCCCTCGATATAGTTGCGGCGGTAGAATTCGGTCGTCAGCCAAACCACCTCATCGACGGAGAACCGCGCGCGGTCCACATTCGACGACACCCGGTTGATGCAATAGGCGCAATCATAGATGCAGAAATTCGTCATCAGGATCTTCAGCAGGCTGATGCAACGGCCATCGGGCGCGTAGGCGTGGCAGATGCCCGACCCTTCGGTCGACCCCAGCCCGGTTCCGCCGGCAGAATTGCGTTTTGTCGTGCCTGATGACGCGCAGGAGGCGTCGTATTTCGCCGCGTCGCTGAGAATCGCGAGCCTGTCTTTGAGGGTTCTTTGCGCCATATGTTCATCATATGTTCTCACATACGCTGATGCAACGCGGAAAGGTCGGGAGGTTTGCCGCATCGGAACCTTATCTGCGCAGGCCGGGTTGGCTATCGAATGCCTTTATTGGAGATATCCATGCGCCGCCTGAAAGCCCTAGCCGGGGTCATTCCATTTATTGCCCTCCCCGCCCTTGCCGAACAGGTCGGCGAGATCGACGTAGACTGGCTTGGCAATGACATCATCATCGAGGCCATACCCGACCCGGATGTTGACGGCGTCACCTGCCATGTCAGCTATTTCGAACGCGGGCTTATCGACCGGCTGTCAAATGGCAACTGGTTTGAGGACCCGTCAAACTCCGCCATTTCCTGCCGTCAGACCGGCCCGATTACGTTGGGGCAGATCAGCCGCAGCCAAGCGGGGGAAGAGGTGTTTCGGGAGCGTCGGTCGATCATCCTGAAATCGCTGCGCGTGAAGCGTATCTATGATGAGGCGAACCAGACGCTGATCTATGTCGCCCATGCGCGGGAGCTTGAAAGCGGCTCGGCGAAAATGGCGATCTCGACCGTACCGCTCTATCAACCCGACTGAGGCACGCAACCTGCAACATCCGTGGCAAGCGCGGCCATCAAGTTGGGATAAAGATCCGCCCCAGCCACCTGCCGCGCGCCCAGAGGGTCTGTCTCCACGACGGGTAGGTTCGTCCCCTCGACGATCACTTGTGTGACCTTGGCCGGGAATTGCTGCTCCGTCAGGACGCAAGTGACGTGACCGTCAGCGATCAGGTCCTGCGCCCGGCGCATGTCGCCCGCACTTGGCGGCGCGCCTTCGTTTGATGATAGCGACCCCTCACTTTCCAAACCCCAATGGCTGGCAAAATACCCGTAGGCGTCATGATAGGCGAGGTAGCTGATTTCGTTGGCGCTGCTCAAGATATCTTCCATCTCCTGCTCCAGCTTCGCGATCCGTTCCTGTGCCGCTGCGGCATTGCGCTTGTAGGTTTTGGCATTCTCGGGGTCAGCGGCGATCAGGGTCTGGGCGATCTTGGTCACCCAGGCATCGGCATTCCTAAGGTCCAGCCAGGCATGCGGGTCAAGGTAATGCGCCTCCTCCCCGACATGTTCGGCGTGGTCCTCGTGGCCGTGCTCATCGTGGTCGGCGTGTTCCTCATCTTTATGTTCGGCGTGATGGTCATCATGATCCGCATGCTTTTCATGATCTGCATGGTCCGCGTGATCCGCATGCGCGTCGTGGTCGTCATGTTCGCCATGCGCATCGTGGTCGTCATGCGCCCCGTGGTCATGTGGTTCGTCAAATTCGATTAACACTGCCGCATGCTCCAGCAGGCTGACGGATTTGGCGTTCGGGGCCAGCGTTTCCACAATACGGGGCAGCCAAGGGGTCAGTTCCTCCCCCAGCGTAAACACGACCTCCGCCTGCTCCAGCGCCTTGGCATCCGACGGCCTCAGCGAGGCGGTATGGGGGTCAGCACTGGGGTCAATCAGCAACGTCGGCGTCCCCGTGCCTTGCATCACCTGCACCACGAGCGAGTGGATGGGCGCGATATCCGCCGCCACCTCCAACGCGAAGGCCGGGGCGGGAAGGGCTACTGTTAGACAGAGGGCGGTTCGTTTAAGCATGGCGGGCGGGCTCCTGATGCTGAAAGGGCTGGCGCCCGGATACATGTTACGTTATAACATAACAAACTTTAAATGAGGTCGCAATGCCCGGTTTTGACCCCCATGATCACAGCGCCTGCGTAGCGGACGCGATCAGCGCCGCCGAAGCGCATTGCGCCGCCGCGAAAGCGCAGTTCACCCCGGTCCGGCGGCGGACGCTCGAAATCCTGTTGCGCGAGCATAAGGCCATGGGGGCCTATGACGTGCTGGCGCGGCTGGATGCGGACGGGTTGGGGTCAGCGCCGCCGGTGGCCTACCGGGCGCTGGACTTTCTGGTCCGCCACGGCTTTGCCCATAAGATCGCGAAGCTGAACGCCTATGTCGCCTGCTCCCACCCCGGTACGGCGCATGATCCTGCGTTCATGATCTGCACCGATTGCGACGCGGTGGCAGAGGCCCCCGCCGACCCAGACAGAGGCCAGTTGGGCCGCGCCGCCGCTGAAGCCGGGTTCGAAATCAAGACCGCCGTTTTCGAGGCGGAGGGGATTTGCCCCTCCTGCAAAGCCCCATGAGCGCCCTGATCGAGGCAACTGGGCTTGGCGTGCGCTATGGCCGCGCCGCCGCTGTGTGGGACGTCGATATGGCTGTGAACCCGGGCGAGATTGTCACCGTGGTCGGCCCCAA